>CAYFRT010000093.1:0-5713 GCA_964345585.1 uncultured Actinomyces sp. | reverse complement strand
CTGCCAGTTTCACAGGGCGCACGGATAGTTCAAGCCCCAGAGGATGCCGCGCGATCATCGATGCCGGCCAGACTGTGACCTGCACTAATGAACCCGGAACGGCACTATACTGTCAGGGTGCAAGAAGACGATTTGGCCGCGCAGATGCGGAAAACTGGTGCTGACCTAACACGCGGAACTGAAGAAACGGGCAGCCCGGTAACGCCGTATGGGCTCCGAGCGTGGATCTCCGTCATCACCCTCGGATTCGTCGGGCAACTCGCCTGGACGATCGAGAACATGTATTTGAACGTGTTCGTCTACAACACAATCACGGAAAATCCAGACGTTATCGCTGCGCTCGTTGCTTCCTCAGCGATTGCGGCGACGCTGGCAGCAATGTTTATGGGTGCCCTTTCTGACCGGGTCGGGCGACGGAAACCCTTCATCGTGATCGGGTACATCCTCTGGGGACTCACGACCGCTGCATTCGGGCTGATTCGCGTAGGTGTGGTGCCCGGCCACTCACCGACTGCGCAGGCTGTGATGCTGGCGATCATTGCCGTGATCGTCCTTGACTGCATCATGTCGATCTTTGGGGCAACCGCGAACGACGCAGCCTTCAACGCGTGGGTCACCGACACAACCGACCCGACCAACCGAGGTCGCGTTGACGGGGTCCTCGCCGTGATGCCACTGCTGTCGATGCTAGTCGTGTTCGGTTTGCTGGACGGCCTCACGCAAGACGGCCGATGGGACACGTTCTTCATTTTGGTTGGCGGCATTATCGTCCTAATCGGAATCGCAGCGATCTTCTTCGTGAAAGAATCCCACCCCACGCCGCAGAAGGACAAGCACTACATTCAAGACGTCCTTTACGGCCTGCGACCCACCACATTCCGGCAGTACCCGCGCCTGTACTGGCTACTGACCGCCGCGAGCATAATAGGAATCGGTTCCCAGGTGTTCATTCCGTACCTGATCATCTACATGCAGGCCTTCTTGCGTTTGGACACATATCCGATCATTTTGGCTGTGGTGTTGACGCTCGCGTCAGTGGCGTCGGTCCTCGGTGGTCGCCTGATTGACCGCTTCGGGAAACTGAACGTCATCCTTCCGGCAGCGTTCACCATGATTGTCGGCTTGGTAGCGATGTTCTTTGTTCGAGACATGGTCGGGGTGATGCTCGCCGGCACCATCATGATGTCAGGATTCCTAATCTCAACAGCGGCGATCGCAGCAAGCATCCGCGACGTGACCCCCGCAAGCCGAGTCGGAATGGTTCAGGGACTACGCATGATCTTCGTGGTCCTCATCCCCATGGTGGTAGGCCCGTTCATTGGCGCGCGGGTCATAAGTAATGCGAATGAGACGTACGAGGAACTCGGCGTCCTCAAACAAGTCCCCACGCCCTGGATCTTCATCGCCGGTGCCGTTGTGGTCCTGTTCGTCGTCATCCCGGTGGTGCGTCTATACCGCATGGCGAAGGTGTCCGCCAAGTAAATCGATGGTGGCCCGAGGCACCCTGTTGGTTTGGGGCCATGACTGGTTTGGTGGCAATGTCACTACCCTCCAAGCGATGACCGGCTAAGAACCACCCCCGCCACAGTCCCATGTGGCAGCAGTCCCGCGACGCGGGTACAACATGCCGTGGGACGAGCATTTCCGAAAGTGGGTGAGGGTGCTCGACAATGGGGTCTAAGAAGACTCGGGTGCCCGCAAGGCGACTCTGATCTCATGGGTTTGATGTTTGACAAAGGCGTGTGAACGCAATGGAAAGGCAGTGTCCAAGTGAGTTCCGATAGTTCTGTGGATCCCCGGTATCCTCACCATCCTCGTCCTCAACTGAAGCGGGCCCAGTGGGTGAATCTGAACGGTTCATGGGATTACGCGCTGACGCCCTTGCCGGACCGCTTGGACGCCGCGGATCCATTGGCGGTTGCGGACCCCACCGATACTCCTTCGGTGTGGGACGGGGTGATTGAGGTGCCGTACTCCCCAGAGTTTCCTCTCTCCGGCGTCGAAAGGACACTGACCGGTGATGAAACCCTGTGGTATCGCCGAACTTTTAGACTGGAACCAGGGCCTGGTGAGCGTGTCATCTTGCATCTGGACGCGGTTGACCAGTCATGCCGAATAGGGGTGAACGGAGTTGACGTTTGCTACCACACTGGCGGCTATCTACCGGTAAATGTGGACATCACCGAGGCACTCACACAATCACGGGACGGCGTTCATGAACTGGTCGTAGCGGTGCGGGATGTGACGGATGAGTCGTGGTTGACCAGGGGGAAGCAAAGTAGCCGCCGCGGTGGGATTTGGTATACCCCGCAGTCTGGGATGTGGCAGAGCGTGTGGCTCGAAGTTGTTCCAGACGCTCACATTGAGCGTGCACTGTTCACCCCAGACTTTGAGGGTGGGGCAGTCACGGTCGAGTTGGATGCGGCAGGAGCGATGCCAGGACAGACAGCACGAGTCACCGTGTTTGAGCCCGGCCTTTACGACGGCTCCGATGAGCAGCTTGAAGATCCAACGGAGGCAACCAGGCCTCTGGTTGAGGTTGAAGTTCCCATTGGAATCGCGCGCAGCATCACTCTCCCGAAGACCGAGCCTTGGTCCCCGGAAGCGCCCTACCTATACCCCGTCCACGTCCAGATGGGACAGGACCATGTCAAGTCCTACTTCGGGATGCGTTCCTTCGGTGTGGGACAGCGGGCTGACGGCCGATCGGCGCTGTTGCTGAACGGGCGGCCCTACATGCACGTCGGTCTGTTGGACCAGGGGTATTGGCCTGAAGGTGGCTATACGGCGCCCTCGGACGAGGCTCTTGAGTATGACGTAGCGCTCGCGAAGTCGATGGGTTACAACATGCTTCGCAAGCACATCAAGGTTGAGCCGATGCGCTGGTACTACCACTGCGACCGGCTGGGCATGTTGGTGTGGCAAGACGCCGTTAACGGGGGCGGAAAGTATTCGAAGGCGGTCACCCAAGTCCCGGCAGTAGTCCCGGTGAAGATGTCCGATGATAAATATCGGATCTTTGCCCGCGACAACGCGGAGGGCAGAGCCTCGTTCGAAAACGAACTCAAGGAAATGATCGAGCACTTGCGCGGGGTGGTGTCGATTGCTCTATGGGTTCCCTTCAACGAGGGGTGGGGACAGTTCGATGCGGCTCGGATCGCGGAAAAGGTGAGCCAATGGGACCCGACCAGGCCGATTGACCACGCTTCGGGCTGGTATGACCAGGGTGCCGGCGACCTGCTGTCACATCACGTCTACTTCAGTAAGTACAAGGTGCCCGACAAGTGGCAGGAGGACGGCCGAGTAATCGCGCTCACCGAATATGGCGGCTATGCCTGGGCGGTGCCGGAGCATTACTGGGGTGACAACGAATTTGGTTACCGGAGATATAAGACTGGCGAAGAACTAAAAGATGCCTTTGTCAACCTGCACATGGAAAGTCTGGTGCCAGCCGTCAAACGAGGGCTTGGAGCCATCGTCTACACGCAGCTGTCGGATGTGGAGGACGAAGTCAACGGTCTGGTGACCTACGATCGCGAGGTTGTCAAGATTCCGGAGGACACGGTGCGGCTTGTGAACGATGCGCTGCGAGAAACCTTCGACACGGTCGGCGCACAGCAGCCCTGGCTTGTGGAAACAGATCAAACAAGAGAAGGCGACCTACCTGTGCCCCAGTCCCAGCCTGCAACGACGGTGATTGAGCGGGAGCTTACCGAACCCGTAGCCCTCGTGGATGGGCAAGGAAAGTTGAATCCAGCGGCGGTGGGATGGGCGAGAAGCGCGTTGGTGAATACCTCGGGCGTCGACGGCAAATTTGGGGTCGGCAGTGTTGGCAGTCGCGGGTGGCTGCGTAATAAGCGTTGGGAGTACTGGAACGTCATCACACCGACGCACATTATTGCCCTTACCGTTTCGTCGATTGACTACGCCGCTGTCAACGAGCTCTGGGTGTTCGACAGGAGCACCGGCAAAGAGTATGGCCAGGCGTTCACGTCACCGGCACCCGCCTCGGTGTTGCCGCCGACCCTTGGTGATGGAAGGGCGGTTGCCCAGGGCAACGGGTACCTGATTTCCATCGACACCGAGGGTGACCAGATCCGACTTCGTGGGAGGTTATCCGAGGACGACCAGGAGCTGTTCGCGTTCGACATTGATGTGCGGCGCCCGGAGAATCACGACTTCCTCGGAGTTGTTGTGCCGTGGAACCAGTACCGGTTCCAGTACACGGTCAAGGACATCGCGCTACCCGCGACGGGATGGTTGCGAGTGGATGGAACCCGCTATGACGTGCCGCAAGGCTCATGGGCTGTTTTGGATCATGGGCGCGGGCGCTGGCCACACAACGTGAGGTGGAACTGGGGTGCGGGCTCAGGCGTGTCGGGGGACCACACCATCGGTATTCAAGTTGGCGGACAGTGGACGGACGGAACTGGGGTTACCGAAAATGGCATGATCGTTGACGGTCACCTGTACAAGATCAGCGAGTACTTGAAGTGGGAGTACGACCTCGAAGATGAAACGAAGCCCTGGAAAGTCAGTGGGGGAGGCCTCAACGCCAGCCTGCAGCCATTCCATGTGAAGAAGGGATCGACCAATCTGGTTGTGCTCTCGAACCGTACGGACCAAGCTTTCGGGCTCTGGTCCGGCACCTTCACACACCCGGACCTGCCGGGAGGCAAAATCAGTTTCGAGAACATCGCGGGTTGGGCCGAGGACGTTCACAACCGGTGGTGACCGGCCCCGACTCCGCCGAAATCATTCCCGCGATTGTGCGGCCGAGCATCCGTACCACCCGGCGTTGTGCGGCAGGGTGGGGACTGCTGCAGTTCGGACTGTTGGTGCGGATCCTCGCAGGGGCACGCGCGGGCCAATTCGGGGGGATCAATGGGCGTGTTCGCTGTACTTGCGTTTGTTGCGTCGACGCAAACGCTCGTCTTGGTGACTGCCTGGCGAAGCAGGAGGGGAGCCCAGGCAATAAACGAGTAGTTTGAATGGCGGCACGGCGGCCATCCCCATTCGAGCGTATCTGAATGTGGCGCGACGTCTTCCGGGTCAGTGCGTGCAAGGAGCCCACACGCAGGGTGTGGGCTTCGGGTCTTGGCGCTCGGGGAAAGGGCTCCCCGCTGCCAGTGGCTAGCTTACTTCGCACTCACCCCGGGTTTTATTCGGGAGCGGGGAGCACAGCGCTCATTGATTCATGGGCATACCCGGTGAGGGATCGTCCCCGCGTGAGCGGAAAATTAGCAGCTGGCGAAGAGATCCAGTCCGCCATCATCACCAATGCTTGAATCAACACTAGCGCGGGCATGGTTAGGGTGACGGGAGCCGCAAGGTCAGGTGAGCCAAGGTACCTGTGGGCAAAAAGCGCGAACTCTCGCTGCGCGTCCCTCCAGGGACCAGAAGGCTCAGAATCCACAAGAAAACGCAGCCGGTCGTTCAGCGCCTGGTCAAACTGGGCAGTCTGTACAGGGGTCCCGTGATGGCCGCCCGCAATGGTGGCAAGGCCAGCCACGGTGCCTGGATTCCAGCCGAGTTCTTCACCCACCTTGGAGAGCGCGACCGCCCCGGCGAGAGCGTGCTTCATCCAGCGGTTCTCCTTGGCTTCAGTGGACTGGTTTGAGCCAGACACCAGGCCTTCTTCCGCCATCTGATCTGCTAACCGAACGACCTGGCGGGCGAAGGGTTTTGAGATCTTTCCGATGTCGTGAAGCGC
>CAYFRT010000092.1:0-5735 GCA_964345585.1 uncultured Actinomyces sp. | reverse complement strand
TCAGCAAACTCTGCGGCGCAACGGAGACCAGCTACTGGTGCGAACAGGCCGACAAAACTTTCGAGAGTTACTTGCAGACCGATTTACCGGAGCAGTCCTTTGTCTGGGTGGATGACGAGGGGCACCTGTGGCTGGAAGAGTATGTCGGCTCTGTTCCTCCTACCGAAGTTATCAACGGCCACATCTACTCTGCCTTCGGTCTTGCAGAGTATGCGCAACAAACTGGCAACGAGACTGCCGAACAAATGTTTAACGGGGCCGCAACCACGATCCTTGACACTTACGACGACTTCCGGGTGCCAGGGGGAATCTCCTATTACTGCGCCGCCCAATACTGCAAGGACACCTCGTGGCAGCCCGATAACTACCATCTGGGCGTGGCCCGGCAGTTCCGTGTTCTGAACCATCTGACAGACATCGCTCGGTTCAGGGAAATGCAAGAGGATTTCACGTCCGACTACAAACAGTGGGACGCGCAAAAAGAGGGTTGATAGATCGCCCATCAGGCACGGTCCGCTGAGTTGATACCACCACCGAATGGGCTACCGCCGACCTTCTTAGGCAAGTCACAAAAGAGAGATCCACTAAAGCAGGCCCCTCGCAGCGCACCCTACTGTGGCGCCCCTGGGGGTGCATGTGGCCAGCTTGCGTTCCGTTCGCAGTGGACACGTCGCCGGCGTGCCAGCAGATTCCGTCCGGACGACTGCCGCCAGTTTGTCATGCGGTGGCGGACTTCCATCCGAAAACTGGCAGTCACGTAAGGTTTGCGACCCACTCGGATTCAAAAGTCTGGAATCATAGACGACAGAGAGACCCCTTGCATCCGAGGGAACCGCTCCGCCTCCGGAGGAAACCTGCGGCATCCCCGTTCTCAGAGAAGGGCGCGAACACAGATGAGCACCGGCAAGTTTTACACTCCCTTTCAGGAGCCGTGGTGGCTAGATGCAACGGCTCCAGGCCGATGGGACGCAGTGCAGGTAGAGCGGGGAGGCCAGCTCCAGGCGTACTTGCCGTTCGTCATCGAAGAGAGTAACGGGATCCGGTTCCTGAAACAGCCGCTTCTGACTCAGTCACTGGGCCCCTGGATATCGGAAACAGGCGCTGGCTACACCACTACTCTTTCCCGCGAAATGAGTCTTTACAAGGAACTAATCGACGGGCTGCCCGCACACGATGTCTTCAGGCAGCAGTTCGCCACCCAGGTGACCAACTGGCTCCCTTTCTATTGGGAAGGCTTCGAGCAGACCACAAGGTACACGTACACGCTAGACATGCGCCAAGACCTGGAAGAGATCTATAGAGGCATGGACAAACGCAATCGCAGGCAGCTCCGGCACGCCCAAGAGTCCTTGACTGCGGAGACCTCCGACGATCTCGAAGCCTTCCTGCAGTTAAACGACAAGACTTTTGAACGCCAAGGTCTGGCGGTCCCATACTCGCACGATCTTGTTTTCAGGCTGGACGAAGCGGCCAAAGCCCACGCTCGTCGGTGGATTGTTTTAGCCCGCGACAAATGGACCGGGGAAGCACACGCTGGCATCTACATGCTAGCGAGCGGGGACCGAATGTACTCCCTCATGAGCGGGGCCGATCCCGCCTTCCGAGACCAAAACGGCGGGATAGTGGCCCGATGGAAGGCGATAGAGACCGCACACGAAGCAGCCGTGTCGACTCTTGATTTCCAAGGCTCAATGCTCAAGACCATTGAGCGCCGAAACAGAAACTACGGCTCCTCCCAAGTCCCTTACTTCCTCGTCAGCCGATCCAACGGAGTGCTAGAAGCCTACGAACGGAATCGTCGAATACGGCGCGCGCCCCTCGTAGCTGCTTGGCGCCTCAAAGAAGCAATCCTCAAACCTTTCCGATAATCGCGCGCACATCGCAATGCAAAGGCGAAAAACGCGAAGGTCGTTTGCAAGCTTTGGGAGGCGCAACTAGAGCATTGACCGTCAGCGACTACTCACCGGTTGCCCAGATTTCCTCGACAGCCTCCCGCCATTTCGGAACCTCAACCTCGGACGAAAGTGCGTGGGCGCTCTTGTGAGCGTTTTTCTTCCACTCAGAAACCTGTTCGACCGTAAGCGCGTCCAGGATAGGGACTATGTCCTCAACTTCGTATCCGCCGGTCACGGCGCCAATCTCGTGTCCGGAAACCAACTCTGCCATTTCGGCCGTGGGGCCCGTGATTTGACCCAGCCTCGCCTGAACAAAATCAAAGAGCTTGTTGGGTAGCGCCCACGTGTTGTTGAACGTCAAAGGGGGGAGTATGTGTATCCCTAAGTCGTAGGCGTTGATGGTTTCGATCAGCTTTTCATATGGGACCGCATCATGAACCCTGATTTTCGGGTCACCTTCAACCAGTGTCCGTAATTCCTCTCGGTACTCTGGGTCAACGCCCGTTAGGTATAGATCAAAAGTCAGATCAGTGCTGCTCCTCCGCACCGCCTCGATCATCACCTCCGCCCGACGCCCCCGCTGCGCGCCGCCGTGGTGAACCATTCGGATTGGTGTGGAGACTTCAGTTGGGACCAGGTCTTGTTGGGGAGTCGCGTTGGTGACGGTCACCGGCAAAAAGCCAAACATCTCTTCATACTTCCGAGAAACGCCTTCACTGGGGGAGCTCCAGGAATTGGCCCGAACCGCGTACGTTCTGGTTAGCCACTCGTAAAACGGCTTTATGCGCCGGTCCCAAAGTGGGAGGTTTTCATAAAGGCTGGGCGTGTACTCATGCAAGTCTGCATGGATGCCACGTTTGGGGTGCAGTGAAAGCGCGACTGGAACTGTCTCGATTTCGTCCGCCAGAATCACATCGATCTTGCCTCGAAGAGGTGCCGTTAGGCGCCGCATTGCGCGAACTGATGACATGGTCCAGTACACAAGTCGATACTGCTTCAAGGTGATGAGGCGGCCATCCATGCGCATGGAAATTTCTTCTGGCGGTATCTCAATATGGCGCGCCGCTCCGGGCGGTTTGGGACCGTAACCACAAGTGATCACGTACCAGTCGTCCTTGAACAAAGCGACCTGCTTCAGAACGCGCGCATCCTGAGAAATGTCAGAAAGGCTCAGAATCAGCAACGATCTCTTGTCTGCCATGTCGCTCCTTTGAAAACGAGGGGGAAGAATCGGGGTCCTATGGTTCCCCGCACAGTCAGTGCCGGAGAGTCTGGGACACCATTTGTCTGTTCGCTAGCTATTGATTGGCTCGCTTGTTGTGCGCTTTATCGGGCGCAGACGCACTATGCAACTTTCTCAGCGAACCAGTGCGGACGCAACCATAAACCGTGGCGGAGCCGCCCTGTTCAGAAGCTGACCCAGGTCCTTGGGAAGGAGTGTGTCCAATCGACCAAACTTACGCCGGGCTTGGGCCAGCCTGTTGACTTCGGCGTCGCTAACATTCGGGTCCAGCAAGGCGTCCAGCAAATTGCGATCCGCGCGCGATAGCGGGAGTTGGCACCCGGGAGCCCCAGAGAGTATCACCCGTGAGGCCCGCGCTATTTCCTTCCGGTCCCCCTGCAACCACTGTCCTGCCTGAGCACGGTAGTAGGCGGCTCCGAAAATGTGGATCCGAAGAGACTTCGTGCCAAGAGTCAGTCTTGCAGCAGGCGACAGAGACTTCGCGACCCCATTCCACAGAGCATCAACGTGTTGGAGTTCGTGCTTGAGTGGCGCCAAACTCATGGTCACCCGGTCTTTAGCCGAAGACCCTATGACGTAAGCAGCCCCCGATCGTTGCACTCTCACACGCCCGTGACCAAACAACGCGACGGAGAATTCCAAGTCGCTGCCGACGGGCACATCCTTGCTGAAGCCTATATTTTCCTCGGCAAGGAATTTCTTTCGCATAAGCCCCAGGGGAGCACTCCGATAGAAAAGCCGGTCCTTCACGGCGTCACGCCGCCTGTGCCAACCCGGCCTGACGGGCGGCGTGTGAACAGGGTTGCCGGTGTCGTGGATAAGCCGAGGAGCCACGGCGTCAGCGCCAACTGAATGTGAAAGCCAAGCGTCAATAGCTCCCGCCTGCAACCAGTCATCCGATCCCATTATGGATACCCAGGGAGCCGTAGCTGCTTGTATCCCAAACGCGAAAGGCCCTGCCGGAGAATGAATCCCATCGGCAAGTTCAAGAAATCTAACGCGACCCCGTAGTCCTTCGGGGATCACGGTTCTCACTTCATCCGACGAAATGTTGTGGGCAACGACTGTGACCCGCACCGGAGCCTTGGTGCCATCCAGAACTGAAGCAACGGCACGCCCCACCGGACGAGCAGGGTTGTGGCATGCGATCACCATGTCGACTTGGGGAACTGTCATGCGTCTGCCTTCACTATCATTTTCTCGATCGCAGCACGCCACACGGCTGTCTGCGGACCTGCGGACATTTCTTGCGCGGCTCTTCCGCTTGCCTGTTTCCAAGAATTCACAACCGGCACATCCAAGCGATCAATCAACCGTGTCAAGGCTTCGGCGCTGAAATTGCCCGCAACTGCCCCATTCTGGGCCTGTTTCACGATTCGAGCCATTTCGGGGCTGGGGCCCACAATGACACCCAGGCGTGCCTGAATGTAGTCAAAGACCTTGTTCGGCAGGGAGTACAAGAGGTTAAACGTGTTCGGCGGAATAGTTGAAATACCAACGTCGTATCGGTTCAATAGCGCGACCAGTTCTTCGTACGGCACCGGGTCATGGATCGTGATTCTGGGATCATCCGCGGACAGATTCTTCAGCTCCTGCAAATGCTGTGGATCGTTCGGCGTCAAATAGAGGTCGAGGGTTACGTCGTTGCCCGAATCCATTACTGCCTGGACCATCGTTCCCAGTTCGCGCTGTCGCTGGCACGCTCCCGAATGAACCAAGCGAATGGGTCGAGTAGCTGGGTTCGGTACCAGATCTTGGTATGGCGTGGCATTCATTGCAACGTCAACGTCAATAGCGAATTGCGACGAGTATTCCTGCGCTATCCCCTCGCTCACCGTCGTGACACTTTCGCATTCCGGCAAGTACGTGGCGCAAAGCCAACGACGGAACGGGCCGACGAACATTCGCCAACGAAGGAGGTGCTCCTTCTCCCGGGGCGCGTACTCGTGTAGATCTGCATGCACGCCAAAACGCGGATCCAAAGAGAGTGCCAGCGGCACTGTGTCGATGTCATCCGCAAGCGCTACGTCAAAGTCGCACCCCTGCAACTCGCGAGTTGCATAGCTAACGGCGGGGTTAGACCAGTACGCCTTGTGATAGCGGAACGTCATCAAGTCTTTGCGGTCATACGCCCACGAAATCAGGTCCGAGGGGATCTGAATATGGTGCGAGCTCCCCTCGGGTCGCTCACCGTAGCTGCACGTTGTAACTTCGAAATCCCTGGAGAACTCACTAACTTGCTTCAACACTCTTGCATCTGCACGAATATCGGAGAAAGACACAATCAGCATCTGAAGACGCCCGTCGTGGCGGTCAGGTTGCGGGTTGCTCCGCTCAATCGAAACCAAGTCGACAATTTCCTGCGCAGTGTTCTTAGCGTTTGAAAGGCGCTCCCAAACCGCTCGTGGATCAAACTGATCTCGATTCTTTGCGACCTCTTCAAGGGCATCGGCCAAGGATTCAGTGGAAGGTCTCTTTGGGAGGAGAACGCCCGAGTTTAGCTCACGACCAACCACTTCTCCGGTGCCACCGACGTCCGTTGCCACCACGGGGATGCCGAAAGATAGTGCCTCCATAATCGATACTGGCACTCCCTC
>CAYFRT010000091.1:2572-5735 GCA_964345585.1 uncultured Actinomyces sp. | reverse complement strand
CACAGCCCTTTAGTGCACAACTCACGAAAATCTGGGGCCCTACGCGCTTTACCGATCCATAAGCTAAAAAGCTTATAAACCCGCACCTTTCCCCACCATCCCAACGAAAACCCCAGAGTTTAGACACCAATTATGGCCGGCAGCCCGGTAGCACGGTTCTCCGCAAGTTCGATGCTTATAAGCCCGTAACCGGCTTTCCAGCTAGGAATTCCAGCTAAGGAATCTCCGGCATCAAGCGGGGCATCCTGGCACACACGGGATCACCTGGTGGCAGGAATCGTTCCCATCCCCCATCGATCATCTTCAGCTTTGTCCACAGCCTCCCATTTTGTGGAGGACGCCTTGGGCTGATGATTCCTAGCGTGGTCTTCGTCCAGTTTTGTGGCCGACAACTCGGCACAAATCGGAGAAAATACCACGCCTCCAAGGAGAAGAAGATGACGATAACGGTCAAAGCACCTCGGCGCCGCAGATTGGTGCGGACAGCAGTCTGCACACTGTCTGCGGGCGTAGCCGCGGCCACACTCGCTGCCACAGCGATGGCCGCTGGAATCAGTGAGGATCCTGGGTCCCCGCCCCCTGAAGAATCCTCCGTTTCAGTTTTGGAAAGTGTCGAGGAAGGCTTTTCTGAAGGTGTTGTGCCACATGGAGACCCCTCGGAAGACCCGCTCGAATCGTTGCCGGAGAAAAGCACTTCTCCCGAAGGAACTGACGGTTCACCTGAAAACAACCCGACAAGCGAAGAGGAAATCTACAACGACCAGAGCCATTTCGACGAAGAAGTCTTCGTTGATCCAGACACGGGTGAGCGGACTATCTTACGCTCGGGAATCACCCATTACGAAGATGCCCCCGGTAAGACTCCTATGTCTCGCATGCTGCGCTCCATTGCGCCCCTCAGCACGGTTTCTTACGCCGACATCTTCCCCAGCGTGACGCTCTTGGATTTTCCCGCCGGCGGGACCGTGTCAAGTGAGACTCCATTAGCGGTAACGATG
Organism: uncultured Actinomyces sp.; assembly: GCA_964345585.1. Lineage (GTDB taxonomy): Bacteria > Actinomycetota > Actinomycetes > Actinomycetales > Actinomycetaceae > Scrofimicrobium. Next base: position 4,737 of record CAYFRT010000091.1, on the reverse strand, counting down.
GTTATCCATGTCCCCGATAATGCCCAGCCCGGAGACGTTTACAGCGTCACCGCTCCTCTCCCCTTCGGCTTCGCGAGTAATGGTGCAAATCGAGAGATTAAGGATTCTTCTGGGAAAGTTTTCGCAGTAACGAAGGTTGGCGAAGGCACAGATGGCGTCCCGGGAGCCGCATTCAAAACCTTGAACGTCATCCTCACGGATGAGGTTGCTGGACACGTTGCGATAGAAGGCTTTATCGAACTACAAATCAAGACCGCAAATAAGAACACCCTTAAGACGTATACGTTCAACATCTTGGGGGCAGACGGGACACTCTTGGGGCCAAATGCCACTGTGAAGATTCCCGGGCAAGACAACCAAACCAATGATTTTGTTCCAGGTTCTGGCACGGCCACGGGCAATCTGCCGTCCGTATCGCCCGCACTCAAAGTTGCGCCACCTCAAATGAAGAACGGACTCAAAGTCACATTCGCATCCGGAAGTCCAGGTCTTCAATACGGAGGATGTGAGCGCCCATCAGTTATTTTCGAGGGCTTTCGTGCAGACGGATTCTATGAAAGGCGCAGCCTCGGGAAAATCAGTGCCATACCCGGAGCCAGCTGCTCCGTATCTTCAGATAATTTGAGCGCAACACTAACCTTCGCACAGGCCGTGGCCACCCCCACCGACGTACCATCGGGCACATTTCGGATCGAGGCCGGACCCTTCTTTGGAGAAGCCGCAAAGAGTTACCCATTCAAAATCACCACGAACTGGAATGCGCCGGGCCGAGATTTGCAGTGGCAAGGCACGGTTACGACCGGTACCCCCTCGGGAGCAGGCGCAACCCACCTGTCATTGACCACTAAGAAATCAGCTACTTTCACGACGCAGGAAAGTAACTCCAAGCCGACGCTGGGCGACACGATAACCTACACAATCACGACCAAGCCAGGGGCGGACAACTCACGTGCCGTCAACAACGTGGTGACCACTGATGTTCTTCCAGCGGGACTGCAGCTCCTGTCGGTAACAAATGGGGGCTCCTACAACAGCGCAACGCGAGAAATCGTGTGGGGACCTCGCATTCTGACTTCGACTGGCTCTTTCACGGACGTAGTCGTAGCAAGAGTGGTTTCTATCCCCGCATCGGGTTCCCTTGTCAATACCGTAGAAAATACCGCCGACAGTGTTTGCACGAACAACGACGAGGTCTCCGTCTGCAAAAGCCATGTGACCACTCCTATAGGCACGCCATCGTTCCAATTTGTAAAGCACTCAAAGGTGACGTTCGCTGAGAACGATCGAGGCTTCGACGGCGCGATTGCCGGCGACAAAATCACCTACTGGTTCACTGCAAAAAACACTGGAGACGTGGCCCTAACAACCCTCAAGATCGATGATGAGCTGCTGGGCTTGTCAGCAGTGGAGTGTCTTGCCCCTCAGTCCTCGCTCCTGCCAGGCGAAAGTGTCGAATGCGTCAAGAGGTACACGCACACAATCACCAAGAGCGACCAGACAAGTGGAAAAGTCGTGAACCAAGCAATCGGGAATGTTCCTGGTCTGCCCCCTGCGACATCCACGACAACCGATCTCACGATCGACCCGAAATATCAGTTCAGTAAACGGGTTGTTGAAATCAAAGATGACTCTGGGAAGAAAATCAATGACGGTAAGGCCATGACGGGGTACGTCATCCACTATGGGTTTACCGCTAAGAACACCGGAAACGTCGACCTGAAGACCCTGCGTGTGTCTGACCCTTTGCTTGGCGCCAAAACAGTTGAATGCCTAGCAACAGGAACCGTGCTGAAACCCGGGAAAACAGTGAACTGTGTTGACAACCCCGCTTACTTCTACACGGTTACTAAAGCCGATGCGGCAACAGGCTTGGTGCACAACGTTGCCACCGGCTCCGTGCCAGGTTTGCCCGACCAGGAAGACGAAACTGAAACTCCGGTCCTCCCTGACCCGGTCATTCCTGATTTGCCCCACACAGGTGCGGGCGGAGTGGCCATCCCGATCGCGGCCGGAACGCTTCTCTTGGTCGGGGCAGGCGTGGTTTTAATCCCCCGTCAACGCGCATCCAAGCATGTGCAGAACATTCTGCACTGACGGTCGTACCTAGCGATTCAATAGCGAAAGTTCAGGCAGCGCCGCGCAGAACGCGCCTGCCTACCCACCAA
>CAYFRT010000091.1:0-2472 GCA_964345585.1 uncultured Actinomyces sp. | reverse complement strand
GCGCAGAAAGATAACCATGAAATCCAATATTCTGGCCTCCCGTAAAACCGCGGCGCTAGGCCTTGCCGCACTACTCTCTGTCGGGGCAGTCGCCACGGCCAATGCAGCACCGCAATCTCTGATTCCACCAAACACAACAGGGTCTATCACGGTCCATAAGTTCGAGCAGCCTGTCGCCTACGGGGCAGACAATCTAGGAATGGAACTCCCGCCAAGCGCGACGATCGGTTACGACCCCCTGGGCGGAGTCACGTTTCAAGTGCAACAGGTCAAGGGGGTTGACCTGACCACCAACCAAGGATGGCAAATCGCGCAGGAGGCCGTGGATTCATTCAACCCATTCGCAGCCGAGGCCTCCGTTGCCTCATACGGGCTAGGCAAAGCGACTGCTCAAGTGACTAACTCGTCTGGGATCACCAAGTTCGCGAACCTTCCCGTGGGCCTGTATCTGGTTCAAGAAATCGCGACACCCACCGTCAACCAAGGCGAGGCGATCACGCCCGCGATGCCGTTTTTGATCACTGTGCCTCTCACAGACCCGACAGATCTACACAAGTGGGTGTACGACGTTCATACCTATCCGAAAAACGTCATGTCCACCATCGAAAAGTCTGTGAATGACAGAGATACGGTCGCTGTCGGAAAGGATCTGACCTACACGATAAACAACTCAATTCCCGGCGGTGCCGTTACCGAGAAATACGTCATTACTGACAAGTTGGATTCCAAGCTCACTTTCCGGAGCGCGACAGTCAAAATCGATGGTGTGGCAGAGAAAGACATTCAGGTAACGCACGCTAGCGGAACACTGACGGTCACGCTGGGGCAGTCAGCCCGGGCAAGAGCTTTTCAGAGTCTTTCCAATAACTCAGACGCGAAGGTCTCAGTCCTTGTTACAGCTCGTGTGAACGCAGCCGGGGAAATCGACAACGATGCCACCTTGACCTTCAAACGAGCGGACGAGCTCGAAACCAAGCTGCCGTCCGTCCCCGTCACCACCAAATTTGGCGGCATCCAAATCCAGAAGAAAGACCGTGAAGGTCGCGGACTGGCCGGAGCTGTGTTTGAAGTTTGGGCATCGCATTCGAACGATTTCGCTTCTGCCCAAAAGGTAAGTGTCGACGGAGTCTCATCTTGGACAACCCCCACGTCCGGGCAACTCACTATCGATGGCCTGCGGTATTCGGCATGGGCAAATGGGGTGGGGCTGTCGCAGTCCTCCCCGGCTTACTTCCACTACTGGCTGGTGGAGGTCAAGGCGCCTGCGGGATACGAGTTGTTGGCCGAACCGATCCACTTCGCTGTCGCCTCCCAGGCTGGAGCGGCCGCACAGATACAGGTGCTGAACACCCCTCATAACGCAGGTGAGCAACTACCTTTGACAGGCGGTAACGGTCTTGTGGGTCTGATTGGCCTGGGATTGGTAACCCTGGGTGGGGGCATGTACGGCATATCCCGTAAGCATCGTTCCCAGGCAGATACCGACACTCCGATCTGGTAAATACACGATTCGGCAAGGATAAGGGTAGAAGATGACCTCCACTAGGCACGCCCCTCAGCATGCTCCTTCGCAGACGCGGGGGCGCCGCGGAGCACGAAGCAACGTAGTCGGGTTCAAGAACCCTCAGTCAAAAGAACGAGGATTGCACCTAAGGCATCTCGCGTTCGTGTTGACAGCCGTTCTAGGGCTGTCGGTCATTTTCTATCCTGCCGCGGCGCAGTGGCTCTCCTCGCAGAGCCAGGCCCGCCAGTTGACGCAATACGCCGCAATAAGATCCAACCCTGAGTCTTTGCAGATTCTGGAAGCGGCTAAGCAATACAACAAAGAACTAACGATCTTTGATCCAACTGAGTATTCGAATCAACTCCGTTTCGAGGGGACGCCAGTCATGGCAGCGCTGCGCGTCCCCTCGGTCGGGATTAACTTGCCCATCTATCACGGCACTTCCGCGGAGGTTCTGTTGCGAGGAGTGGGACACGCCGAAACCTCACACCTGCCTGTTGGAGGTTCCGGAGTCAACTCCGTTTTGACTGCTCATACAGGGCTACCAAACTCCTCAATGTTCGACCCGCTTCATTCGGTCAAAATCGGGGATGAAGTTCTCATCGATGTCGGTGGAGCCGAGCTGGCCTATGAGGTTTCCACCAAAGAGATCTTGGATCCCGAAACAGCTGAGATGAGAGCAGCCGCACGTCCCAGCGGAGACCATTTGACCTTGGTGACGTGCACTCCATACTCGGTAAACAGCCATCGACTGGTGGTGTCCGCGCAGCGCATCGCAAGTGACCGAGGCGTGCCTCAAGAAGCGCTGGGAACCCCGCGTAGAGGCTTCCCACTGTGGCTTGCCGTATATGCGGTGGGAATCGTGGGAATCCTCGGGCTCGCCCATTTTTCGTCCACGTCGTCGCGACGACAACCAACGGGCCTCTCTGCGCAGACCCAACGATCCACAAACGCCCAGCGAACTACAA
>CAYFRT010000090.1:3268-5750 GCA_964345585.1 uncultured Actinomyces sp. | reverse complement strand
ACGTGGTTACTGCGAGCGTTGAGGACTCGGTGGAAGATGTTGCTGCACTCCTTGGCGCTCGGCCCATAAACAAGGTGCCAGTGTTGTCTGGCGACGCAATTGTCGGAGTCATAACTCGTGGTGACCTGGTCCGTAATATCTTTGGTTCTCTCGTTGCGAGCCGGAACGTTCGCGACTAACTTTCCAGTTGTTCAAACCCGGACGGTTCTGTAGGCGCCTCCCGTAGGACGTGTTCGGTAAGGGGGCTGCAAACCGCGTGAACCAGGGGTAGGGCCACCAGTGGCCCCGACAATCGCCGAGGCCACTGGCACTTCAGTTGAACCAGCCGTTCCTAGAAGACTCGCAGGCCTAGGAAACACCCAGGATGTCGACCACGAAGATCAGGGTTGAGTCTGCGGGAATGCTGCCGCTTCCGCTCTCCCCGTAACCCATGTCGGAGGGGATGACCAAGAGCAGCCTGCTGCCGACCTTTTGACCGACCAAGGCTTCGTCCCAGCCAGTAATGACCTGGCCTACCCCGATTTTGAAAACGGCGGCCTCGGAGTTTCCCTCGTCATCCCAAGATGAGTCGAACTGGGTGCCGTCCGTCAGCCACCCCGAATACTTCACGGCGATGGTTTGGCCTGCCTCGACGGTCTCGCCGGTTCCCTCGATCAATGGCTCAACGACCAATTCGGTTGGGTCGGTGAAGGTCGAGGGGATTGTTATGGTCGGCGTACCGTCCTTGAATTCGACTGTGGGGAGGTTTTCATCTGATGGGGTGACCTCGGTACCCTCGGCCGAATCGGGGAGCGTTTGGGCGTCGGTAATGTCCATCACGTAGAGGTAGCCGTTGGATGCAACCCCTGTGTAGCTCTCATCGGCCGAATATCCTGGCTGCCCCCAAAGAAGCCTGGACCCCACGTTCGCACCGTCCAGAGAGTCGACAAATGTCTGGCCGAAGTTGGTGGCGGAGAGCACGAAGGATGCGGGTACGTCATCGTCTGAGGTCTCACCCCAAGTGGAGTACATCTTGTCTCCGGTCACGATGTCGCAGACCAGGTAGTTAAAGGTGATGACCTGGCCTTCTGAGATAGCGTCACCATCGCCCTCGTCCGCGATCAAAACTGATTCGGCAGTGACCGCTAGCGGCGCTTCAAAGGTGACTGTTGGTGCCGCCGCGGGGTCTTCGCTGAGATCAACCGTACTGAGGGCTTCCTCGGACGCCACCGGATTTTCCTCGCTGCTATCCACGGACTGTGCGTTTTCCAGGTTTATTGCGTTACACACACCCCCTGTTCCGTCCGAGGTCGCGTCTGCTTCCGATCCGCTCTGGCCCCCAGAGGCGGCGGTTTCGGCGCTGGTGCATCCTGCGAGTGCAAGTGCGGCGCACACTCCGAGCGGAATGATTATGCGGTTGGACAGTTTCATTTGCTAAATCCCTAGTCTGTTCGTTTGGTGCCGAAAGCGGAGCCCTCGGCCACGATCGGACCCAGATTAAGCGCCTTCCCTATGTTTGACCTGTGAGCCCACTGAGAAGCGCCTCAGGTTTCAGTGTGGGGGAAACCTTCGCATAGAGCGCGTCGCGCCCTGCTCGACCGTAGGCTAGAGAGGACAACAAAGGAGGTTGTTATGGGACGTTTGGAAAACAAAGTAGCGATCATTACCGGGGCGGCTTCTGGCATGGGTGCCGCGGATGCCCGCATCTTCGTTAAGGAGGGGGCAAAGGTAGTAATCACCGACCTCAATGAAGAGGCGGGTCAGGCCTTGGCTGCGGAACTGGGGGAGAACGCCCTGTTCATCAAGCAGAATGTGGCAGAGGAAGAGAGCTGGAATCACGTCGTCAAAGCGACCGTGGACGCATTCGGCAGGATCGATGTCCTGGTGAACAACGCGGGAATCCTTCTCATGAAATGTATGGGGGACACCACGCTTGAGGAGTTCAACCGAATTATGGCGGTCAACGTTACCGGCGTGTTCTTGGGCATGCGTGCCGTGGCCCCCATCATGCGTGAGCAGGGTGGCGGCGTCATCATCAACATGTCTTCGGCTGCGGGCATGGTTGGCCAGATCCAAACCGTTGCCTATTCTGCTTCAAAATTCGCGGTACGAGGAATGACGAAAGCCGCCGCGATGGACCTTGGACCGTACGGGATCCGCGTCATTTCCATCCACCCCGGTTCGATCATCACGCCGATGACCGCCCAGTCCGGTGTTGCGATGGATTCGCCGTTGCCGTTGGCGCCGATGAACCGTAGTGGCGCTCCGGAAGAGGTGGCAGAAGTGGTTGCGTTCGCCGCGTCGGATGCTGCGTCGTATGTGACCGGTTCGGAGATGGTCGTCGATGGTGGACTAACCCTGGGGGACACGCCGCAGGTGTACGAGATGATGCAGACCCTCGCACAGATGGCTGCCGCACAGGAGTAATACGTTCAAGGCAGCCCATCGATCACAGTTTCAATGGGCTGCCTTGACGGTTTGATACCTCTTATTCGTCGGAGGT
>CAYFRT010000090.1:0-3168 GCA_964345585.1 uncultured Actinomyces sp. | reverse complement strand
TTATTCGTCGGAGGTGTTTTCCTCCGGCAGATCCTCAGTTGGCTCCGCCGCATCTGTCACCGGGATGGCCTCGGGTTCGGCCTGCCTCTGGCTGTCGGCCTGTGGGCGCACTTTCTGCACTTTCAGTCGAGGTTTCCGGAAGGTGACGATCGCAGACCGCGGCCCAAGCGTCCCCATGGTGCCGCTGTGTCCAGCAACGATCCCGCGGCTGGCTGTCGCAATGACGCGTCCGTCCTCGACGATGGTTTTCTTCAGATCCTTGCGCTCGGCGAGCTCAGCGGGCGTCACCTTATCCTCCTCCGGGTAATTGTCCGGCAGGAGCGCGGCATCGTACGGCAGCGGGTGGTTCTTCGTGCGCACGTACGCTCCCGTGAGTACGAGGGCGACAGCGACGACCAGCCACACCAGCAGCATCAGCACGGTTTTACCTACAATGCCCGGCGTGCCGCTGCCAGCGATCATCGCCCGGAACGACAGTTGCGTGTACGTCATTGGCAGCCAGGGGTGGATCCAATTGAAGAATGCGGGCATCGTTTCAACCGGGAAAGTGGCTCCCATGGAGGCGATCTGGAGTAGGAGCAGCACGATCGACACAAAGCGCCCACGGTACCCCAGTATCGCGATACACGCTTGGTTCACCGCTACGAAAGTGAGCGAGGCCAACACGCCGATTCCGATCATTCCCCACACGTTGACGGCGTGCAGTTCGACCAGCCAGTTGGTGAACACGACGGCAACCACCGCTTGGATGATCGCAAAAACTCCTGCAGTGGTGGCGGGCCTGACCGCCGCCATCCACCACGTCTCGCCGGGGCCGGGGCGCCGGTCGAGGGCAGGCAGGACCAAGTAGATTGCAATACCGCCGATCCACAGTGCCAAAGAAAGGAACATGGGGCTGAAGCCCGCACCGGAGTTATTGACTGCGTTTTCCCGCACCGGGTCGACTTGAATCAGGGTGGAGGAGGTTTGGGCGATCGCTTCTATCTCCGCCGCGCTATAGCTGGGAATGCGGTTCACCCCATCGTCAAGTCCTTCCTTCAGTTCCTCGCTTCCATCGACGAGGGCAGTGCTTCCAACGGCCGCCGAATTTGTGCCCTCGGCCAGGGTGTCAAGGCCTTCGCTGAGCGCTTGCGCCCCGTCGGCGACTTGGCTGCCTCCAGCATTAAGTTGATTCACGCCGTCCACCAAGGTGGGAACTTTGCTCTTCAACTGACCTGTTCCTTCAGCAATGGCGGCGCTACCGCTGGCTAGCTGCGAGGCGCCGTCACGCAGGTTCGGAGAATTAGACGTCAGAGTCGTGAGCCCGTCATCGATTGCGTTGATTGCTCCAAGAACCGTGCCATTAGCGGCCGTATCTGTAGTTTTTCCAACCGAACCACTGAGAGTGGAGATGCCCTCGTTCACCTGGGAAGCGCCAGCGGAAATCTGTCCCATGGCGTCTTGGGCTGCGGCAACTCCTTCGATGGCTTCGTCGGCCTTATCCATGGCACCGTCTACGTGTTCTCGGATCTCATGTTGGCGTTCGACGATGCGGCTGAGCAGCTCGCACACAGCATCATCCTGGCCTAACTTGTCAATGCAGTCTTGGTAGAGCAGGTCCACATCTTCTGAAATCGTGTCCACGAAGTCCCGGACCAGGCCCGGTATAGGCGCCAATTCTGCCACTGGCTCGCTGATCTGCTTGAACTGCTGGTTCAGCTCAGCGCTCCCATCGGCCAACTGGCTTGACCCGTCTTCTAAGGCTTGCAGGCCTTCCTGCAGTTTAGGTTCCTGCGAGCGCAACGTGGATGAGCCGGCTGCGATCTGCCCGACCCCATCGGTGTAAGCATCGATTCCGGTGTTCAGCGAGGAGGCCCCGGCAGCCAACTGGGTGCTCCCGTCGGCCAGTTGGGTCACGCCATCTTGAAGCTCGGGAACTTGCGAGGCCATCTGGCCAAGCCCTGCCGATAGTTCATCTGCCCCGGCGCTCAGAGTGGTTGAGCCGTCGGCGGCTGTGGCCGCGCCCTCGTCCAACTCTTGCAAACCATCGGACAGGGTGGCGGTGCCGTCGGCAAGTTGAGTGGCGCCATCTGCAGCCTCGCCCATCCCCGTGCGTACTTCCCCCAAAGATTCGAGGAGAGCTTCGGCGTAGATCGAGGAAGCCTCGGATGTCACTCGGTCCTGCAGCGTTGCGGCCACCGAGCGGGCAAGCGTGCCTGCCAAATAGTTGATCCCGTCATCGGTCACCAGTTCTATGCGCGACGTGACTGTGTTTGCAGCATCCGTGGTTCCGATCTGGGACACTTCTTCGGAGAGCCCCTCAGGAATATAAAGAATGGCGCGAATGGATGCGTCTTCTAGGTCTCGTTCGGCCTGAGAGCGGTCCATTTTGGTCCAGGTGAAGCCGGTGTCTTCGCCGTCTTCGGGATTCACGAGGGCGTCAGTGAGCATGTCTCCCACGTCGATTGTTTCCCGCGTGCCAGATACGAGGTCCACAGTAAACGGCTGATCTTCGTTAACAACAGCAGCCTGAATATGACCAATGTTCTCCACAGGGTCTTGGTAGGCAGAGGATAGCGTTCCACCGTACATCAGGGGAATGAAGATGATTGCTGCCACCACCAGCACGTTTGCTATAACGCTGGCAGTCAGCTTGGGCCTGCCCAGTTTAACGGGCTTCTTGGATTTCAGACCCTTACTCATGCGTTGACCTCCGATGAGAAAGCTCAAAGACCGAGTTATCGATATGGAGACGAGCCTACAGCCGAGGTGCCTAGCCCGAAATCTGAAGGGGTGTTACTGGTGCCTGATTTCACGGCTTACGTTCAATAGCGCGGCATGCGTCACGTTTTCAGGAGTCTCGCGGCTTGGGTCGGGGTCATGGTTACGTCGTGAGTGGCCTGGTGACGGCGAGTTTGGTGTTTCCAATAATGCTGCAATCTCGTCGGGTAATCGATGTAACCTGAGGGTGGTTTAGCAGTGTGACAAGGATGTAAGCACCTTTTCTTGCGGGTCTGCATCCGTGATTAGGAGTGCCATGGCCAAGTTAAGTTCTTCCTCACCGCGTTATGTGCCGTTGTCGGCGGTCACACTGGGGCCAGGGTGGTTCGCCGACGCGGAGCAAAGGAACCTAGAGGCTGTATTGCGGCTGGACCCCGATCGGCTGACCGCTCCGTTTCTGATCGAAGC
>CAYFRT010000089.1:0-5867 GCA_964345585.1 uncultured Actinomyces sp. | reverse complement strand
GTAAGGCTTGGCAGCGCCGCTTTCTTCGAGCCCGTCTAGCAGTGCCGTCGCCTGCAGTTGTCCGACCTGGAAGTTGTCGTATGCGATGTAGTAGTCAACGTCTTCTGTGTTGGTGAGAAGTCGGTCGTACGCAATCACGGTGATATCCGCAGCTTTTGCTTGGGCAAGCTGGGTGCCAAGTTGTGAACCGTCGATAGCGCCAATGATGAGAACCTGTACCCCGTTCTCAATCATCGAGGCGATTTGGTTCTGCTGTTCTGATACGCCGCCGTTAGCGAACTGAATAATGCAGTCTGCACCAGCTTCAGCACAGTCTTCTTTAAACATGCCCTCTGCTTCGACCCAGTTCTGGGAGGTCTTCTGCGGTAGAGCAACACCAACCTTCACACCGTCGGCAGTGGCGACGGCGTCGCCACTTTCTGCGGCTTTTTCCCCGGCCCCGGTATCAGCGGCTTTGCCACCGCCGCATGCGGCCAGAGTGAGGCTCATGGTGGCAGCCGCTGCGACTGCCAGCATTCCTTTCCGAACCTTCATTTCTTTTTCTCCTTTTTAGGGTTGCCCGCTGCGTACAGCGGCGGCGGGTCTTGGGTGGTTCTTGGACAGATGGTCTATTTTTTTTCGTGCCGACCCGATGGCGGTGCATCTGTGGCGGTGCTTGGCGAACCAGAGGTCGACAGTGCCGCTACCGTGGCTACTTCGCTTTCGGTGATCTCGCGAGAGGCCGGGTCTTTCAACTCTTCCTTTAGACGTTTTTCTTCGGCCAGAACTTCTTTTTGGTTCTTGCGAGCGTTCTGGAACATCCCGATCACCGAGCGTCGTCCCTGGCGCTTGGAGTAAACGTCGATTGCGACGGCGAGTAGCAGGACCAAGCCCTTAATCATCTGAGTCCAGTCCGAGCCGACGCCCTCGAGCATCAATCCGTTATTCAGAGATGCGATCACGAGCGCCCCAACCATGGTGCCCATGATGGTGCCTACTCCGCCCGAAACCGCAGCTCCACCGATGAAGACCGAAGCGATGGCATCGAGTTCCCACGCGGTGCCGTCTTGGGGGCCAGAAGCGGTTGAGCGTCCAATGAAGACCATGCCGGCAATCGCAGCCAAGACAGCCATGTTGCACATTACGAAGAAGTTGGTGCGCTTCACCCGCACACCCGTCAATTCGGCTGCCGCTTTGTTGCCACCTACCGCGTAGATGGAACGGCCCAGAATCGTGCGCTCTGAGAGGAACGTGTAGAAGAGGGCGAGGGCGACCACGATGAGCCCTGGGATGGGGAAAGAAGTTCCTGGGCGTCCGTTGGCAAATACCCACATGACGGCGAGGATCACGACGCTCAGAACAGAGATCTTTACAATCGGCACCCACAGCGGTGGCACTTCCTGGTGCGCCCTCTTTTGGCGACCGTATTTCCGCATTTCTGACCAGGCCAGCGCCGCTGAAGCAATGACCGCCAGGATCATTGTTAGCAGGTTGAAGCCGAGAGTGTCCCTACCAAAATCGGGTAGGTAACCCGCGCCTATATATTGGAAGAACGATGGGACCGGCACGGTCATGGAGTGCCCGACAAACTGGTTGGCACCGCGGAAAACCATCATTCCTGCGAGAGTGACGATGAAGGCTGGGATGCCCCATTCGGCGACCCAGAATCCTTGCCAAGTACCGACGATGACACCCACAACTAGACCAAGGATCAGTGCTAGAACCGGGTTCAGTCCCGTGTTCTTCATAGTCACCGCGACAACGATTCCGACAAAAGCCGCCACGGAGCCAACCGACAGGTCAATATGCCCGGCGATGATGACCAGCACCATACCCAGAGCCAAGATGAGTACGTAGGTGTTACCCATGACTAGGTTCATCAGGTTTTGCGCTTGGAAAACCTTGCCCCCAGTCAGGATTTGGAAAAATACCAAGATGGCCACCAGTGCCGCGATCATCGCGAACTGCCGGAAGTCGCCTCCGAACATGGCCCGAACATTGCGTTTCATTGTTTGTGCCTACCTGCCTTTCAGGCTGACTTCTTGAGTCGGGAGTGGGTCATTTGGAACATGAGCGATTCTTGTGTCGCGTCCTTGGTGAGGGTCTGGCCGGTGACTTCACCCTCGAAGATCGTGTAGATGCGGTCGGTGATGCCGAGCAACTCGGGTAATTCTGAGGAAATGACGATGACGCCTTTGCCTGCCTCTGCGAGTGCTTGAATGAAGGTGTAGATCTCGAACTTCGCCCCCACATCGACGCCGCGTGTCGGTTCGTCGAGAATGAGGATTTCCGGGTCGGTGAACATCCACTTCGAGAGAACGACCTTCTGCTGGTTGCCGCCCGACAGCGTGCTCACTCCGATATCGACCGACGGTGCCTTGATTCTTAGATCCTTGCGATACTGTTCCGCTACTCGCCTGGCTTCTGCTAGGTCCAGTACGCCCCGCTTCGCCACTTTTTGTGGCTTGGCGGAGATAATTGACTGGTAGATAACGTTCAGCAGGTCTAGGCCGAGTGTCTTTCGGTCTTCGGGCAGGTAGGCGATCCCATTTGCGATTGCTTCTGGAACGCGTTTAGCCTGTATTTCCTTGCCGTGCATCGTTAACGTGCCGGATTCCCAAACGCCATAAGACCGACCGAAGATAGAGCGAGCAAGTTCAGTGCGTCCGGCGCCCATCAATCCTGCTAGACCAACAATTTCACCTTTGCGAACGTTGATGTTCGATCCTTTACACACCCAGCGTTCGACATTCTGCGGGTGACGGACCCACCAGTCCTTGACCTCAAACATCACTTCGCCAATGTCAGGGTCTCTCTCCGGGTATCGCTCATCCATCGGGCGTCCAACCATCAGGCGGATGATTTCATCCTCATCAATTGCGCCGTCTTTGACGTTCATATAGCCAACTGTCTGGCCGTCACGAATAACATCGACGGAATCGGCCACATCGGCAATCTCGTCCAGCTTGTGCGAAATCATGATTTGCGTGACGCCTTTTTCACGCTGCTGACGCATTAGGTTCAAGAGGTGTTGGGACTCTTCCTCATTCAATGCCGAGGTCGGCTCATCGAGGATTAGTAGCCGCACTTTCCTAGTCAGAGCCTTGGCAATCTCAACGAGCTGTTGTTTACCGACACCAATATCTTGGATCAGAGTATCCGGATCCTCATCCAACCCAACTTCGCGCATGTACTTCAGCGCTTCCTGTTTGGTCGCGATCCAATCGATGGCCAAACCGCTGCGAATTTCGTTCCCGAGAAACATGTTCTCGGCAATTGAGAGCTGAGGGATTAGAGCCAGCTCTTGGTGAATGATAACTATGCCGGCTGCTTCAGATTCCCGAATATTGCTGAAGCGAACCTCTTCGCCCTCGAACCAAATCTTCCCCTGGTACGTTCCGGCCGGGTGAACGCCCGACAGGATCTTCATCAGGGTTGACTTGCCAGCCCCGTTTTCCCCACAGATCGCGTGGATTTTTGCCTTATGGACTTCCATCGACACGTTGTCGAGGGCGACCACACCAGGGAAGATCTTCGTAATGTGCTCCATCTTGAGCACAACCGGGGTCTGTCCCTCCATTCGTTACTCCTTTGTCAAATGGCTGACCCGCTGCGCCGGGTCTAAGGAATCTAGGTCTTGGATCGTCGCTGGCCCCTCACGAAGTGCGCCGCCCCATCGCCCGTGATATGCAGCCTACTTCCACACAGTCTTGACTTCGAGGTTTGAAGCCAACTGTAACCAAAAAGTTACCAAGCTCACTTGTCTCGCAGTTCTGAGTCTGCGTTGTAAAGGTCAGGAGAGACGAAAAACGACTCCTAAATCTGGACTTTGCCGCAAATTTAGACAATAGAGCGGTACAGTAACTGAACTGGTGCGTTGACTATTGACTTGAAGAGATGAAGCTATGAAGCGTGAAATGGCATATGACGAAAAAGTCATGGCACGCTGCGCACAACCTACTCGCTACACCTTCTTCCTTCTGAACGACGTTCACGGCAAGGCGTGCCAATGAGTTCTGGCCCGGGTTCGCAAGCCTCTCTACGCGAAGCCAATGTTGCTCGCGTCATCGAAGTTGTCCGGCAGTACGGGCAGATAACCCAAGTCGAACTAACCGCTGCCACCGGCCTTTCACAAGCATCTATCTCCAACATCGTCAAGACACTGGTTGCGGAAGGGGTTTTCCAGACAGAAAACACGATCAGGTCTGGAAGGCGCGCACGGCAGGTTTCGCTGCGCCGTCAAAGTGGCCTTGTTGCAGGTCTGTCTATTGGACGGAGGACGCTGTCGGTTGCAATATCTGATCTCGACCTAGACGTACGGGCCCAAAAACGCCTGCCACTGCCAGTCAATCATCGGCCGGACACAACCCTGGACCGAGCAGTGCTGCTCGGCATCGAACTGGTCGAAAGCATAGGCGCAAGCCCCGATGAACTGCTAGCAGTTGGAGCCGTTCTTCCCGCCCCTGTGAATCCGGGAAGTGGACGCATCGAGCTGCGCGGAATGATGCCTGGCTGGGAGGATATCGACGTCACAAACGTATTGGAAAAGAGGCTGAACCGACCCGTCACCGTAGACAACGATGCCAACGCTGGCGCAATCGCCGAATCGCGCTTGGGCGGCCTACGAGGAGTTGAAAATGGGATTTTCGTCCGGGCCTCCTATTCCACGGGTGCGGGAATCGTCCTCGACGGAAAGGTGCACCGTGGCCCGCGCGGTACGGTAGGGGAAATCGGCCACGTGCAGGTTGACCCAGCCGGATTGATTTGTGTTTGCGGCGCACGCGGGTGTCTAAACACCGTCGTCGGAGCGGACGTGATCGTTGATTCACTTCGACTCACGCGGGGATACTCATCCCTTGCGGACGTAATCCGAGAGGCGCTCGCCGGGGATCCGGGCTGCCGGCAGGCGATCAGTGATGCTGGCAGCCAAATTGGTAACGTACTGGCTGATGTGGCCACGGTGTTCAGTCCGTCAAACATAGTGGTCGGTGGGGAGCTAGCAACCACTTCTGAAGTGTTGCTAGACCCTATCGTTGATGCTCTGGCAGCCCGTCCTCTCCTAGGTGGCTCGGTACAAGTACACCTTGCTACTTTAGGGGCGGAAGCTGAACTTTACGGTGCCCTGATCTTGGCACTAGAGAGCGTCGAAACTGCAGCCGTCGACAACGCCACAAGCAAAAATGAAGATCGAGGACTAAGAGGGGTGAAAGTTTCATGACCAAGACGCCGATTCTGCGTCTGGAGCACATATCCAAAAATTTTGGTGCCGTCCAAGCGGTCTCGGATGTCACCTTAGAAGTGCGGGATCATGAGGTGGTGGCCCTCGTTGGAGATAACGCGGCTGGAAAATCTACTATCGCACGCATGGTAGCGGGCGTCTATGCTCCTTCAGCCGGAAGAATCTTCATCTCTGGTGAAGAAGTGGAAATCCCGTCCCCACGAGAAGCAGTCGGGTTGGGCGTAGCCACGGTGTTTCAGGAATTAGCACTGTGCGAAAACCTCGATGTCGTCGCAAACGTATTCTTGGGTAGGGAATTGAAATCGGGTCCATTCCAACTCGACAAGACTCTCATGGAAACCCAAGCGCGCGGCTTCATCGAATCGCTGGGCGGTAGAATCCCAGATGTGCGGACAGTGGTATCCAAACTTTCACGGGGACAGCGTCAAGGTATCGCCATAGCACGCACCTTGGTTTCGAACCCGCAGTTACTCGTACTTGACGAACCCACCGCATCGCTGTCGGTTTCCCAGACGGCGGACGTCCTCAACCACATTGAGAATCTGCGTGAAATGGGTAAAGGCGTGATTTTCATCAGCCACAATCTGACCGACGTGCGTGCGGTAGCTGACCGTATCATCGTGCTGCGGCACGGACGCATCAACGGAGA
>CAYFRT010000088.1:0-5898 GCA_964345585.1 uncultured Actinomyces sp. | reverse complement strand
CCGATGAATGGAAGGACGGCGTTGGCCAGGCACTGCTTGCCTACGCACAGGGCACGGGCGACTGGGATGCGGTTCAAAAAGCCTACGTCGACAACTGGGCTAAGGAAGTTGAGCTGGTAAAGGCAAACTCTGGCGACGAAGAGTAGTAGCCGAATCCGCACAACTATCTAGGTAGGTCGTCCCGAAACCCGTCCTTTGGGTTTCGGGACCACCCGCTAGAAAGAAACGAAACTATGCAGAAAACCCTTACAAAGTGGTGGTGGCTTTTCACGGGGCCGACGCTGGCCGCGTTCGTGATTGGTTTCGCGATCCCGTTCATCATGGGCGTGTACTTGTCTTTCACAAGGTTCACGATTATTACCGATGCCAAGTGGGTCGGGCTCCAGAACTTCAAGGCGATTTGGGGAGACCCGGTATTCGTTCACGCGTTCTGGTACACCGCGGTGTTCGCGGTGGTCATCACGGTCACAGTGAATATCGCAGCTTTCTTCCTTGCCTACATGCTGGTGAAATCCTTCAAGGGCAAGAACCTATTCCGCTCAGTGTTTTTCATGCCTAACCTGATCGGCGGCATCGTCCTTGGCTACATCTGGTTGGTGCTCCTGAACGGCGTGTTGGAACCCTGGGGCAAGAACGTTGTCTACGACTCAGGCTACGCCTTCTGGGCTCTAGTCTTGGTGACCTTCTGGCAGCAAGCCGGCTACATGATGGTCATCTACATCGCGGGCCTACAGTCAATCCCAAGCGACGTGCTTGAAGCCGCCAAAGTCGACGGCGCCAGCAGCGGGCAGACACTACGTTCGGTGATCCTGCCTCTTGTCATGCCTTCGATTACGGTCTGCACCTTCCTGACTCTGTCGGGCGGGTTCAAGATGTTTGACCAGAACTTGGCTTTGACAAACGGCGCGCCCGGACGCATGTCGGAAATGCTCGCGTTGAACATCTACAACACGTTCTACGGCAGGCCCGGCTTCGAAGGCGTCGGTCAGGCGAAGGCTGTCGTCTTCCTGATCCTGGTCGCTGGAGTCGTGCTTGTTCAGAACTGGTTCGTGCGTTCTAAGGAGGCAAACGATGACTAATCCTCGGAAGCCTTGGATCTGGACGGTCTCATTCACCGTTCTGGCGCTGGCCTACCTGTACCCGATTTTCCTGGTCCTGAGTAACTCGTTCAAGAACAAGATCTACATCGCCAGGATGCCCTTCAACCTCCCGGACGCGAAGTCCTTCGTTGGACTTGCAAACTACGAGTTGGGCGTCTTCCGGACGAATTTCTTTGCCGCCTTTGGCTGGTCACTGGTGATCACGCTGGGAGCCGCCTTCTGGATTATCCTTTGCACGTCGATGACGGCGTACTGGGTTGTTCGGGTTAACAACAAGTTCGCAAAGTTCCTCTACGTGCTGTTCATCTTCAGCCTTGTCGTCCCGTTTCAGATGGTCATGTTTACCCTGTCCTGGCTAGCTGACACGCTGAGTCTGACAACGCCGTGGGGCCTTTGGGTGGTGTATCTCGGGTTCGGAGCAGGACTCGCTGTCTTCATTTTCACGGGGTTCGTGAAATCGGTGCCAAAGGAGCTAGAAGAGGCCGCACTCATAGACGGGTGCGGTCCTGTTCGAACCTTCTTCAGCATCATCATTCCCGTGCTGAAGCCAGCGATCATGACGGTAACAATCCTGGAAGTCATGTGGCTGTGGAATGACTACCTGCTGCCATACCTGACACTGGACCTGAAGAAATACTCAACAATCCCGATTGCCGTTCAGAGCTTGCGCGGTGGCTACGGGGCGGTTGACATGGGCGCTCTGATGGGTGTCCTGGTCCTTGCAATGATCCCTGTGATTATCTTCTACATCTCGGCACAACGACACATCATCGAAGGCGTCGTGGCAGGGGCCGTCAAGGGGTAGCGCAGCCCTGACTGAGCCTTGTGGCCGCCCCTCCTGACTTGGTGGGGCGGCCACAGCTGTGTCTGCCAAGCCGCTTCCCGTTTTGGCCGCGCATCCCCTTCGTTTCGGCCGCGCATAGACCGATTTGGCTGCGTGTCGCTTTCCTCTTGGTTTTCTTACGCCGTTTTGGCTGGATGTTGGGTTTCCTGGGTGTTCCTCGTCCTCCTCGTGCGCTGTTTTAGCTGCGTAGTGTGGGCGATGCGCGGCCGAAACGAAGGGGATGCGCGGCCGAAACGGGAAGGGCGGGGGAGAGGCGCGGGCTACCATTGCGTAGTACCGGACTCAGGAGACGGCGCGAGTACACCCGACGACGGTACGAATGCGCGAGAATAGACGGCAGGCATCCGCAAGAACAGTGGAGGGGTCCGGACAACTAAGAAGGAATGGTACGAAATGGCAATGAAGCCTCAGCCAAGCGATAAGTTCACTTTGGCCTCTGGACCGTCGGGTGGAACGCAGTAGACCCATTCGGCCCTGGAACCCGCCCCGTGCTGGACCCCTGGGACTACGTCGCCGGGCTCGCCGACATCGGCGCCTACGGCTTCACCTTCCACGACAACGACGTGTGGGACTTCGCCGCCACCGACGCCGAACGCATGGAACGCGTGAACAAAGTGAAGGCTGCGGCTGACAAAGCCGGGCTGGTGATCCCCATGGTCACCACGAACACCTTCACCCACCCCGTCTTCAAGGACGGCGGCCTCACCAACAACGACCGTGACATCCGCCGATTCGCGCTTGCCAAGATCCTCCGCAACGTCGACCTTGCAGCCGATCTGGGTGCCGACGTCTTCGTCATGTGGGGTGGGCGGGAAGGCTCCGACTACGACTCCTCCAAGAACCTCAACGCCGTCTTCGACCGCTACAAAGAAGGCCTTGACACCGTCGCCGCCTACATCAAACAAAAAGGCTACGACCTTCGCATCGCGCTAGAGCCCAAGCCGAACGAGCCTCGCGGCGACATCTTCCTACCGACCATTGGCCACGCGCTTGCCCTCATCGCGCAGCTGGACAACGGCGACATCGTCGGGCTGAACCCTGAGGTGGGGCATGAGCAGATGGCGAACCTCAACTACACGCATGGCATTGGCCAGGCGCTCAACGCTGGGAAGCTTTTCCACATCGACTTGAATGGACAGTCCGGCGTCAAGTACGACCAGGACAAGGTGTTTGGGCATGGGGATCTTTCCTCGGCCTTCTTCACCGTTGATCTCCTGGAGAACGGGTTTGCCGGGCAGCCGGATGGCCCCAGGTATGAAGGGCCCCGCCACTTCGACTACAAGCCGGCCCGCACCGAGGGCATGAAGGGCGTCTGGGAGACAGCCTCCGCGAACATGGAGATGTACCTGATGCTCAAGGCGAAGGCGAAGGCGTTCCGCGCTGACCCTAAGACTCAGGAACTCATGGAGAAAGCGAAGATCGCTGAGCTCGCTACCCCGACGCTAAACCCCGGGGAAACCATGGATGAGTTCTTGGCGGACCCCCAGGTTTTCCAGAACTTTGATGCGGACGAGGCTGGGGCCCGCGAATACCACTTCGTGGAGCTGTACCAGCAGGCGATGCGTCACCTGATCGGCTAGCCGTCGTGGGTACCGTCGGGCAGCGCAGGTATGTCGCGGGAGCGGACTCTTCCACCCAGTCCTGCAAGGTTGTGGTTGTTGATCCCGAAACCGGAGAAGTTGTCCGCGAGGGGCGTGCCGACCATCCCGGCACCGAAGTTGACCCGGAGGCTTGGTGGGAGGCCTTCCAGCTGGCGGTTGAACGGGCCGGGGGACTGGATGACGTGAAAGCTCTTTCGGTGGCCGGCCAGCAGCATGGAATGGTGCTCCTAGACCGGGACGGAAAAGTGCTGCGAGACGCGCTGCTTTGGAACGACACCCGCAGCGGGAAGGCAGCAGAAGATCTGATCCTTGAGCTGGGCGGTGGCGATGAGCAGGCGGGGCGGGGATCATGATGGCTGACATCATGCTGCGCAAGAAGAGCTACGACGAGCACGCCCTCTTCAACTCCTCAGGCAAGTACGGCGCCTGGAACTGGACGTCGCTTGGCATCATGCTGGTTGCCTGCGTGGTCGGTTGGGGCCTGGTTATCAACCAGTACTCGGATGCTGCGTGGAATGACTGGCAGGGCTACCTGCTCCCGCTGATCGGTGGCAAGGACGGCGTGTGGGCCTACGGCAACATCGGGGTGATCATTGCACTGCTGATCGGGTTCGTTTCCTACTACTTCCTGTCGAGGAAGAAGGTGGCCGAGGAAGAGTCCACCCAAGCCAACTAGCGCCTTGACTCTGCCGGCGCCCATGGCGGCATCAACCTGCTCTGGGTGCCGGCAGCCCGTACCCGCGACGCGCATCCAAAACCCAAAGACCCCGATTCGGCCGCGCGTACTCCAGGTTTCGGCCGCGCATCGCGCTCACGCCGCGTCGCAAGACACCAACATTGATGATTACATGGCCGCTCATCGCCAAGATGAGGACATTGCTGAACTGCAAACCTATTTTGACGCGGTGATCGACTGGGTTTCGAGCGTCTTTCCTGGCATCCCTGACAAGGAGAAGCAGGGCCTGGAGTGGGGACGCCTGTACGAAGAATACGGGGGTCAACCCTACAGTCCGGCGCACATGGGCAAGAGAGTCTTAGAGCTTCGCGCTGATGAGGCGGTTGATAGTCCCAGAGGGATTTATGAGTACCTCCTCGGTGGTGAGGAAGACACTCGGCTTTTGTCCATCCGCTACTTTGAGCCGTCCGTGATTCGGGTGGCCTATGAGACGCAGACTGCGAAGGCCAAGGATGAAGGTATGTCCAATTGTCCTGTTTGGGCCAGTGGTCATGAGGCTGGCTCTACGCGGATTTGGCCGCTCAGTGGCATGGACGCGGATCACGTCACGGCTTGGTCTAAGGGTGGTCCGACTGACGCTTCAAACTGTCAGATGCTGTGTAAGTGGCACAACCGGGCGAAAGGGAACCGCTGAGGCTAGAAAAGGGTGTTTGGGACACCTAAATTTTCCGTCGTGTTGTACTGGCGATGTACCAGGGGAAATGAAGTCCCCCGTAATCGTTGAGATCACGGGGGAGCCAGTGGTACCCCGAGTGGGATTCGAACCCACAACAAGCCGGGTTTGAGCCGACCGCCTCTGCCAGTTGGGCTATCGGGGCGTGTAACAACAGTTGTCGATGTTACCAGCGTGTCCTGAAGCAAAAAAGTCTTTTACTACGTGGATTTGCTTCGACAAGGATAGGATATGGAACGTTCCCTGACAAACAGAAAGACAACCATGACTACTGAATCCTCTCCGTCGAAACGCGTGCTTGTTGCGGAAGACGAAGCCCTCATTCGATTAGACATCGTTGAGACGCTTGCTGCCGCCGGTTTCGACGTGGTGGGAGAAGCAGCCGACGGCGAAGAAGCCGTTGAGTTGGCGCTCGATCTTGAACCCGACGTGATTGTCATGGACATCAAGATGCCCAAACTTGATGGACTTACCGCCGCTGACCAGATCCTGAAAGAACTGTCTTGCGCCATTGTGATGTTGACAGCATTTTCACAAAGAGAACTGGTTGAGCGGGCAAATGAAGTCGGCGCGATGGCATACGTGGTTAAGCCATTTGGCCCCGAAGACTTGGTTCCCGCAGTTGAAATCGCGCTGTCCCGTCACGCACAGATTGAATCGTTAGAAAACGAGATCGCGGACCTAACTGAGCGTTTCGACACACGCAAACGTGTTGACCGCGCCAAGGGACTGCTGATGGAAAAGATGGACATGACGGAGCCGGAAGCGTTCCGGTGGATCCAGAAGACCTCAATGGACCGCCGTCTTTCCATGCGCGAAGTTGCTGACGCAGTGATCGACCAGGTCGCGGGGGAGTAGTCCTCGAAAAGCCCTGGCGCCAATAAGTGTGCCGCGCCTCAAAAGGGTTAAAGCGCAACGATCATGTTCGTGGCCAGGGCTACGGC
>CAYFRT010000087.1:0-5917 GCA_964345585.1 uncultured Actinomyces sp. | reverse complement strand
GTTAGCTCCGGCGCCGTAAGCCCTCGTACACCCCAACGCACTTCTGGTTGGGCGCGCCCAGCGCCTGCTGACACCCTTATCCTCCCTATTCTCCGTAAAACCGTTGCGTACGCACGCCCCGGATACTAGGTTATGCGCAAGACTGTGATCGCTTACAGTCGTGTAGCTGCCCGCTTCAATGGAGAGAGCAAATTACAAAAGGACACAAACGCATATGGATGCGTCTTACCTCGGTGTGTGCCGGGGCGCTGCTGTGCGCTTCGCTAGGAGTAACGGCCGCACACGCCGCCCCCACCGAGGACCCAGTCGAAGCTGGGATCACGGTAAATAGAGTCGAGGGATTACCCGAGGACTTCGTCTTTGGAGTCGACGCCTCTTCGATGCTCTCGCTGGAAGAGTCCGTTTCTTTGACGAGGATGGTCAAGAGGCACCTCTTTTCGAGATTTTGAAAGAAGGGGGCGCCAACTATACGCGCGTGCGTGTTTGGAATGGTCCGTTCGACGCTAGTGGGCACGGTTATGGCGGCGGCACAGTAGATGTAGACCGAGCTACCGAGATTGGAAAAAGGGCGACCGCCGCCGGCATGAAGGTTTTGGTGGACTTCCATTACTCCGATTTTTAAGCCGACCCTGGCAAACAGAAATCTCCGAAAGCCTGGGCTGACTTGAGCCTAGAAGAACGTGCCCAAGCAACATACGAGTTCACCTATGAATCCCTCACTTCCATGATCGCCGCTGGCGTTGACGTTCAGATGGTGCAGGTGGGCAACGAAACCAACGGGGGCAATGTCGCAGGCGTTACGGGCTGGTCGGACGGCACCAAGATCTTTGACGCTGGATCCAGAGCCGTGCGCGCCGTATCCGCAAACACGGGCCGCGATACTCAAATCGCACTCCACTTCACCGACCCGCAGAAGGCCGGGCTCCTCTACAACGCCGCGGCAGAACTAGATGCTGCCGGGGTCGACTACAACATTTTCGCCAGTTCCTACTACGCCTTCTGGCACGGATCGCTAGAGAACCTGACCTCAGTCCTTGACAAGGTGGCCGACACATTCGGCAAGAAAGTGATGGTCGCCGAAACCTCTTGGAACTTCACTGACGCTGACGGAGACGGACACGAAAACACAATCCCATCTGCAAGCAACGCCGAGGCGGAGTCCAAGTACGCATCCTCGGTCCAAGGCCAAGCAACAGCTGTTCGTGACGTCATCCAGGCGGTTGTTGATGTGAAGGATGCAAAAGGCGTGGGAGTTTTCTACTGGGAGCCCGCTTGGGTTCCAGTTGGCACGCCAGAACAGATCGAAGACAATCGTGTCCTCTGGGAACGCGACGGGTCCGGGTGGGCCGCCAGCTACGCCGGTGACTACTCCACAGACGCGGCTCTCTGGTATGGAGGTTCCTCCTGGGACAACCAAGCTCTGTTCAACTTTGACGGACACGCCCTGGAGTCCGTAAACGTGTTCAATTCCGTCCGCACAGGTGCCATCGCACCCCTGGAAGTCACGTCTGTAGACACAGTTCATCTCTCATTCAAAGATGGTGAGGCAGTGGTCCTCCCCGATACCGTGAATGTCAACTACAACGACGGCTCAACAGCCGCACGCCTGGTCACGTGGGAAGAAGCCGGAGCTTGGATTGACGGCGCCGGAAGCTACCGTATCGTCGGCATCACTCAAGACGGGGACGAAGCCCTGGCGGAAGTCACTGTGCTCGCCACGAACCTTCTGCTCAACCCGAGTTTCGAAGACGCTGATACCTCCATGTGGCACGTTACGGGCCCTGGCACAACAGTCCGGTCGACCGACACCCCTCGCACTGGAGACTACTCGTTCCACTTCTGGAACGCGGACGCAGCGGAAATGACACTATCGCAAACCGTGACCGTGAATGAGAGCGGAGAGTACAAGGCCTCCGCCTTCATGCAGGGCGCAGCCGAGGGCGAATACACCGCCGAACTGGTCATCTCGTCCGCAACCGAAACATCTTCTGGCGCCTTCACCCCCAGCGGATGGATGAATTGGTCAAGCCCGACCGCCGGCCCCCTGCACGTCACCGCGGGAAGCACCGTGACTGTGGAAGCAAAGCTGGTCATGCCAGCAGGTGCCTGGGGAAACTCTGGATGACTTCTCTCTCGCCTGTGGCTCACGCACCTGCTGACCTAGAGAAACTGTTGGAGCTGGTGGCCCAGGCAGAAGCATTGGACAGAACAGCGTTCACTGAAGAATCCTTGACAACACTCGATCTGGCATTGCGGCGCGCAGCGATCGTTCAAAGCGCTTCTAACCCTTCACAGGAAGCGGTCGACGGCGCCAGCGCACAACTTGATGCCGCCATTCAAGCATTGGAATCCACCGGAGAAGTGCCTCCTTCAACGGTCGCACCTGTCCTCATGACTGTTTCTGACGGTGACCCAATTGTCCTGCCCACGACCGTTACCGTGACAGCTTTCAACGGTTCCGTTACCGAAGAACGTGTGAACTGGGATGACGTCTTGGACTGGATTTACGGGCCGGGAACATACGAGGTGAGCGGGTTGACGGAGACCGGCCTGGCCGCAGGTGCCGTCATCACGGTTACTGAGAGGCAGTGGATTGTAAACCACAGCTTCGAAGACGACGATTTGAGCGCGTGGCACATCGAGGGAATGGAAGTTGCGAACGAGGACCCCTCCGATGGCGACCGCGCCCTCAAGATTTGGGGTCAGGAAGACCGCAATGTGTCTGTTTGGCAGCAGATTGACGGGCTCCCCGCTGGCACCTACTCCGTCTCAGTCACTTCGCAAGGCGAACTGGTTGAAGGCGCTTACCTGGAGATCTTTGTCTCCGAACCAGGAGAGGAAAACCCCGAAGGCACTGCCCTGGAGTTCAACGGCTGGCAAGAATTCTCCACTGTCACTTCCCCCAGCCTATTGGTCGGTCCGGAGGGGTCTGTGGTGATCGGCGTCCGAGGATACCTGGATGGCAACGGCTCCTGGGGAACAGTCGATGACTTCCAGTTGCACATAGTGCGGGAGGCTGGGGATGCCACTTACTTGCAGCAACAGATCGATGCTGCAGCCGCGTTAGACCGAAGCCTGTACACGGACGAAAGCCTGGCCAACCTTGACCTCGCACTGATTCGAGCCAACGTTGTCTTGGGCGCTACCTTCCCCACTCAGGCTTCTTTGGATGATGCTGCCGACGCCATCGCGCAGGCCATCGCGAATCTCGAGCAGGTCCCCGGTGAAGGTGAAAACGGGGGCGGAGGCGAGGGTGAAAATGGCGGCGAGTCGGAAGGTGGCGGGGAAACCGACAAACCCGGCGGGGAAACTGACAAACCCGGTACCGATGAAAAACCAAGCACCGACGAGAAACCCGGCGGAGAGGATGGAACACTGCCTGCGACGGGTGCCTCGCAGGTGACCCTCCTGGGAGGCGTGGGAATCACACTGGTTCTCACAGGAGCAACTGCGCTTTATCTAAGAAGGCGCAGCATCTAGGCCAGAGCTCGGACAGAGAAGGGGACGTACCGCTGGTGCGTCCCCTCTTTGTCGTTTTCGAGGCCTTCCCGATTACCAGCATTTCCCCTCGTGCCCATTTCAATCTCTTCTTGCCCCGGACGAATGTAGTCGCAAAGGCAAGCAGGCTCGAAGGGGCGGTCGGACCCACAACCTTGTGGGATACCCCCGGGGGTATATGCTGGTGGTATCTGCTTCTGTCCCCCGTCTTGGGGCGCAGGCAAACTTGACGGAAAGAAACGGAAGGAAAACCGATGCTGCAAACCAACCTGGAACACATCACTAGCGTTGAAGATTTCAAGAAGACCCTGGAAAACAATGAGAACGTAATGGTCTGTTGCGGACGCATGGGACCCATGTGCCTACCCGTGTATGACGTGATGGAGTCTCTTGAAGACGAGTACCCGCAGGTGGCCTTCCGGGACATGGAATTCGACGCCCCCGTGGCAGTGACAATTCGTTCCCTGCCTGAAACCCAGGGGTTCATGGGTCTTCCTTTCACCGTTTACTTCAAGAACGGCGAGGTAGTGGCAGCCACAAGTTCAATCCAGTCCATGGATCAGGTGACCTCGATCCTGGATGAGAACTTCTCGAACGAGTGACAGGTAACCCAATGGCAGAGCAACAATTCGACGTCATTGTCCTGGGAGCCGGGCCCGCCGGGCTCACTGCAGGGCTCTATGCGGCGCGTGCTCGCAGAAGAGTCGTGATCCTCGACACCGGCACGGTAGGTGGCCAAACGGTCCTCACATACAAGGTGGCTAACTACCCGGGGGTGGAAGACGTTTCTGGGCGTGAACTTTCTCAGACAATGTTGGCCCAAGCCAAACAGTTCGGCTGCGAAGTAAAGACTTTCGCCAGGATCACTTCCATCGACTTGGAAAGTGCGAAGAAGCGGGTTGAGCTGAAGAACGGCACCGTCTACTCCGCCCCTACCCTCATCATCGCTACAGGCGGTGTGCCACGCGAACTCGGGGTGGAGGGGGAGAAGCAGTTCTTTGGCCAGGGCATTTCCTACTGTGCGACCTGTGACGGAGACTTCTTCACGGACCGCCCAATCGCGGTGATCGGCGGAGGGAACTCGGCTTTGGAAGAAGCGAACGCGCTGAGCGAATACGCTTCAAGTGTCACCGTGATCCACGAGTTTGACGAGTTCCAAGCCGAACCCCACTTGGTGGCGGAGGCCGAGGCGAACCCGAAGATCCACTTCCTCACGAATCAGAGCGTGAATGCGTTCGAGGGAGAGCCGGGGCTAAAACTCGTGCGCTCGACTGACAAGGGTGATGGCAAGACGAACGAAACCGCTGTCGATGGGGTCTTCATTTTCATTGGATACGTCCCTAACTCGCAGGCATTCGCGGGCAAGGTGAACCTAAATGAGCGGGGCGAGGTAATCACTAACTCCGCCCTCGCCACCAATGTTCCCGGAGTGTTTGCTGCGGGCGACGTGCGGGACAAACGCTACCGGCAGATCACCACCGCGGTGGCTGATGGCACGGTGGCTGCTCTGTCCGCCCTCGCATACTTGGGCGAAACCGAAGAATAAAAGAACCCAAACTACGAACCGGCGCACCAGATGCGTGGCAGCCACACCGATCTCTCCTTGTGGCTCACCCGCCGACGCCTACAACGCCATGTTCACTTTAGACTCCTGGACGAAGCCTAACGGCGTTCCTACGCTTAGATCGCTTCTCCGTGAGTCCAAAGTGAACGTGGCGATGGGTGTCGGCCCGTTTGGAGTTGGTGAGGCGCTTCCTTGTTCTTAATGTGGTTCCGTGTCCCGGATGTGGCTCCCGGCCTTTCATGTCCGCGTTATGGGTAGGTAATGGCCCGAAAGGGTGGCACCGAGAGCTCCGGGAAGCACATTAGGGACAGGGAACAGTGTTGTGAAATAAAGTGGGTGCCCCCGATGGTGATCCTGAAGTACGCGCGGACAGTGGAGTCGCACTGCGCGCGGTCCTGTGGCAGCTGCCAATACCAGCGACACATTTTTCCTTGACAGTCCCAGCGCATTGAAGACGATGCATGGTCATGACGAAGACGCGTGGTGACTTCAGTAAGCGGCTAATCCCTCAGCCGAAACCACTGGTCGCAAAGAAGCACAAGAGACACGCAAGCACTCTCGGACACACCCAGGAATCGAACTAGCAGCAAGACCCAGTGCAATACCGCCAGCAGTGAACCCGCGCCGAAACAGTCATGAGCAATCAATCCGATCCCAAACACCCCGACACACAACGTTGGGCGTCGGCAGACCCCAGGGTGCTCAGGCTTTCGGGCTTTTCTCCCCTGTTTTGCGTTCGCTGAACAGCGCGATGAGCAGGCCGATAGCGCCCAACCCGGCAGCAAAGCCGAAGGATGACTGCAGACCAACTGTTGCCCCCAAAGGCCCCGCGATACGGTCTGCGGCGGCATCGAA
>CAYFRT010000086.1:0-5926 GCA_964345585.1 uncultured Actinomyces sp. | reverse complement strand
GCGTTATGGGGTGCAACCGGGTGCCTGAGCCTCCGGCCAGGATAATGCCCTTCATGGCGTCCTTCCTTGTCTGGTTCGCAAATCGGTGTAACACCAAACGTCAAGCCTTGGTTTGTTTCGTTTCATACTAACGGACACTGGAGTGATCCTTTCGAGGCGCCCTACGATGTCCCTACAACGCAGTAACCTTGACGAAGGGTCCGCTTCTTGCCGACCACCACAAGAACTAGAGGACGAGTTGACGTTGACCAGACTCCCGCGACGCGCGTTGGTTTTTCTGTTATATGACCCCGAGGGCATATGTGACCCTTCCGTGATTCACACCTTGAAAGGATTCCGCCCGTTTGTTGAGGAAATACTGGTGGTCTCAAACGGGTACCTGCAACCTGAATCTCGATCCGCGGTAGCCAAGGTCGCAGATCAGGTGCTGGAGCGTCCCAACACCGGATATGACGTGGGAGCATACCGTTCGGCATTCGACCACTTCGGTTGGAACCGTCTGGCCGAGTTTGATGAGCTGATCTTGGCCAACTACACCTTCTTCGGGCCTGTGGGATCTTTCGGGGAACTGTTCGAACGCATGGCGAAAGACCCCGCAGACTTTTGGGGAATAACGAACCACCCTTCCATCACGCCGCACCCGTACACGGGCAAGGGAACCATGCCCGAGCACCTGCAGTCATACTGGTTGGTCTTTAGGCGACCGCTACTTACCAGCAACGAATTCCGGGACTACTGGGAAAGACTTCCCCTACCCAAATCATATTCCGACGTTGTTACCCTTTTCGAGTGTCAGCTCACCGAGCACTTTTCACAACTAGGGTTCTCCTGGAGCGCCGCTTTCCCGGCACAGCATTACGGCGTGCAGAATCCGACTATGGAGGCACCCCTTGCACTCTTGCAGGACGGCTGCCCTTTATTTAAGAAACGTTTGTACTTTCACGATGTTCCCGCCCTGGCTGCGGCAGGGGTGTTTTCGGGCGCCGTCACTAAGAGTGCACTGCAGAGGGGATACCCACCTAATCTCATCATTGACGGTGTCGCGCGAAGGGCAACGGCGCGGGAACTCAGCCTGGGGATGAACGCAACATTCGTTGTCCCGCAAGACGAAATCTCATCGGACCATGAAGCAAACCAGGGCGTCCCGTCACCATCCCTTCGAATCGAAGTGATCGAAAGCAGACCGTGGAAACGGTTAGCGGCGGAAAGTCTGGACGCTGTGCTCGGTGACGCGCAAATTCTGGTGGTGAACAGACCAGGTCCAGCCCCGCATGATCTGGGGGATAATGAGGTGACAGGTTTCGCTAATGCTCGTGCAGCCATCGTGGACAACGCTACGTTCGTGGCCGAAACCTTCCAGAACAATCCTCGATTAGCGGCACTGTTCCCTTACGCCCAGTTCCTGTCCGAACCCGTGTCAGGCAGGAGCTGGTTTTCCCGTTCAGAAACCGCGCGAACCATTGCCTCTGAATTGGGCGTTCATGGCCCATTCAGCCACTCTTCCGTGTTGGGACCGTGGCGAGGATTCGGAGCCTACCGGCGCCCGCTACTGGAGAAGATCCAATCTCTGATCGAAGCCGCGGGATGGAAACGGCTTGTCGACATCGCCGGGGATGAGGAGAGTCTCAGTCGAAGCCTCGACCTCCTCGCCGCAGATATAGCCAAAGACCTTGAAATGGTTGTCGGGCAGGCTGCAACGGCAGACGAGCTGCGCGCCTCAGCCACACTGATGCAAGATCTCTTTTCAAGGAAACGTGTCATCTATCCCGATTACCTTGACTACCCTTATTCGGGTCGGGTCATCGTCCCATCATTGAAGAATCGGGTCGGGAGCGTAATAAAGAGTGCCTCACCGACCCTGTTCGAGAGCCTGCACAATGTTGAGCTCCAGTCACGAGCCGTCCGCGAGCGTCTAAGGAGGCGCAGGTGAACCGCACCGTCTTATTCATTCAAGGTGAGCAAGGCACTCAGACGCTCCCGGCACAGAGGTATCTCCTCGACTCCGTCGCCGTGGCTGGCGCGTCCGTATACGTCGCCTCCCCCACCGCAGACACTGAGTCTTCGCTGATTACGGAAGGCAACTCCACAACGATCCGTTACCCGAGCCGACAGGGTATTGCGGGTGCTTTGCTAGCACTGAAGGAACTCGCCGCAGAAGTTGTCTTGGTGGACAAAAACCTTGAGCTTCTGGTTCTGGACGACCAGGTCCTGGGGCCTCTTGGAAGGCTCCCAGAACCCCTCGCCGACACCGCTAATTTTGTGCAGACTCTGATCCCATCGGAGTCACAGAAGGAATACACCGAGTCGAAGAAACTGGCCACGGCTGAGCCTGCAGGGCCTCTCGCGATGGAAATCTGTTGGTTGCAAATACCTCTGGGCCTGCTTCGCCGCCCCGATTTCTGGGGCGCAGTGTCAGCCGCTGCTGAAGAGACGGAAGTACAAGGCTGTGCAACCCAAGAGTGGGTTTCCATGAACACCCTCATTGAGGGACTTTCAGAAGCTGGGATCAACGCGCGCGCAGTTTATTCACTTCCCGAGGGCAAAACGGACTTTTTCGGCCGCGCACTCACAAACTACCTCGAAAGCCAGGTGCCGCTGCTCCCCTGGGCGCTTTTCACAACTGACCCAATCTACTTGGAGCGCTGGGCAATTGTCCCAAGGAGCGCGTGGGACTACGCGAAAGCCGCGGGCTACCCGGCCGCCCCTTTTTGGGAAAGACTCCTCCACACGTGCCCCCCACAAACCTGGTACACGAACCTCGCATTGTTGGACATTTGGCCTAACACCGAGGCCTCAGGTTTCGTCAACTCGCTCAGTACCGCGGTGATCGCGCATGTGTTCTACCCGGACATGCTGAGCGAAATCCTGAAGTATGCAATGAACGTTCCCTCACCCGCGGAGCTGTTCGTAACAACAGACACCGATGAGAAGAAGCAGCTCCTGGAGAAGCAACTTCGTGAACAGGAGCATTTCAAGACGTGGGAGGTGCGAGTTGTCCAAACAAATCGGGGCCGGGACATTTCGGCCTTCCTGTTGGATTGTTCAGACATCATAACGAACCCCGAGTTTGATGTTGTCGTCAAGCTCCATTCAAAACTCTCCGCGCAGGATCCGGCAAGCGTCTCAGGTTGGTTCCGAGAACACCTGTTCCAAAATCTTTTGGGCACGGCGGGCTACGCCACACACATTTGGAAGAGCTTTGCTGATGATCCCCGACTCGGTATGGTGTTCCCCCCGGTCATCCACATGGGGGTGCCAACAATGGGCAATGGCTGGACGCTGAACCGGGAACCTGCGAAAAAGCTGGCGTCGCGGCTGGGGATCACGGTCCCCTTCGACAGTGTCACGCCGCTATCCCCGTACGGGTCCATGTTCATTAGTCGTAGAGTCGCATTGGAGCCCCTAGTCGCGGCCGCATTCGATGTTTCAGAGTTCCCCGACGCTGAAGGGTACCGTGACGGATCCGTTGCGCATGCTTTGGAACGTCTGTTCAGCTATGTGGTTTACAGCGGTGGCTACTATTCAAGGTGTGTCCAAAATGTCGAGCTTGCCGCGATTTCAGCGACCGCGCTCCAATACAAATACGACCAGGTCTCACACTACTTGTTCCCCTTCGCTCAGCGGCAAATCAAGATGCTAGCCACAGATAGGGGCACGCTCAGCGCCGCCCAGGTGCGTCAGTTGGTGCAACGTCAGCTTTCAGCCCGGTTCCCGCGCGTAGGGCACGTTGCAACAAACGCGTGGATCAACAGTAAGAGGATCCTCCAACGCGTACAAAAGGACTTGGGCCGAAGTTCTGCACAGTAGTTACGCCGCCGGATCTGAGCAAGCAGTGACTCTCCAAAGCTGGATCGGTCCGGACTGTTCAATGAGTTCAAAGCCCTCGGACATGTCGACGTTTAACATCCCGTAGTAGCCGGGGAGCCCGTCCCTGACCGCGGGATCTAAATGCTCCGGCACAATAGTCAAGAACCCCTCGACACCTAAGTCATTGACGGCTTCGCACACCTCGGGATTGGTGAGGATCTCATCCAGATGCGCCCCCAACATGCGCTGTTCATCTGTCAGAAGAGATCCTAACGGAGCGAAACTCAAAGAGTGGCTGCTTCCCGCAACAAATTGGACTGCGATGACGGGCAGCCCCATGATGTAGGTTCCCCCGTCGAACTCGCCGTCGATCGCTTCTAGAACCGTTGCCCGATCCTGGTCGAGGTGGTTCGAGACGTCCACCTCCTGGCTGTAACCCTGCCTCACTCTGGCCTGGATCGACACCGTTGAGCCCCGCAACGCAGCAGATGAAAGCGCCTCGAAACAGACCACGGTAACTAACGACGCAGCGACCGCGATGGCTAACCGGTGACTGGGAGCTCGGTTTGCCAACCGGGCAATCAGCCAGGCAACGCCCACTCCTGCGAAGGCCACGAAAACGGAAAGGACAAAGACTGAGATTCGTGTGTAGTCCTTGTACCAGAATCCCGTCAGATCTCTGAGCCAACTGTCAGGGCCTGTCGCAACGACATACGAAACCGACAGGAAGATGCCCGCTGTCAGGAGCATCTGTCCTCGGGCTTTCCGAACCAAGACTGCCAGCCCTATCAGAGCTGCGACCATCACTACGGGCCAAGGCATCAGCGCAACTGTCGTTTCTCCCCCGTCAAGCGCAGCCCCTTCAAAAAACTGCACCGCGGCTCCGCGAAGGGGAAGGCTAGCCCGCTGGAACTTCCCAAGTTGTTTAACGATTGGGACCATCGCGCCGATTCTTATTACACAGATCAGTGCCGCCCACACCCCGACCACAGCTAACGCCGAGGGAAGTGTGTGACCGCTCCTTGCACGCCGGTACATGAAGCGCATGAAGATTGCCATGGCGAATCCCAGTCCCGCAATCCCAATCGCTATCGCGGTGGCAGGTTGGGCGGCAACTGCTCCCAAAAAAATCAGGAGCCCTGCCGCGCCCAGCCGCCAGAGAGCATCACGATTGCGGACACGAGAATCCACCATCCACACCATCACCGCGATAAAGGTAGGGACAGATAGGACCGAGAGTCCAAAAGGGTACATAGCGTTTCGAAAGAGGATTTCCGCTGGAAACACCACGAAAAAGCTAGCGAAGAATGGCGTCCAAAAGGCTGCAACCTGGTGTTTGCCGGCCAAGGAGCTCGCCAACGCTGACAACGATAGCGGCCACGCTAGAAGCCCCACAACGAGGACCAGCGTGTTGGTGGCCCCTCCAACGTTCACCCAGGGAAGGAACAGGGATGCCAGGGCGTGCCAAAGCGTTGGGTAGTAAACCGAAATAGGTCTTATTGGGTCGTAAATGCCACCTAGAGCGCTGAAAGGGTTCACATCGCCTGACAGCCACACCAGTACCGTGCCCTGAGAATGGAAGGGCGTGTCTCCAAACGATTGTGGACTGGATGGCCCAACCCAATACGCCATGATTACGGGAACGTAAACCAGCGCGAACGCCACGATCCCAAGGAGGGCATAAGAGACCGCTCTCCAAGGAACTCTGGGCAAAGGCACAGTAACGTTTCTCCGGAGCCTCCACTGGAGTATTACCAGAAGCACCAAGAACGCAACCAGACCAATGATGTAGCCCCACCCCCACCCGCCGATGGGGGAGGCAATGAACGTGAGCAGGCCTAGTACCCCGATACCAGTCGCCGGCCCCAACAGGAGAAGACGTGCATCCCGGATCCGAAGCAACCAGAGAACCAGTGCGCCGGGGACAGTTATCAGTGCAAAGGCGAAAAGAACAAGCATGGTGAACCCCATCCAGCCCATCTAGCTGTCCCTTCTACCTCTCCGCGGTGCGACGTGGAATTCTATCTACGCCCCGATCACTATGCGAGGCGTGCCGACCCACAATTCGGGGTCTGTAACCCTGCGACCGTCAAAGAGAAGTTTGATTCCGGGGAAGTCC
>CAYFRT010000085.1:3854-6033 GCA_964345585.1 uncultured Actinomyces sp. | reverse complement strand
GTTCAACGAAGTTTGCGAATTTTTCAGCATTTTCAACTTGCGATTCGC
This sequence comes from uncultured Actinomyces sp., assembly GCA_964345585.1. Taxonomy (GTDB): domain Bacteria; phylum Actinomycetota; class Actinomycetes; order Actinomycetales; family Actinomycetaceae; genus Scrofimicrobium. The sequence continues at coordinate 5,985 of CAYFRT010000085.1, read as the reverse complement.
GTGCCTGGAGCCAAAGAATTCCTGAGTCACCAATATCCAGAAGCTCCCGATTGTTCGCCAGGTGCTCCCATAGGTCCGCCAGCTTCTGCGGTTGCATCGCTGGGACGGCGTGCCCGACTCCGGTTTCTTCAACGATGCGGGCTGTTTCTCCGTTCGCTGCGACAGAGACGTGCCTCCCGGCACTTAGAGACTCGTACAGTTTGGACGGAACTGTGTACTGCAGCGGTTCCCAATCGCGCAGGTGGACCAATGTGGTATCTGCCCACTCGTAGTGTTCACGTACCTCCTGGTGAGGGATCCTGCCGAAAAACTCGACAGGCAGCCCCCGCGCGGCGGCGTCTTCTTGAAGTGGCTTCAGTGCCGCGCCCGAGCCAATAACCCGCATCTGTATCTTCACATGTGCGCTCGCCAGTTCCAACGCGCTCATAGCCGAATGAAGGCCCTGTGCTCGGCCCGTTGTCCCTACATAAAGAATTCTGAGTTCTTCACCATCGCGTTGCTCAATTGAGGGAACCGGTCGAGCAAGCACTGACGCAGTGTTTCTCACATTGAGTACGTTCTCGAAGCCTCGGGCTCTTAACAGCTCGGCGAAGGAAGGGGTCGTTGTTGTGATCCCCGCTGCGCCCCGAAGTGCGATTCTTAGGCAACCAGAGGCGATAGCAGACCCTACAGCAAATGCGGGGGCCATAATCGAACGGCCTTTGCGTTCTTGATCTGCGCGGAGACCCCATTCGTTCAAGTATTTGAGCAAATCAGGCCACACGTCACGGAGATCTACAATGTAAGGAATCCTATACAAGGTAGCGACGAGCGAAGTTACGTAGGCCGCAGGAATCGGCGGAGCGGTTGTCAAAATTATATCGGGACGTTGCTTGCCTATTATCCTCCGAGCTGCATGTGCTGTGGATACACCCACCACACCTTGATCCCATATCCGCGACCGCAGCGTTTGGTCGTGCTCGGCGAAACTGCAACGGACGATGACCTCACCGTGGCGTCCCTTTGCTGTCGCTCCCACTTGAACATCAGGGTTTTTCGAAGTGAGGAGGCCCCCGGGGTAGTGCGGTGGCGGTGCGACCACAACCACTTTGTCGCCCCTTCGGATCAGTGCCTCTACGAGTGGCGCCCACCTCCGCTGGGGTGTGCCTTCTTCTGGCTCCCACTGCTGAGCGAGGATGAGTATACGCATTTGGTCTGGGCTGCCTGATGTCATTAGGTGTTGGGGACACTTCAAGCTTAGCGACGTTGTACCGGACAGAACTAGGCTTTCAAAAATGCATTCCAGAGAGATAAATAGTATGCGTTGGTGTAATGAAATGGGGCCTGACCCCATTTGTGGTCGGGATCCCCTGTAGGTTTCTCGACATCAGGGGTTACTACGTTCCAGCCTGTGGCTCTCAGCAGTTCGTAGTATTCAGCGTATTCGGCGTTAGCATCCGATGCTGACATCCCGTAACTCGGAGGGGTTGGCGCGCCATCTGGGAACGTTTCTGCCCACTCGTTTGCAAGAATCGTGGTGTTCTGCCAGACCCCAATTTGCGTTAGCTCCTGTTGGAGTTTCTCGGCGGCAGTGGTGAACTCCAGTGCGTGCCCTAGAGATCCGAAACGTAGACGTCTCCACCCAGGAAGACCCTCCGTTAGAACGGCTGCGGCGGGACTATCGGGTGTGTTTGAGACTATTCCCCCATCAGGACCTTTGAAGAAACCGCCCCTCTCATCTGTCAGATCGATCAATAGGTGCACATCCGGGAAAAGTCTCTTGGCCTCGGAGATTCTCTTCAGAGCATTGCCTTCCAAATCTCCCAGATACGTTCGTTCAAGGAACGGGGAATCGAAATCAGCTGGGGGCAGAGCTTTCGCTTGGGCCGGCGAGTTGATCGAACGCCAGGACTGCCGCGCGATGTAGCCGCGCAGCTGCACGCCTTTTGGCTGCACATATTCGACCATGTCTCTGGACACGCAACTGCCATAGATGAGGAGATCCAGTGGCTTTCTCCTTCCCTTGGCATCTGCGCGATACTGCACATATGGCTGCATTCGGTTGGACCCTTGTGGGCCCGAGTCTATGATCATAACGAGATTACAGTGTGATTGAGAAACTGGGTGAAGACGCATTGTCGGAAACATCTGC
>CAYFRT010000085.1:0-3754 GCA_964345585.1 uncultured Actinomyces sp. | reverse complement strand
ATGCTTACCGCATATCGCGCTTACAGAGTTTTCCTGAACGTGAACTCGATTCCGACCAGCGAATCAATGTGCGGAAGAAGAGTTTTCGAGATTGAGGCTTGCGGAACTCCAGTGGTATCTGCTCCTACCCCAGCGATTAGCAACGCGTTCCCTGACGACACAGTGTCTCAGGCAGGCAACGAGGTGGAAGCGTACAACTGGACGCGAAGCCTGCTTCGTTCCCAGGAACTCCGTGACCGATTGGCACACTTGTCACAGAGGCAAATCTGGCGGAGCCATACTTACACGGCCCGGGTTAACCAGGTGTTGTCCGATGTCGGTCTCACGGACGCTCTGGTCACACCCCCCTCAGTGAGCGCAATGATCTCGACGAATCGCCCGCATCAACTGGAACATGTGCTCGAACAGATGAGCAGTCAGAAAGACGTAAATCTCGAACTTTTGGTCGGCTGCCACGGCTTTGTCTTGAACCAGACAGAAAAGAATGCGTTTGAGAGGATGTTCGGTGAGATCCACTGGATGGAGATAGATGCCGACGTCCCTCTCGGTGACTGCTACAACCTCCTAGCTGGAAAAGCAAAGGGAGAAGTTGTGGCCAAGATCGACGATGATGACTACTACGGTGAGTACTACCTGTCCGAGCAGCTGGCAGCAATGGACTACGCCGACGCAGACGTTGTTGGTAAAGCCGCGCACTACATGTACTTGGAGTCTCAGGACGCAACGGTGCTTCGGTTCCCAGAGACGGAGCACAAGTATCGTCCATTTGTGAGCGGGCCAACCATTGTGGCAAAGCGACAAGTCGTTCTGGAAAACCCGTTCCCTCCCGTGTTACGAGGGGAGGACACCGGCTTCCTGAAGAAGGTATCCGAATCCGGCGGGAGGATTTTTAGCACTAGCAGATTTGGTTTCATGCAGGTTAGAAAGGCGGATTCGACACATACCTGGGATATTGATGACTTGAGTATCCTCGCAACCGGCACACTAGTCGCATATGGAAAGGCGCTAGATCATGTCATCTTCTGATGCCGCACGCGCAGATTCGAGCGACGGCGCGAATTCAGGTACAGGGTCCCAAGAGGCTCTCCCATTGGGTGAGTGGATCGGCGCCACGTATATGGAGGCTGCCTCAACGGGGGAGATCCCCGTCCAACCTTGGACGCTCTCCAGAGTCGGCCAACGTCCAGGATTCTGGACCTATTGGAGACAAGTATGGGAGCGGCGCGCGTTCATCTGGGCGGATGCTAAGGCGAAGGCGTACCAGACCACTCGTGGAATGCTGCTGGGCAAAGTGTGGTTGATTGTCAGCCCCTTCTTGAACGCTGCGATTTTCTGGGTAGTGTTCGGCTTGCTCTTGAAAGTGTCGCGGGGAATTCCGAACTTCGTCGGATATCTTGTGATCGGCGTCAGCTTCTTTTCCTACATGCAGTCGGGGCTTTCTTCAGGGAGCCAAGTGCTGGCTGGATCCAAGAACCTCATCCGTTCGTTCGCTTTTCCTAGGGCCTCTGTAATGGTTTCCTGGACCATCAGGAGTCTCCTGGATTTCATTCCAGTTGTTGTTGCTACGGTGATTTTTGTCTATGTTTTGTCACCTGCCGAGCCGACGTGGCGGGCGTTCGCGATAATCCCGATCATCCTGATCGCGACGGTTTTTACCAACGGTCTCGCGATGTTCACGGCCAGCCTGACTTCGGGCCTCCCCGATCTTAAGTTCATTTGGCCTCTGCTTGGCAGATTCTGGTTCTACGTTTCTGGTGTGTTCTTTTCTCTCAGCAGATTTGAGTCTATTTTCTGGGTTTCTTTTATCATGCAGGCTAACCCGGGCTACGTTTTCCTGACGATGAGTCGTGATGTTTTGATCTACTCGACGATGCCTGATCTGTTTACTTGGATCTACTTCACGACTTGGGCGGTCGGCATGTGGCTCATCGGGGCAATCCTTTTCTGGCTGAGGGAGGAAACCTACAGTGAGTGAAAAGGGGATGAAGCGCAAAGACGGGGGAAAGCGCGGTATCGAAGTAGCCCTTGGCGGCCCTTCCGTGGTCGTTGATCAAGTCACGAAGATCTATAAATCGACAGCTTCTGGCCCAGAAGTATGGACCGCGGCAAGTCCTCTCGCGCGAGTAGGAAACAAAATCTTTCGCCGCCCATTTAAGACTACGGTCAAGTCGGTCGACAATGTCACTCTGGTGGCGCGGGCCGGTGAATCAATTGGACTGCTGGGAGCAAATGGGGCTGGAAAGTCGACTTTGTTGCGACTGATAGCCGGGTCTGAGATGCCTACGTCGGGTGAAATTTTGGCCCGTAGTCAGCCCACTCTATTAGGAGTAAACGCTGCGCTGGTTCCTTCTCTCAGTGGCCTGCGGAACATCGAGCTGGGGTGCCTCGCGGTGGGGTTGACCCCAGAGGAAACTCGCGAGGTTACTCCGCGGATCGTTGAGCTGACTGGGATCGGTGATGCTGTGGAACGGCCGATGGAAACATACTCCTCGGGCATGGCCTCCCGCCTTCGATTCGCGATCAACGTTGTGGTGAAGCCAGACATCTTGTTGATCGATGAAGCCTTGGGCACTGGGGATGCCGCGTTTGCGACCAAGTCCGAGGAGATCATCGCGGAGATCCGCAGAGACGCCGGGACGATTTTTCTGGTGTCTCACGCAGCGCAAACCATCGAGGAGATGTGTACTCGGGCGGTTTGGATGCATGAGGGGCGCATAATCTCCGACGGACCTGCGTATGAGACTGCCAGGCGCTATCGCCTCTGGGCACACCGTGTTGCCACAGGTGAGACGGAGGCAGCAGCCCGAATGCTCGCGGAAGAGATGGAAAACACGGCTCACACGGAAGTCATTTACGACACCGGACTCTCGCCCTCCGTTGAACACACAGCCCCCAGAAGCAGGTGACCAATGCGTTGGCGCCAGGGAATCTCAGCAGCCATCGGGCTTGTTTTTGCGCTGGGATTAATCGCAGGAAGCACTCTGTGGCTGTATTCGGGGGTGCGGGTAGAGGCTCGTTGGGCTGATTTTGTAGAGGCCTCGGCACAGAGGATTGTGGAAGCCTCATGGGTTGGGTACCAGGCCGAGCAAGTGTCTGAGGCGGCCACCTCACAGCAGGCTGATCCGACCTTGATCGCGACCTTGGACAGGCAAGCTGAGGAACTCCGCTCCGCACGTTTGCGTGCTGAAACCATCGCGATCTACGTGGTCCCCGAGGCAGAAGAAGGTCAGGATTCAGCACCAGAGCAGTCCGCGGACCTGGAACATGAGGACTACATTGAGATCCTTGCCGAGGGAGTTAACAGGTCCGACATCATTGTCCCGGAAAACATTGACGAGGAATTTCCGTACTATCGCGAGGCAATGGAAGACCTCAACGAGAAGTTCTTTGATCTCAAGGACACGCTTGATGACATCGGTAGTGAAGTTGACCTGGTACTGAGCGCTGCATACACCGAATGGAACACTGCGTTAGCTGCTCTGGAATCTACGGTCCAAGATGCTGTCGACGTTCTTGAATCTGCGGACCCAAACGTCGTCGGTGACGCAACTTGGGCGTCCCTTTGGGCGTTGGTGAGCGAAGCAGAAAGCACACTGCGTGAAGTCCGGGGCGTTGACACCGGTGAGGCCGTGGCCCTTTCCGACGCGGCTGCTGCCGCTACGGAGATGACGAAGCGGTTGGAAACTGCATTTGATCCATACTTCAACCCCGTCGAGCCTGAGCCGGAAGAAGAGGGCGATGCGGAAGTGCCTGT
>CAYFRT010000084.1:0-6046 GCA_964345585.1 uncultured Actinomyces sp. | reverse complement strand
GCATAGGAAATCGTAATTCCAAACTGGGACCCATCCCCCAACAGGCGCTCAAACCCAGGCGCATCATGCGGCGTAGTAATAACAAGAATGTCATCAATCCCCGCCAACATCAGCGTCGTCAACGGATAATAAATCATGGGCTTGTCATACACGGGCATCAACTGCTTCGAGACCCCAATCGTCAAAGGGTGCAGCCGCGTACCAGAACCGCCAGCAAGAATAATGCCCTTCATAACCCACTACCTCCACAAACTAAACCACCAGCCAGCCTAACAGCACCCCAAACCACGCAAAGCGAATACAAAAGGGCGCTGTGGGTGCAGTTCGTGGGTCAATCGGGCAGCTCTGGATACTGCTTGATCAAAGCTTTCTTGGGTGTAGTCAACAAGCTCTAACCCCAAGGGGAAATGCTCGTCATGTGCGGGGAAGTAGACGCTTGGCCACACTGCGCTCTGGTTCAGGCAGTTTGCGGTTGCGCCAACACTTAGGCGTCGATAGGAAACTGCGGCCGACGAATCCGGTGAATGCGAGCCGCTCGTCCAAGGCGGTGCCACCCAAACCCCTTCGCTGGGTACGCATTGGACCCAGCCGGTTGCCCACCCGGGAAGTGCTCCGCGCGGAAGTTCGTCTGAAAGCACGAATAGCGCGCTATCTTGCTGCAGTTCTTCTGCTAGGTCGTCCGGCAGCTGAGCAGCGGCGGCCGCAGTGAAAACAAGTACGGATACGGGGTTGTTTGCTTGTCGCTGCTGTTCGCACAGTGCCGCTTCCACATCCGTGATGAGGCGGCTATCAGTCCACCCCGGCGCCAAAGCTGCGTCAGCTGGCTCAGAGTCTGAGCGCAGAAGTACCCCTTGGTACCTAGCGGCGGGGGGCAGGTCGATTTCACTTCCACCGATGGGCCCAGCCGTGGTGGAACCAGGCAGTTGATCCACCAGTGTGGGGGGAAGCCAATCGCGAAGATCTTCGCGCAATGACCGCGCGGCATAGTGGCGCATCCGCACCGCGGTGGTGTCAAACTCTGGCGCCAAGAGGATCTGGCGCTTCAAGAATGGGGCGCCCTTAGCAATGAGCTGTCGCCAGGCTGACAGCGTAGGGTTTATGTGTCCGGCCCCAAGTTCTTCGGCTGAATATATGGCTTGCCACGGCAAATCGTTGGCTTCACATGTCTGGGCCAGCGGGATTTCATACTTGTCAATAACCCGCTGCTTCGTGCGTTGCGGGGCAACGGAGTTGAAGAAATCTGTCAGCGCTGGGGTCGAGAGTGCCCGGTCCTTAAAGAGGATAAAAAAGGACTGCCCGTGCCGTTTTGGCGACAAAGATTCGGTCATGAAAACCACGGGTTCGGAAGCATTCTCTGCCCGTTCGAACATGTCGGCTAATGGCCCAAATGGCCCTACTAAAGAGTCGTTCGTCAAGAGGACATATGGCTTACGCGCCAATTCGGAGCAGACGCTCAAGGCGCTCGCCCACGAGCCAAAGTCGTAACCTATGTTTCGTCGCCTGGCGACCACCGCATTATTGGGCAACCCAAATGGCCATTCCAAGGCACCCTTGACTTCACAGGTGCTGACAACAAATGGTTGATACCCTTCTGAATCCAAAGCCGCGAGGTAGGCACTCAAGGAGCGGCTCATCACCGCGGTATCACTCCATGAAGAGACGATCGCGACCTTCGGAGATGTCAGATCTGAACATTCCCCTTTTTCCCAGTGGAGTTGCACCGCCCCACTGTCAACCACCGGCACGTTACGCTTGCCAATCACAACTCTTGTGAATCCCGTTTAGGCACCATTCGGGCAGCGACCATCATGAGCGGATTGAGTTTAACGTGGATTTTCCACCAGCGGGAGGTAACCACGCGCTCTAGCTCTGTCTCAAGATCGCGAACTTTATCGCGTAGCACTGCGTTTTCTTCCGCTAATTCAGCGTATTCCCTAGCAAGTTCTTCTCTAAGAGACTCCATTCAAGTCCTTCTTCAGTCCTGATCGCTATTCGAGTTCTGCGACCATTCCACGCCTAGTCTCAGCGGCCCACCAAGCGGCGGGGCTTCTTCTGAACGGACCAGGATCCGCATGCCTCGGTCGATATGGTCCCAAACATGGCCCCTGGTACGAAGGGACGTGGAGAGCCAATAGCTTCCGGGCTGCAGCGGCAGGTCCGGGATGCCGAGATTGATAGTGGTGTTACCGACTGGAACGTCGAATGGACGCCCTTCGAATGCGGAGCTCAGTGAGGTCAAGAGCGCCCCGGATTCCAGATAAATCCCCACTACAACATCAACCGCACCTAGATTCACTTTCGAATCCACGTGTAGTTGTAGCGTGTAGTCCTCCCCCGTGGTGAGAGTGCGGGGCTCGGCTCCGGTTGCGTCGACGATTCCGACACGTTCAACGAAGGCTTCCCCACTGCCGCGACGCGGTAGGTCTTGTGCTGTAGCCAGTGAGGCTATGTACTGCTCTTCTTCCTTCTCATTAACATCTTTGATGTAGCGGTCGACCACCTCATCGATCGGTCCGTGAATTTTTGCTTCACCGTGGTCTAACCAGATCGCCTCGTCACAGAGCTCTCTGGCCAGTGGCATCGAGTGCGTTACCAACGCGATGGTGGTTCCTTGGTTGCGCAGTTTGTACAGGTGGTCAAAACACTTTCTTTGGAACGCTTCATCCCCCACTGCGATAACTTCGTCGACTATGAGGATCTCTGGGTTCAGCGTGACTGCAATAGCAAATCCGAGGCGAACATACATTCCTGACGAGTATTGCTTGACAGGGACATCGATGAACGGCCCCAACTCTGCAAAGTCAATGATCGCATCCATTGAGTCGGCGATCTGTTTGCGCGTCAAACCTAAGATCGCCCCATTGAGCCGGATGTTCTCCCGCCCGGTTAACTCACGGTGGAAGCCCGCCCCCAATTCCAAGAGTGCGGACACACCCCCTTCCACGCGAAGTAAGCCCGAGGAAGGGCGATAAACGCCTGCCAACATCTTCAACAGCGTCGATTTTCCTGACCCGTTGTGCCCCACTAGCCCGAACGTGGTGCCTTTCTTGATCTGGAAAGAGAGGTCTTTTACCGCGTCGAACTCTCGTTTTTCGCCTTTTGACCGGCGCACAAACATCTCTTTGAGAGTTTCAGGGCGCTGTTCGCGGATCCGGAAGGTCTTCGTTAGGTTACGCACCTCAACCGCAACGTCACTCATACGTTTTCTCCCAAATCCGCGCCCATCTTACGCATCACCAGTGTGGCCCACAGATAGGCGAGGACGGTTGCTAGCGCCACGATTCCCCAATGAATCCAGCTACCTGGCTTCAGCTCATAGAGTAGGTTTCTTTGGATTTCGACGAAGCTCCACAAAGGGTTGATCTCCATGATGTGCCGAACGGAAATACCCTTCCAGGTCATCGTGACTAGAGAGGCTGGGTAGATTATCGGGGTGGCGTAAAAAAGCAGTTGCAAGCCCACTTGAACCAGATGTGCCGTGTCACGATAGTAAATGTTCAGAACGGCGAAAACGGTTGCTAGCGAACCAACGAATATGACCACGAACACTAGGAACACGGGCAAAAGCAACCAGGTCCAGCCGACATTCCCCAGCAACAGTAGGATCACCAGTAGTATTCCCACTTCGATTAGGGATTGGACTCCGACCGCCAAGCCCGCCCCCAAGACAGGCGTGTACGCGGGAAAGTAGACCTTTTGTAACACCGGGCCGGCAGCGACCAGTTCCAAAATTCCATTGTTAATCGAGTTCTGCAGGAACGTCCAGAAGACCAGGCCGCTGAACAGCCAGATTGCAAAAATGCCTTCACGCCCATTGCCAAAGTTGGGTGGCGGCACCCGCAGGAAGAACGAAAAGACCACAGAGTAGATCGCGATCGTAGCCAAGGGAACGACCAGTGACCACAGCCAGCCCAAAGCGGACCCTTTGAACCTGGATTTAAGGTCTCTCTCTCCGAAGGCTCGGATCAGGGTCCAATACTGCCAAAGCGGCTTTTCCTGCCGGACACTTCCCGGATTTGGAGTCACGGGCACCTCATTCTCTCTGACACGTTCTTCCTAAAGACTTAGTCGCATGCTGTGATCTGGTAAAGGCGGGCGCCCCCTACTTCCTTGAGGAGCTCAAAACCAACGCTCGTGTCCGTTTGGTTGAATCCTATATTTCGTCCTTCAAACTCTTTGCTGGGCGAATCACTCACCATGAAGGCGTTAATTTGTGCTTCATTGATTATCTCGCAGACCCTGGGGTCATCAAGGATTTCATCAAAATGTGCAGCGAGGTACGCTTGCTCATCATTACTGGAGATGCGCAGACCCTGGAACTGGTCAGCCACAGAAAAGACGCTGACCCACGCAACACCTGAATCAGGGTCGCCCACAATGACCGTAGTCTCGTCTACAACAGAATCAAGGTCCTCCAGCAAAGCGACCTCGTCCTCATTCAAAGCAACGGGCGTGTCCTCTGAACGCTCATACGAGGACGCAACGAACTCCTGGGACTGGGCTTTGGAAAAGACTGCTTCCGGTAAGGCAAAGAATGCTGCCAGTAGGGCCAAGACGGTTATTCCTACGGCGCTGGGGACAACCGCTTCGCTGTTCACACGACTACCCACCCAAGACAGCGCCTTGCCCAACGCAACGCCAGCAAACCCGGCCACGAAGATCAACAGATAAATAGCGAAACGGGACGCATCCTTCCACCACGGGGTGGTGAAAGCCCGCACATAGGAATCTGGGCCGGCCGCTGCAAAATAAAGCAGAAGTATCGCCGCAGCAGTGATCACCATCTGAAGGTTCCCCTGAACCTTCAGGGTCAGCAGGGCCCCTAGGAATGCCAGTGCAAGTAGGGCGAGCATCAGCAGTGAAAAGCGCGCCAGGTAGGTGGGTCCAAGTAGCAGGTTGAGTACCGCATCCTTGTAGGAGATGGATTCCGTAGGGCGCTGATTCAACCCACGCACCAGTGAAAGGCGTGGAATGCCCACAACCGCTAGGGCCGAGGCCACGACCACGCCCAATACGATCAGGAAAGGCCGCAAGCGGCTGCCGCTAGACCAGGACCTTCCGGCGGCCCCCAGAATCCAGACCAAGCCCCAAACAAGCAGCGCCAAGAGAACCACCAGTCCCGCGGTTGGCTGGGCCGAGATGGCGCCCAGAGTCGCAACTGCGAACGCTCCCAACAAATAACGCGAATAGTCGCGTATCAGGAAGACCAGAAGACCCAGACTTGTCGCCAGTAGCACAACTGACAATACAAACGGGTAAACGGCAAACGCAAAGACTTCAATTGCGGGGAACAGGACTGCACCGCTAACCACCGCCGGGGCGAAAAAAGCCACCGCTGGCTGCTTGGGCGCCAAAGAGACCGCAAAGGCAGCCAATGAGAACGGCCACAAGATCAGACCCACGGCAATTGCCAAACCATTCGTCAGTGGAACCAGCGGCGTAAAAGGCAGGGAAAGAACTCCCAGAGCGTGCCACAGGGTCGGATAGTTTGGAGACGCACCACCATCGATAACCCCGTATAGGTAGGGGAAGGGCCCCAAGGGGCTGGCGGAACCGGATTCCGCAATGATTCGCACACCCTGTACGTGGAAGACGGAGTCGCCACGCGATGGGATAGCGGCGGGCTCCCCAATCACTGAAAGGATGAGAACGGCCTGAATGCCGAAGAACACAGCCGTCCCCAGCACCGCTAGCCCCACATGGGACCAGTTGATTTCAGTCAGCAGACTCTGTGAAACACGATTTTTCAGCCGCCAAGCCACCCCTACGCAGCCTGAAATCACCAATGCAATCGCCAGCAGCACAGTTCCCAGGTTCCAGGGGATCTTCGCAACGGCGAGGGCGAGGGACAGTCCCGCGATTAACGCGGCGCCCACCGGGGCTCCGTAGAGCACTGCCGCCGGCTTGCTGAAGCGGAAAATGGTGACGTTTAGGACGCTGCCCACCCCGATGGTCAACAGCAACGTCAGCACTACTGTGGGCGCCACAGAGAACCAGCCCATGGAGGGTTTACTCCCCGATCACGAGTCGCGGGGTCCCCACCCAG
>CAYFRT010000083.1:0-6070 GCA_964345585.1 uncultured Actinomyces sp. | reverse complement strand
CAAGCGCCGCCCGGCACCCCGCTATGTCCACTTTGGGCACCCCTGAACTTGCGCTCCGATTGGAAGCGCCGCCCCAAAGAAGAGGGCCAGCAACAGAACGAAAGAAAGAGGGGCCCGCCCCGATTCGAAAATCGGGACGGGCCCCTCTTCAGGCCAAGCCTCTAACAACAACCGGTCTGCACGTTGCCTTCGTTGAAGTCATCGCGCTCTCGCCAAAACTCGCGTTTCGTCAGAGGTTTCTTGTCTGGATGCACCCTGCGGTGCTTTTCAAGGTAGTTGTCGTATGCAGAGTCCCCCATCACCTGGTGTATGTACCAGCCGACCTTCTTCAGAGGTGCCATTATCTTCTGAACGCCTTCTTCTGAACTCATGGCTCTACATCACTTCCCTACCTTGTTTCCTTCGGATCAGCCATCACCAGTCTTGCCTGGGATCAGGTTCGGGTCGCCAACCTCAGCGTAGATCTTCTCGACCTTTCGCTCCAGGTCAGTTGCGAACATATGCGATGGTGCGAACAGGTCGGACTCTTGGAACGGATCCTCGGACGTCGTGGTGTCCTTGTTCTTCAGAGTCATCCAGATCCTGACGATCGCCGCAATGATGATCGCCGTAACCAGGAGCACGAACAGGATCGACATGCTCCCTTGGATGAAGGTGTTTCGGATGATTGCGTTCTGGATCGAGATTGCCTCCGGATCCGTGAGCGTCCCCTTCAACGCACGCGCATCGCTGTACTGTTTCCAGTACCCCAGCGCCGGGTCTTGGGAGAAGATCTTCTCAAAGGACGCAGTGAACGTGACCGCCAAATCCCAAAGGAATGGGACCAGGGGGATCCACACGTACTTCACGAAGCCCTTTCTGACCACGATCACGGTACAGAGGAGCAAGGCAATCGCCGCAATCAACTGGTTAGCAATACCGAAGAGCGGATAGAGCGTCTGGATACCGCCGCGCGGGTCGGTGACTCCCATCAACAGCAGAGAGCCCCATGCCGCCACAACGATGCCGGTGGTGAGCCAGGATCCAGCTCTCCAGGACGGGTCCCGGAACTTCGGCACCAGGTTTCCAATCGCATCACCCAACTGGAAGCGGGAAACGCGGGTGACCGCGTCAACTGCGGAGAGGATGAATAATGCCTCGAACATAATTGCGAAGTGGTACCAGAAGCCCATCATTGCCTTGCCACCAGCAAACTCGTGCATGATGTTGGCAATACCCACCGCAAGGGTTGGTGCGCCACCGGTACGTGACACGACCGAGGGCTCGCCCACGTCGTCTGCAACGGCGCGAATAGCTTCCGCGCCCTCTAGAGTGACCAGCTGGCCATCAGCGTCATGAGTTTCCCACTCGATAATCGGCTGGTTGCCGGCCGTGTCGCTTACTCGAAGGTTGTGGACGGCGGCTTCGGCTACCTCGGCTTGGCTCTCGTAGAACTCCTCGGTTCCGTGCTCGCCAACGATTTCAATCCCCGCTGTCTTCTGTAGCGAGGCTTGAGACATGTTCATCGAGAAGTAAACACCCTGGTTCAGCGAAACCGCTGCAGCAAGAGCCATGATCGCGACGAACGATTCCATCAGCATGCCGCCGTAGCCAATCATGCGAACTTGGGATTCCTTCTGAATCATCTTCGGGGTTGTACCCGAGGAAACCGTTGCGTGCATACCTGACAAGGCACCACAAGCAATCGTGATGAACAGGAAGGGGAACAGCGTGCCTGCGAAGACGGGGCCTTCGGTGTTCGAGGCGAACTCGGTAACAGCCGGCATCTGCACCCACGGGCGAACAACGACAATGCCCAGTGCCAGAATGACGATTGTGCCGACCTTCATGAAGGTTGACAGGTAATCGCGAGGCGTGAGGAGCAGCCACACAGGAAGGACCGCTGCGAAGAAGCCGTAAATGACCATGAGGATGACCAACGTGGTCGGTGTCAGGTGGAAGAAGTCCGCCGTAGTGGGGTTCTCAGCAACCCAACGGCCCCCGATGATCGCAGCAATCAGAAGAACGAACCCTCCGATTGAGACAGCCGTGATCTGTCCTGGCTGGACGTAACGCAGCCACAGACCCATGCCGATAGCGATCGGGATGGTACAGCCAACAGCGAAGACACCCCAGGGGGACTCGGCAAGTGCGTTAACACAGACCATCGCGAGGACCGCAAGAACGATCATCAACATGATGAACACCGCTACCGTGGCAATGGTTCCGCCGATCTTGCCGATCTCATCAATCGCCATCTGTCCCAGTGAACGCCCACCGCGACGCATGGAGAAGAACAGAACCAGCATGTCCTGGACACCGCCGGCAACCAGCACACCCAGGATGATCCACATCGTTCCTGGCAGATAGCCCATCTGAGCAGCGAGAACAGGGCCGACCAAGGGCCCCGCACCTGCAATAGCTGCGAAGTGGTGTCCGTACAGAACGACTCGGTTAGTTGGGTCGTAGTCTTTTCCGTTGTTGATTCGCTCCGCGGGCGTCGCATTGCGATCGTCCGGACGCATTATCTTTCGCTGGATGTATAGGGCGTAGAACCTGTACCCAATCATGTAGGTACAGATGGCCGTAACGACAAACCAAATTGTGTTGACGTGTTCTCCGCGAATAATCGCAAGGAACGTCCAACCCGTTGCCCCGGCCAATGAGATGACAACCCAGAGAAGGATTCTCCACCAGGTCCATTTTGTGTGGGGTTTCAGTCCGACTGGAACCCCGCGCTTGTTGCGTATGACGTATTTTTCTTCTTCCGGGCTGAGGATGTCTGAGCCTGGAAGTGAGACTTCAGCCATGACGAGCGCGCCTCCGTTCATAGTGTCAGCGCCGAGCAGTGGGATACACTCCGACGCATGTCCAACGCCCAGGCGTCCTCTTTAACGTCCCCGCGTCAAACACTGAAATAATCCTAAAGTGCGCACGTCGTCCCAAATGTCATTCTCGACGAATGTCGGCTCAGAAACACACCCTTTTCAGGCACTACGTCATGATCTTGCCGATAGTTGGGTCTAAGTACTCACTCGATCTCTGGTGTTCTCTCCTCGTACTATCGCGTTTAGTTACCAAGCATGAGCATGTAATCGTGTCAGCAGCAGATGAGACGACAAAGACACGCGTGCCACGGATCATTAGTTAACACAACCGTCGCCATCACGGGGTAGCGTAGACCCTGGCACTTTCAGCCTAAGAATGCAAACCCTTATGCAAGGACAATAATGACGACTACGCCCCTGTCTGCGCGCTTGGAAAACGGCACCTTAGACGGCCGGCTCAAAGAAATCTACGTGACACCCGACGGGGTCGAAAGAGCCCGAACGAAACTGGGCGATCTCCTCTCCACATTTGAAAAGGAACACCCCGACCTCTCCCCTTCCCTTTACACGGCGGCTGGCCGCACGGAGATGGGCGGGAACCACACCGACCACCAGCACGGGAACGTTCTTGCAGCAGCGGTCGACATGGAAACAATCGCCGTCGGCGCTCCCACAACCACCGGGGCGATCCGAGTCTTTTCCACCCAATACCCCGAGGATCTGGTTCGACTGGACGACTTGGACCCGAAACCGGAAGAGGAAGGCAAGTCGATCGCTTTGGTGAGGGGTATCGCTCGCGCACTCGTGGACCGCGGCTATTCCCTGGGGGGCGCCAGCATCCTCACGCAGTCGGGGGTGCCTGGCGGCTCGGGCCTTTCATCTTCAGCCGCCTTCGAGGTGCTCATCGGCAACGTACTTAACCACCTGTTCTGTAACGATGAACTGGACCCGGTGGAGATCGCGAAAATCGGCCAGTACGCCGAGAACGTGTATTTCGGGAAACCCAGCGGCCTCATGGACCAAATGGCGTGCTCAATCGGCGGCGTCGTGGGCATCGATTTCGAGGACCCCTCCGACCCCGCGGTCACAGCCGTGGACTTCAGCCTGACGAAGGCTGGATACGCGATGTGCATCATCGACTCTGGCGCCGACCACGCGGACCTAACCGACGACTACGCTCACATCACCGAAGACATGGGAGCGGTCGCCCACTTCTTCGGAGAGAAGTACCTGGGCAATGTGAACCACGACCAGTTCTGGGCTTCTTTGTCCGAGGTGCGCAGGAGCACCAGCGACCGCGCAGCAGCAAGGGCAGCCCATTTCTTCAACGATGACGAGCGGGTGCCGCTCCAGGTGGCTGCGTTGAAGGAGGGAAGGTTTGGGGACTTTCTGGAGATGGTGACGGATTCAGGGAGATCCTCGGGACTCTACCTTCAAAATCTCTATTCCCCTTCCAGCACCGATCAGTCAGTGACCCTCACCATTGCCCTCGCCGAGCACCTTCTAGATGGGGAAGGCGCCGTCCGCGTTCATGGCGGCGGTTTTGCCGGCACGGTTCAGGCCTACGTCCCCCTCGAAAAGGCCCAGGAATTCAAAGCAGAGATAGAGAAGATCCTCGGCGAGGACCGGTGCAATATCATCTCAATCCGGCCAGTTGGCGGCGCCTTCATCGCTGAATAATAGGCAAGCAGATTCCCTTCTCCACCAGTTAGATAATCAGAGGTTAACCGTGGCTGATGTCAGCTCATCTGTAAGCAGACTTGTCGACTACGCCATCGAGCGTCACCTGGTTGACGAGGACGACCGCGTTTGGGCAACGAACCAGGTGTTGGAGGCGCTGAAACTTGATTCGTACGCAGCGGATTCCCAGGTCACCTCGTCCATCCCAAATGAGGAACTTCCCCAGGTACTAGGCGCGCTGCTCGACGACGCGTACGAACGCGGGGTGTTGGAGCAAGACTCCGTGGTGTTCCGGGACCTGCTCGACACGGCCGTGATGGGGCGTCTTACTCCCCCGCCACGCGAGGTCAGGAGGAAGTTCCGCGACCTCCGCAACGACAACCCGGAGGCAGCGACCGACTGGTTCTACCAGTTCAGCCAAGACACGAACTACATTCGACGCGACCGGATGGCGAAAGATCGACGCTGGGTCGCCCCCACGCGCTACGGCGACATGGATATAACGATTAACTTGGCGAAGCCGGAGAAGGATCCTCGGGCGATCGCCGCGGCGCGAGAACTGCCCGCAAGCGACTACCCCACCTGCCTCCTCTGCGCGACGAACGAGGGCTATGCGGGCCGCGTTAACCACCCAGCCCGCCAGAATCACCGGATCGCTCCCATCGAGATAAATGGGTCCCCTTGGTTCATCCAGTACTCGCCCTACGTCTACTACAACGAGCACTGCATCGTTTTCAACAACGACCACACCCCAATGAAAATCGACCGTAGCGCTTTCGCGAAACTGCTGGATTTTGTCCGCCAGTTCCCGCACTACTTCGTCGGGTCCAACGCTGACCTTCCCATTGTTGGAGGGTCGATTCTGGCTCACGACCATTTCCAGGGTGGTCGGTATGAGTTCGCGATGGAACGCGCCCCGATAACAACAAAGATTGAGTTCGAAGGCTTCCCAGGCGTAGACGCGGGCATTGTCGACTGGCCCATGTCTGTAATCCGGATTCGGTCTAAGTCTTCTGAAGAACTCGTTGACCTAGCAGAGAAGATTCTGAATGCGTGGCGCGGTTATACGGACGAGGACGCCTTCATTTTCGCGCAGACCGATGGGGAACCGCACAACACGGTGACACCCATCGCACGTCGACGCGGGGATGACTATGAAATGGACCTTGTTCTCCGCAATAACATCACCACGCAGGAGCACCCCATGGGGGTGTACCACCCGCACGCCGAACTCCACCACATTAAGAAGGAGAACATCGGCTTGATTGAGGTGATGGGTCTTGCGGTTCTGCCAGCCCGGCTGAAGGAGGAGCTGGAGGCGGTCACGGAGGCGCTGCTTACCGGGTCTGATTTGCGTTCCAGCGAACTAACAGAGAAGCATGCTGACTGGGCGGAGGGGTTCGCGGACGAGGTAGCCTCTGCCACGTCCGGGCTTGACCGCGAAGAAGCGCGGGAAGTCGCACAGGTAGTGGTGGAGGAGAAGGTGGGCGAGGTGTTCTCGACCGTCCTCGAACACGCAGGTGTCTACAAACAGGGGGACGAGGGCCAGGCCGCTTTCCTCCGGTTTGTTGACGCAGTGAACG
>CAYFRT010000082.1:0-6083 GCA_964345585.1 uncultured Actinomyces sp. | reverse complement strand
AAGGTCTCACCTGGATGTCAACCGCCATGACCTTGGGGGTCTCAATGGGTTCGGCCCTAACGGGTCCGGCGATTGACACCAACGGGCACCGGGGTGGTTTCACATTGACCTTGGTGTTCGCATGGATCATGGTGTTGGCCGCGCTCATCGGACTGAATGCGCTGCGCAAGAACCTGGCTAGGACCGCGAGCGCTCTGCCTGAACTGGTTTCGCAAAGTGAACCAGTAGCGAGCCCCTGATCTGAGGTAAAGCTTCGCCGATGCTACTTTGAGTTCTCCGACATCCATAGCTGGCGGTATAGGTCGCTGGATCGCGACTGGGTGACCAAGTCGCGCTGCTGCGGATCAAGGTCGCGAATCGTACCCGGCGGGGTGAACCGCTGGAACACTGACACGCCAGCTCCGGCACGACCATCAACTAATTCGAGGCCAACAGCCTCCAGTGCAGTCGCATACAAGCTCAGCTGGTCCGCTTCATCAACGGCGACAACTTGACCTCCCGGCAACCATAAACGGTTGAACAGTGGTCTTTGCGGCAAGCTGAGGAGCTCGTTCATCAAGTTGGCCTGTGGACCGGCCATTTTTACGTGATCGCCCATTATTATTACCGCCGTATCTTCCAGATATCCGGCAGATTCGAGGTAGTTGACGAAGTCCGCAACCTGCTGCACCGAACACCGATAAACGGATTCCATCGGTACTTGGGTGGTGACTTCACAGTAGTCGTACACATGCTCTTTCTCATGTGTATCTAACGTTAAGATGCTAAGGAAAAACGGTTCATCATTTTGATGAAGTTCCGTGACGATCTTCTCTGCGTTCGCAAATAGACGACGATCGGACAGGCCCCAATCGTCTCTAAATTCGGTTTCCCCTAAGTCAACCCATTCTTCTTTCCCATATACGGTGTCGTAACCATGGCCTAGAAGGAATGTGTCTTTGCCACCGTGCATGCGAGAAGCACCGCCGAGGTGAACCCCTTGAAACCCAGCAGAATTCAACACGTCCCCTAGACAAACTGCTCCTGGGATCATCTCTTCTTGGTCAACACCCCACCGATTAATGCTCTCTTCCTCACCCTTCATTCCTTCTGGAAGTCGGTAGGGTACGCCACACTGGGTGGAAAGGATGCCAGCCATCGTCCAACCACCGCCAGCGTACTGAGTGAGGGTTGGAATCGTTTGCCAGTCCTGGGTTACGTCCGCAAGAGGGGCAAGCATATCCGTTTCGAAAAGATCACTGTCGCTAAGCCCGTCCTCTACTGATTCGAGGTAGATGACAATCAAGTTATAGGGGGGATTTTCGCCACTTTCCGCAGGCTGCGCCCATTCCGGTTCTACGTAGTAGTCTTCTAGACTCAAAGCTGATCGTGAGGACTCAAGATAAGCTCCCACCTGCAATGTGGCTGCCAACGATGACAAGCCGAACACCGGCACGACCAACAGCACAAATGCACCCGCAAGCGTGTAGAGCGGAGCCCCTGCCCCACGCCGTTTCCTATTCCGGTACCTTCGAAAAAGAAGCCATGCGGTCAAGAGGAGAGCCCAGATAGCTATCGGCCCTACTAAAGCCCAGAGGAACGCGCTGATAATCAGATCTTTGCCCCCCGCTTCGAACCCGGCTCCTTGCAGGTTCATCAGCGCTTGGTCCACCCACACATAGCCAAATTCTCTGCGTGTCCACGTCGAAAGCCCCCAAGCCACAAACCCAAGTAAGACAAGAAGCCACAGAACAGATGTGAAAGTAATCTTGAGCCATGTCGGAACAGTGCGCCTAGTACGTGGAAGAGCGTGTTTCGCCACGTGCCTGTTTCTCTTGATCAAAGTTCCGTTCCTTCGGGCCTGCAAGAGCGTAGCAGAGCGCTTCGAGCGCTCATTCCGACCTTCGATATAGCGTGAATACTTTGTGCCCAGCTTGGTTGCCTGAACGGCTTCGGAGCGGGTCGCTCAGGAGTAGGAGGCCTCATTTGAGCTGTTCATACCAGAATACTTCAGGATCGAATGGTTGCTAAGAGTGCTCGAGCGTGATTTTCCCCAATTGACCATTCGATTGATCCAGCGGGTCCTCTGTTGTGCAACGCACTACCTCACAGCTCGATAAACCTAGCGCCTCCGATTCCTTCGAACCGAGTTCCCTGACAAGTCATTACGATGACTTGCGCATCCTTGCCGACACTGTTGAGAACCAAGTTTAAGTCGGAAAGTCGACTCGGATCTGAGTATCCAAGAACGTCGTCCATCACCACGGGGGCACCTGCTTCACGATCGATTAGAGTCGCACAGGCTAACCGGCCCAGAAGGGAAAGCTGCTCCTTGGCTCCCATCGAAAGGTGAGCGAAATCCAGACTGGTGCCCCCGATCGTGCGAGATTTGATCTGAAGTTCTTCATCGACATGCACGGCGAAGTCTGGACCGAACAGCACCCGTCCTAGCCGGTTGATCTCCGCTTCAAATGGTTCAACATATTTTTGTTGAGCCTTTCGCTTATATTCCACTAACGTGTCACGCAAGAGTCGAGCAGCCTGAGCTCTTTGTTGGAGCCGCGCCAGATTCGTTTCAGCATGCTCAACAGCTGCTTGTAGGTCTTGAATCTGATCGAAGAGACCTTCCTCGGACCGGTCATTCAATAGTGCCAATAGTTCTACGTTGCGATTCCGCAGGTCTTGAATCCGTTCTTGCGTTGTTTGGACCGCCTGCCGCAGATTCTCGCCAACCAACTGCAGACGCTCTGCCTCGTATGGATCAATCCGGGTACGCAACTCTTCGACCTGCGCCAATACTTGTTCCAAGTGGAGCCCGTTCTCTTCCACCTTTAAGGCCAGAACCCGATCGTCCTGTTGCTTCACCGCTGCCTCTAGTTGATACCTCAAAGCGAGGGATTTCGTCTTGACCTCATCCAGCTCGTTTTCAATAGAGCGGAGCTTCTGTCGACTTTCCTGTATGCGGCTATCAGCCAGGTTGACTTGCTTCTTGAGTTGGCGAATCTTCTTTTCGAGTTCTTCTTCTTGTTCGAAGTCGGCTCGCATCTTTATTTCCATTGCTTCGCGGTCTTCCTCTCGGTCCGGAAGCTCTTCTTGGCCCTGTAACCTCCCCCGTAGCTCTGCTTCGCGGGAACGCAGCTGCTCTAAAGATGTTCCCGCCAACAGCTCATCCAATATGTCTTGGTTGCGAACTAGGTCGGCTCGGCTGCGCTGATACTTCGCGTTTTGTTCACGAGCCTCAGAGAGAGTTTTGACATCCGCATCTTCTAGTAGCCGAGCGAAGGTGGATTGGGCGGATCGCAGTTCGTCTTCCAGTTGCTCGGGTGACGCGCCGGCGTCAATCTCGAGTTCGGCCATCTGTGCTATCTCTACCCGGAGGGTACCAAAGACCTCAGTGCTAATAGTTTCATCTAAGCCAACCGCTTGAACTGTTTCCCCACCGGCGTCACGGCCGCGCATCGTAACGCTCTTAGGTCCTTTGCGAGTGACTTTCACTCTGGGGGCCGCCGTCTTCCAAGCTGCTTCCGCCAGATCTCGACGTTGCTTCCCCTCGACGAGAGTTTCCAAAATGGAATCCGTAACTCGCGCACTCGCTACTGTTTGCTGGGACTTTCGCATGGCGTCCTCAGCGGCAGTGACTCTGGCAATCAATCCAGCCGTGGATTCTAGGTCTTCACGGTTCCGGCGTTCACTGAGTCGTCTCTGATAAGTGCGAATTCGGGTTCTGAGATCTGCCAACGAAACTTGAACCTGCTGCACTTGGTCTTTTATGAGCTGGTAATCCTGCTCATAAGCTTCTATGCGCAGAGCGCGACCATGCAGTTCAGTTTCTTTCTGTTCTTGAGCCTTCCGTGTCGCCTCTATTTCTATGCGCAGCTGTTCGCGCACATCGACTTCAGCAAGTAGTTGTTCCCTGACTTCTTTGACTTGTTCCAATCGGATTTGCGCTTGTTCAAGTTGTTCCTGCAACGACGCAACTTCCGCCTCCTCCGATTGGATGGACTCTAGTTCGACTCGATCGTTTTCCAACTTTTCATCAAGGTGATGAAGGGTACGTTCATTCGCAGCAAACTCTTCCGTGAACCGCGTGGCTTCAACTGCTCGAGATTCTGCGCGGGCTAGGTCTTCCCGCAGATTCTGCAGCTCTGCTTCACCCTGCGTTAGCGGTTTCGCGTCACGCCCGCTTGGAGTGTAGTAACGGCGATACTCCTGTTCCACCCGATCCATTAGAACGTCACCATCGCCGTCACTTGGAGTCTCTCCAAGAGCATGTTGAAGGGCCGTCACATCGGCAAGTTTCGCCTGCTGAAGTGACTCTCCTTGAAGGACGCTCACCTGATCCAGAAGATCGAGATCAACTGTTTCCTTCAGAAGGTCTAAGTATTTCTGGTGTGCTTCATCACCGGTGAAGTGCTGAACGCGACCAACCTGATCTTTCACTTCAAGTTCTGTTCTTGGTGCCCTCCACCATTGCTTTCGATACTTTATTTGGTACGGTCCCGTCTCCAACTCCAGCTCAACGAACGGGCTAGCATCCCGACCGACCGGACGTACGTTGCGAATTGCAGCAGCTTTAGAGGAATCCTTGAACGTTCGCAAGAGATTTACCGCCTCTAGTAACGAAGATTTACCAACTTCGTTCGGACCGACGAGGACGGTAAGCCCATCCCCGATCTCTACTTCACGTTCATCAATGCCGCGAAAGTCGCGCACCTTAATGCGCCGGTACCTCATGCTTGCCCTTTCGCCAAGCGGAATAACAGACCCAATGCTTCAGTCACCACACCCTGCTCTTCGCGCCCCGCTGATGCTTGTAGTTCTTGGGCTGCCTCTAGGGCATATCCGGAAAGATTAAGTGACTTCAAGTCCTCGTCATGAGCGACCACCGCTAAATCCGTGTGGCTTTCCCATATGGTCAACCGCGCATATAACGCGGAGAAGCGGTCGATGATTTCCTCCAGACGGGCACGCTGCCAGACCGTAAGCGTGCCCGTCAATGCCAACTTAATACTGGTGTTTTCTTTATCAGCGCATTCTTGAAGCGTTTCAGCGAGGGCGTCCAAGTCAGCATCCGTATTCAGATCGAAATGGATAACGGAGAACTTCCACGTGCCGACCGATTCCACATCGACTCTGTAATCGCCGCTTTTTTCCAGCTCTATTACCAAGACATTTCCTGGGTCGATCTCGCGTTCAGCGGTCACTTCGGGTGTTCCGCTGTACCAAATCCTCGGCGCCACCTGGTACGTTCCATGGCGATCCCCCAGCACCACAAAGTCAACATGACCGGCATCAAGACAGTCCGACAGAAACTCAGCATCGATAATGTTGAAGTCGGCCGAATCCGGAGAAAGCGTGCTGATTGCGCCATGACCCACCACGATCCTGGCTGCTTCTGAACCTTTAGCACCGTCTGGCAACATTGCCTGCTCGATAGCTGCGCGGGTCAAGTCTTTGCGTGGATCCTTTGAAAACCAAGGGGCAGCGATTAGCTCCACCTCTTGACCATCTCTAGTTTTCGGAAGTGGAACAGAGCCGCTTTTGTCGAGTACATGCACGTGCGGGGGACACTCACGCAGCCAATCACCGGAGCGATATATTGACGAAGCATCCAGGGGGTCGTGGTTTCCCGGAAGAAGATATACCGGGACGGGGTATTGCCGTAATGCTTCAAATGTGCGCAATAGGATTTGTCGATCCAGCTGGTTTGACTCAAAAACGTCGCCGCAGACCACGACGAAGTCCACACTGCGCTCTGCAGCAAGGCGCGCGATTTTCACAACCGCGTCCAGTCGTGCCTGTGCGTAGCGTGCCCGTGCCTCTTCAGGCAGAAAAATTGCCTGTTTGCCTAGCTGCCAATCAGCGGAAGCAATAAATCGCATCGATCCCCTTTCCCCGTGTCGTCAATTACAGACTAGCCAGGGCTATCTCGGTCCGCCGATCACCACATCCTGTGGAAACACGCGGCCCCAAACGATATGGGAAGGCTCTAGATCATTACAGTCCGGGGATCAGCGCCTTCGCGACCATGAAGTAGATCAACAGGCCCGTACCGTCCACAATCGTTGAGATCATGGGCGCGGAGACCACTGCTGGGTCAAGGC
>CAYFRT010000081.1:0-6111 GCA_964345585.1 uncultured Actinomyces sp. | reverse complement strand
TGCGGGATGGGCTCAAGTCTTGGACGTCGTTTCCGACCTGTTCTGCCACGCATCGGTCTAACAGCACGTCGGGGGCGCCCTTGGTGAAGATGGTGCCCAAGGGCGTGCCCGCAGGCGCTCCCGTCAGGTCTGTTACCGGGTCGCTTGTCGCCCCATCACCGGTGACCAAAACGGACATCAGTTTCCGTTCGGAATCGAATGGCGCCTCGGCCACGCGCGTGAAAGCATCCGTGGGGGAGTGATCCGTCTTTCCAAAAAGCTTGGGGAGTGCGACCAAGAACGCTGCCTCAGTGGGGTCGCCTTGGATCTGCCAGTGACCGTCGACCTGGTCAAGTTGAGCGTTGCTGGCTAGTGCACCCCCGACCAGAGCCAGCCTCGCCTCCTCCCACGCGGGGCTCTCAGATGCGGAAGCCTCTGGGCCGTCTCCGTTTCGGGAGCGGCCTTCGGTTGCCGGATCGCCCTCGTACAAATTGTTCCCCAGCTGGAGCGATACAGTGCCAACCGGTTCATACCCAGTTCCTGAAAGCACCACGCGCCCGGAAGCAGTGACGATTTCGCGTAGTGTCATCTCGTTCTTCGTGAGCGTCCCGGTCTTGTCGGAGCAGATGACGGAAACGGATCCCAGGGTTTCCACCGAGTCCAAGTTCTTCATCACCGCGTTGCGCCGAGCCATCGCCTGCACTCCGACTGCGAGGACCAGCGAGAGGATCGCGGGGAGCCCCTCGGGAACCGCCGCCACAGCAAGGGACACTCCCATGAGAAGAATATCGACCGCTTCATCGGCGGAGTGGACTCCGTTTACGAGGGCTACCGCCGCCATCACCACGATCGCAATGAGAATCACGGCAAGACCAAGGGCCTTTGAGATCTTCGCGATTTGCGTCTGAAGCGGAGAAGGCGCGCGCTCTGTTTCGTCCAGGAGCGTTGCGATTCGGCCGACCTCGGTGTTCATTCCAGTGCCAGTGACGATCGCCCGTCCGACGCCTCTTGCGACGCCGGTGCCCTTGAAAACCATGTCGGTGCGATCACCGAGGGACGAGGGTGAGGTCAGAGTTTCCGGATCCTTCGACACCGCTTCCGACTCCCCTGTGAGGGAGGATTCCTGAATCCTCAGAGCCGAGGCGCTCATCAGTCGGGCATCAGCCGCGACGGTATCGCCCTCGGCAAGAACCAGAATGTCCCCAGGAACTACGCCGGCGGCAGGGACGTCCGTGAGTCGTCCGCCCCGCAAGACGGTGGCGTGCGAGGCAGTCATGGTCGCGAGCGCAGCCACCGCGTCGGCAGCTTTGTTTTCTTGCACGAATCCGAGGATCGCGTTTGCCAGAACAATCACCAGGATCACGATCGCGTCGATCGGCACGCCGGTGGCACCTTCGAGCGCCCATGCGAGCACTGAGATCCCCACCGCCACTAGTAGTAGATAAACCAAAGGGTCCGCGAACTGGTGAAGGAATCGAAGCCAAGCGGACTGGCCCTCGTTCACACGCAGTTCGTTGGGCCCGTACTGCTCCAGTCGGCGAGCAGCTTCTGCGGAACTCAAACCCGTTGAAACGTCCGTCTGGAAGTCTTCCGCAACCTTGTCGACGGGAAGCAAAGAATAGTCGGTGCTCGCCTGAGCGGACTCAGTTCTTTGTGGCATTGCGCGGTTTGCTGGCATCTTGGCACCTGTCTCACTCGCCGGGCTTCGGTGTCCCGGTACCGCTACCTTAGGCGGCAGAGCGGATCCTCGGCGCCACTGCGCTCACGAGCACCGCAAGTTCAAACGCATTTGGACGTGCCGTGCTCGATCTCGCGTTTCTTCTGCCCCAGGATGCGCGCCTCATGGGTCTAGTGGCTGCCACTTCAGGCCATCATTGCTTGTCCATTGGTTCGTCTGATCTGAGCCGACCCAACTGGGATAGCCGGTCGTGAGTGTGTATAGGCCGCCGGTGTAGACAAGGTCGTGAAAATACCGCATGTCCTCCGGGACTGTAGCGGAGTGCAGCTCTGCGCTTTGCCAAGTGGTGCCGTCATCGATGCTCACCATGAGTGAAAAGTCTGGGCTTGGCGCGAAGGCGGCAAGGAGGAGGCCGTGCACACTCACAAAATCGGTGAAGCTGGCGTTTTCGATGATCGTTGTGCCAGGAGTCCAGGACCCATCCGAGCGCTGGGCGAAAGCGTAGGTTCCGTTTTGCCCGAGCGAGGCACCCACCTGGATGATGCCCAAGTCTCCGTGTGAGGCGACGACGACTTCGGGTGTGCTGGGATCGGGCGTGGTCGGGGCCTTTGAGGGTTGCGGCGGCAACTGTGGTGGTTGCAAACCTGGTGAAGGGGCGCCTGCGAGATCACTGGGTAGCGCAGTGTCAGGTGTCCCGATTCCTAACTGTTCGGCGAAGACACAACGTCGCTCCATTAGGGGACCTCCGCCGTAAGAGTGGTAGCAGATGGGCGGATAATCGCCCTTTGTCCCCAGGTAGGTGGTGTCATCGGCAGTCACCTCCTCCACAACTTCATCTTGGAGTACCGCGGTGAGTAATCCCCACCCGCCTACGACGGCGACGCCGATGATTCCAGTGAGCACGCTCGATGCTCTAGATACCTTTCCAAGAGGAGTTGACGGCGTGAGCGAACGGACAACGAAATGAAGAGCGAGGGCCGCGTAGATCCCGGCACATAGAGCCAGAAATAGCAGAAGCAGAGTGATCCCGGGTATGAATTGCTGCCAACTTTTTCCTACGGGACCCCACGTGAGAACTGCGCCAATGAGTAGAAGGAGTGCGTAGCAACCGAAGAGCAAATGAACCAGAGGCTTTCCTGCTGGGCCCGAGAGAGGCCGCGGCACCCCCTGTTGCAAAAGCCGGCGACGAATGAAGGTTTGCTGAAGCGTAGCGACCACTGTTGTCGGCACGAAGGCGATGAAGACCAGAACAGCCAGTTCGTCATCGCCCCTCGCGCCTAGAACAACGGCAACAAGGCTGAGAATGAGCGGCGTTGGGAGCAGTGACGCGACCATTTGGGGAACTGTCAAAACCACCCGATTCCGCCAGATCAAGCGATACTGCGCATAAACGGTGATTATGGGAAAGGCTATGGGAATCCCAATGAGCAGGAATATCCCGATGAGTGATGTTCCCGTTGAGCAGCCCCAGTTCTGCAAGTCGCACGGTTGATCCGGTGTTGGGAGCCGTCGTCTCTGCGAGAGCCACCAGGCAATGGCCAGTAATACAGGCAGGCTCGCAGAAAGGAGCGCCGTCCTCAGAGTCACCCGAACCGACTGAATCACGTGTTAGAGCCTAGTCGCGGCACCGTTTGCAAGACGCGCCTATTCGCCAGCATTGCTCTGGGCTTCCTGAGGATTGTTTTCTTTACTCTGTTTTGGCGCCGGAGTAGAAGGCTACAGCAGCCTCGTCTTCGGCGTTACTCATGTAGGCGGTGCCCTCCATGGTGGTGGGCTGGCCGGGATCGGCTAAGAAGGCGAATTCAATTCGGACGTCGATTCCAACGGGTGTGTCTTCCGAGATCATGGGGGCGCAATTCAGAGTCTGTATGTATGTGACTTCCATGTTGACCTTCCCCCACTCGTAGTCACATGCGTAGACTGGCGCAGAATCGCTACCAGCCCCCGTCAGGAGGACTTGTTGATCTTCCTCGTCGCTCGAAAAGTTGAATAGGGCCGACACCTCCTCCCCGTCAGCGTGCGTCACGGTGACGTCGTAGTTGCCGTCGAACAGGTCGGCGCGGTCGAAGCTCTGGGAGGGTTCGTCATCTGAGGACTCGGCGGAATCTTCTGCGTCTGAGTCGCTGCTTTCGGATTGAGTTTCAAGCTGTTCGGCAGCTATGGCTGCGTGCTGCTTTTCCCGATCCCTCTCACTCTCTTCAGCGGTCCGGTCCGCGCAACCAGTGAGCGCTACGGTGGCGCCTAAGGTCAACACAAACACCATTAATGTGGCCCAAAGCCTCGTGCCGTGGCCAGCTCGGGCTAGCAGATTTTCGCGCATAGAGACCATTGTCGCCACTCCCCAAAAGACGGAAATCCTCGTGCTCACTCGTCATGTTATTGGCGTCACAATGGGTTAGGGGCGGTTCCAGCGACATTGGTCCCATAAAAGGCTAAACGCGTGGCTCATCTGCTGTGGGTAGCCCGTCGGGCCAAAGCTGTTAGGGTCGCTCACGTCCAGGCACATATTCTTGGCACCAAGTTTGGAACGAGGTTTCCTCGCCGAAAGAAAGGCCGAACATTGAGTGAACAAAATGACGCCGCGACGGTGCTTGAGCCACTGTCAAAACGGCGGCTACAGGGTTCATTGGCTCGTAACGAGTGGAACTACTTCATCGACGACCAAGGTGACATTGGTAGCGCCTGGGACGTCGGCCGCATCTACTACATGCTGATTGGCGACGACCGCCAAATCCTGTTTATGCCTGGATACTATGAGGGCGAATATTCCGCCGACTTGGCCCTCGACCTGCTGCGCTTTTGTAATGAATGGGAAGCGCACAACGCCATGCCCAAGGCATACATCCAAGAGCGCGATGGGAAGGTGTTCCTGCGCGGAGACTGGATGTTGGGTTTGAAGGGTGGAATCACAGACGTACAGTTGGATGAAGTTGTGCGTTCCGCGACCCTTTCCATCATGAAGTTCTTCGAGGCTGCCAAAGAGAAATTCGGCAACTAACAGAATCGGCGCAACAACTCGCGCCGCGAAACCTCCGTGGTTATCCCTAGGGAAAAACATGAGCGACATACGCAGGTTCACGAAGTGGCTATCGGCTGGCTCAGTTGCCCTGCTCATGCTGAGTGCGGGCTGCTCGGTTGAACCTGCTCAGTGTTGGAAAACCCCACACCTTCTGAACATTTTGCTTTCGAGGATGTTCCCAGTTGCGTGGATATGGTCGCGGCGACGCCATGCCTTGGGTCTTTCGATACTCGCGGATAATGCCACTGAAACGATCGTCACCTCACCCGCTTCGACAGTGATTGCTCTGTCGATGCTGGGTTCTGGCGCGACAGGGGAGGCGGAGGCTGAATTCGCCGCGGTGTTGGGGGTCGGTGGACAGACGCGGGATGAGGCAGCCAACGCACTCTTGGGGACTCTTCAACCGTTCTCGGCAGATCCTGACGAAATCGACCTTGAGGATCTGCCAAGCGATCCACAGATCCATCTTGCTAACCAGATGGTTCTTAACGAGGGTTTCACCCCAGAAGCGGAATACTCCGAATCTCTCAAAAAATGGTTCGGTGTTGGTATTGCGACCATGGATCTCTCTTCCGCCTCTGGCAAGAAGTACTTGGATGCATGGGTGCGGGCGAACACGGCTGGGCTGATAGAAGAGTCTGCCATAGAGCCTTCGTCTGGCCTACGTTTAGTCTTGCAAAACGCTGTGCTGCTGGTCTCCCAGTGGCAGGAACCGTTCGATGCGGAAAGTAGCGGACCTGCCGATTTCACGCTCCCTACAGGTGAGGTCGTGAACACCGAGTTCATGAGTTCGCGAAGGCTCGCCCGATACGCAGAGATGGACCGGTGGCAGATGGTTGAGCTTCCTTATGGTTCCGAGGGGCAGCTTGTCGCGCTGTACGTGTTGCCCCCAAAAGGGGTGGAACCGACAGACTTGACTCCCGCGAAGCTGTCCGATCTGGAATCTCTCATGACTGGGGATGACGTCGTGGTGGAGGTTCCGATAGTTGATCTGGCTTCCTCCCTTGACTTGATCCCGTCGCTGGAGAGCTTGGGCCTCACCTCGATCTTCTCGTGGAATCCCCCCGCATTGGGATACATTTCCGAGAGCGTAGATTTGGTGGTCTCGATGATAACCCAGCAGGGACGGATCCAGATTGACGAGGCGGGGACGGCGGCTGCGGCTGTCACCGAAATAGCCGTTACGGAAGGTGCAGCCGCGGAGGAACCGACTCCTCCGAAGTACTTCATGGCGGACCGGCCTCACCTGGTGCTACTAACAGACACGCTGACCGGCTGGGACTTTTTCCAGATCTTGGTGAACGATCCTCGAGGCGACTAAGGCTAACGCCCCTTCCATTCGCGTCACGGGGTCTGGACCTGGCTTAGAGGCGTTACGCTGCGAAGTGCGCGATCGCAGCGCGCGCGTACGCTCTCTCCGCGTCAATGTCGACGT
>CAYFRT010000080.1:0-6116 GCA_964345585.1 uncultured Actinomyces sp. | reverse complement strand
GCCTCCGCCTTCGGGAGGGACTTTCAAGGCATTAGTGCGCATGACGAAGTGACACATACCAACCCCACTTGCGTGGGGAACAATACTTCCACCGAACCAGCAGCGGATCATCCCAGCGGAGGCCAGCTCTGTCGAGGATAGTCGCAGAGCGCGTAGGCCGTGGGGTTGCATTCAAACCCTCTCGGGCGGTCATCGAACAAGCAGGTTAGCTAAAAATTGTGTATCCTCCTGATATGTGATGTGTTGTTACACATATTTCTGAGTAGCGTGTGGGATCATCGCCGAAACCGTACACTCATAACAGGGTCGCGACGGGGCGATCCCTTTTTCGGAGGTGCTGAATGGAAAATGTGCCCACTCCAACGGGCGCAGCGGTCCGTTCTGTGTGGGGCAAGTTCAACCATCAAAGCGATCATTGGTATCCCTTGTGGGCGCATCTGGAGGATACTGCCGCCGTTGCATCTGAGTTGTACGCCTACAGGTTTAGCGAATCGCAGAGGAACTTGCTCGCAGATGCGTTTGGGAACGAAAGGCTGGCACGCGCTTTAGCAGTTTGGCTGGCGGCAGCTCATGACGTAGGCAAAGCCACAGTAGCATTCGCGATGAAAGTTCCGGTGTTGCGCGCTCGGATGGAAGGTGCGGGTCTGGTATTTCCTAGGCTCGAACCGAGTAAGGCGGACCAGCGGGCATATCCTCACGGG
Source organism: uncultured Actinomyces sp. (assembly GCA_964345585.1). Taxonomy (GTDB): domain Bacteria; phylum Actinomycetota; class Actinomycetes; order Actinomycetales; family Actinomycetaceae; genus Scrofimicrobium. The sequence continues at coordinate 5,415 of CAYFRT010000080.1, read as the reverse complement.
TTGGCGGGTCAGCACGCGGTGCGTGATTTCTTGTCTTCGCATGCAAGTGATGTCCGATCCAAAGCAGCAGTGCGAGCGATTTCCCAGGTTATTGGTGGTCACCACGGCACGTTCCCTCCGCACACTGACCCACCTCCTGTCTTCGGTTCTGCCGAGGACGAGTCATGGCGCTCTGTTCGCCGCCAGCTGTTGGAGCGCGCCAACCGCCTCTCAGGTCTCAGCGACCAAGACTGGCAGGTAATCTTACGCGCCAAGATAACCGAACCCGTCCAAGCACTCCTCAATGGGTTCTTGATCATGTGCGACTGGATAGCGTCTGACGTTTCTTTTTTCCCGATCACGTCACAGATTGGTTCGAACGAATCTTCGTCGATCTGTGGCGCAAAAAGCGCTGTGGAGGCACTTCGCCTTGACCGAAGCTGGTCGCCCATTGCAGTAGGTGATGCCCATGGATACTACGGACAGGTATTTGGGATAGACGAACCTCGGCCAGTGCAGCTTCAGAGCGCAGAGATGGTAAATGGTCTCTCGGAGCCGTCGCTCGTTCTGATCGAGGCGCCAACGGGCGAAGGGAAAACAGAGATCGCATTCACGAGTGCGCAAACATTAGCCGAAAAGTTCGGGCTGAGCGGTGTATTACTTGTCTTGCCGACTAGGGCTACATCCAACGCTATGTTTTCTAGAACACTTAACTGGTTGGAAGCAGTTATTCCACCTAGATCATCGGTGAGTGCGACGTTGGCACACGGGAAGGCGGAGTTTGACGAGCAGTTCGAAGGCTTAGTCAGCGCAAGCTACCAAGCGCAAATCTATGATGAAGACGCTAGCCCCGACCCTGTAGTGGCGAACCAGTGGTTTAGAGGTCGCAAGAAGAACGTTTTCGCGGATTTCGTGATCGGCACCGTCGACCAACTCTTGTTCACAGCACTTAAATCCAAGCACTCAACCCTGCGTCATCTTGGGTTTAGTTCAAAAGTCGTTGTCATCGACGAAGTGCACGCCGCCGACACCTTCATGCAAACTTTTCTGCACGTCGCCCTCGAATGGCTTGGCGCGTACGGAGTGCCTGTGGTTGCCCTTTCTGCGACCCTACCCCCTGCTCAAAGGGCGGCTCTCCTTGCTTCCTACCAACGTGGCGCCCTGTTCGCGAAAGGTGTGCTTCAGCCGAGGACGCCTGCTAGGCGAGCTAAAGATCCTCGGTGGGCCCTGCCCCAGCGTCTTGCTAAGAGCATGGAGTATCCGCTGATCACCACGATTGGTGCACGGGAGTTTGGACAGTCCACAGCGCGTCCGTCGGGACGGGAGACGAAGTACGTCATCTCGTCAGTCTCTGAGGAACAACGGGTCGACCAAGTGCTTGAATTAGCGGGGCGGGGCGGCTGCATCGCCGTGATCGCGAACACCGTGGATCGAGCGCAGGACACTTTTAGGCAGCTAGCCGAGCGGTTCGATGGAGAAATTCGATTGCTTCATTCGCGCTTCAGCACGGAATCACGGTCGGAAACGGAGAAGGAGCTAGTTGAGCGCCTGGGTCCGAGCAGCGAGAACCGCCCTGAGCAGATCATCGTTGTCGCCACGCAGGTGATTGAGGCGTCGCTTGACTTAGATTTTGACATGATGTTCAGCGACTTTGCCCCAACAGATCTGCTGTTGCAACGCATGGGTCGGGTCCATCGGCACGCCCGCTCGCAGTCCGAGCGTCCACAGCACACGCGCCAAGCCCAAATGGTGATCACCGGAGGGGCCGACATCATAGAAGGCTCTAACACGCCCACATTCTTGAGCGGGTCTGAAAGAGTCTATGGACGTTCTCTGCTCTTGCGGTCTGCTGCAGCGTTACAGGAGTTGTTCGCCGGAGAAGACCGGAAGCTAATAACGATTCCCGCCGACGTACCAGATTTGATCAGAACCACATACTCAGAAGCTCCACCTATACCAGATGCATGGCGAGAGGCCTTCGAACAGGGTGAACAAGAACGTGTGGAGCTCGAAGCCAGTCAGCGGAAAAGAAGTCAGAACTTCGCCATCAAGAATCCAGGGTCGGGCCGCATTGAAGATTGGAGCAGCCTCGCATACAACGAGGCGTCCGAGGAACTCGGCCAGGCGCAGGTGCGCGATGCGGAACTCTCTGTCGAGGTCGTCCTCGTCCAGATGAGAGCAGGGCGTCTTTATCCCGTTCCATGGTTGCCCGAACCTCATCGCGATACAGCAATAGACTCACTTTTCGGCGTTGCGGACGACACTGCGCGAGAGGTGGCGAAGTGTACGGTCTCACTGCCTTCATGGATGACGCGCGACGGACGGGACCTGGACTTTATCTTGGATGATCTTGAATCGTCCGGGTATGAAGGCTGGCAGCGTTCGTATTGGCTGAAAGGTCTGCTCCCTCTGGTTTTGGACGAGAAGATGCGCGCGAGGGTTGGACCTTACGAGTTGCGGTACGACAGGGAAGTCGGATTGTTAGTGGAAGGTAGGACACGTGCATGAGAGTTGAAGATACCCAACTGCAGCCGTTCAATCTCTTGGATGAACCGTGGATTCCGTGCATAGATGCGCAGGGACAGTCCGTGGAATTGTCGGGAAGACAGGCGATACTGGATGGTGCCAACTACAGGGATTTGGGTGGAGAACTCGCCACCGTGAGGTTTGCTATTTCGCGGATTCTGATGTCGATCGTCTACCGAGTGCTTGACGACGCATTCGCGGATGACCCGGACGTTGCAGACGTTGAGTTCTGGCAAGGACTCTGGAATGAAGGCGGGTTTCCTGAGGAGTGGTTCGAGGAGTATTTCGAGGAGTTTCGAGACCGGTTCAACCTGAACGACCCCGTTGCTCCGTTTATGCAGGTCCCAGATCTACGAACGGCCAAAGACGAATGGAAAGCCGTGCCTCTACTAGTCGCGGACGTAGATGTAGATCGGCCTCTGTTCACCATGAGGTCAGAGTTGGACTCGCTGAGTTTGGCAGAAGCGGCGCGCTGGCTTGTGCACGCCAACGCCTACGACTTCTCAGGAATCAAGTCAGGAGCAGTGGGAGACGAGCGAGTGAAGGGCGGCAGAGGGTATCCCTTAGGTGTCGGCTGGTGTGGATGGATGGGGGGGATACTGCTCACAGGAGACAACCTCTTCCAGACCCTCCTTCTCAACTACATCCCTGGCGCCAGTCTTTCTCGCGACACCGAAGAAGAAGACGTACCGATTTGGGAGCGCCCAGTTCTTACGTCGCGTCCTCGAAACACGACAGAGATCGGCCATGTAGGACCCATAGCGTTGATGACTTGGCCCCAGCGTCGCTTCCGTCTTCGCTTCGACGGGGACCGGGTCGATGGCGTGCTGGTCACCAACGGGGATGCACTCGACTACACGATCCAGCATGATACGGAAATCATGTCGGGATGGCGTTTCAGCGAACCCCAAACTAGGAAGGCGAAGCAAGCTCGCTATATGCCTCAAGCATGGCAAGCTGACAGGGCGCTTTGGCGGGGTCTAGCCACGCTCATGGCGCAAGGGGAGCGCGCAGTTCTGAAGCCAACACTCGCCAAGCGGTGGAATGTCACCGAGGCGATCCGCCCAGCTAAGAGCGTTGAATGGCTGCGCCGACTTGTTGAACATGAGGTCCTTCCGAAGAGTGACCTTGTGGAAGTGACAACTGCATCTATGGAATACGGCCCTCAGATGTCGAGCTACGGAGAAGTTGTTTCCGATCGTCTCACGTTCGCTGCCGCGCTCGCCGACTTGGCACACCACCCCGAACTGTTGCGATTGGCTCAAGCCGCCGCGGCCGATGCGGAAGGGGTCGCCCGAGCAATAGGTGGACTCGCGAGCGACCTAGACGTTGCAGTGGGCGGCGATGGGGAAGGAGCATGGGCGGAAGTTCAAGCACAGTTTTACTCTGCCCTAGACCAGGAGTACCGACAGTGGCTCGTGCACGTGCGCCCGGGATGCGATGTACTCGACCTTCAGTCTTCGTGGCGTGACACGTTGCGCAGCCAGGCCCGAAGAAGTGCTGAGCTGCAAACCCAAGGAATTTCTCCCAGCGCTTGGCAGGGTCGAGTCAATTCGGTGACTGAAAGAGTCGTCTCTCTACCCACTGCCTTAGCCCGATTCGACCGGGCGCTCTCTAGCGTCTTAGGTGCTCGTCCTGCTAAGGACAAGCCGGTGTTGGAGACTTCGCAAAATAAGGAGAACAACAGTGAGTGATGTCAAAGAAGGTCCCAACTTGCCCCAGGCGCTCTTGGTTAAGCGGTATGTCGGTAGCAGTGTCTCGAAACTCCAAAACATGTATGTCGGCGGTGTTCCGGCTGCGCGGGCGCAGCTGGCTCTGTTGCGACGCCAGGATCCAGCGACCAACACGGGCGTCTTGGAAACCCTGAGTTTGTCTTTCGCTGATCTCCCAACGGGGATCATCGGCCGAGGAGACGACGCAAGTGCAGCAGAAAAAGCGGTGGCAGCCGCATTCGTGTTGTATGCGAATCATCAGCAATCGAAGAGCAGCCCCATGCATGTGGCCGGCATCGGGTTGGGGACTGCAGTGCGCCGCCTGGCGAATCCAAGTGACGCCGATAGTCGAGAGAAGCCGGTGATGCGAAGGTTTCAAGCGTTGGCTAGTTCAACCGGCATCGAAGGCATCATGTACCACTTGCGCGGTCTTGTTCAGCAGTTCCGCGCCGCCGACATTCCTCTCGACTACGCGAAACTTTCACAAGACTTGCTGCGTCTGCAGCGTCCCTCAACCGCTACGAGCGTCCGTCTCGGCTGGGCTCGCGATCTTGCCCGTGCGGACAAGAAACACGATGGCGCGAGCGCAACCGGTGGCGCCGAGGCCCAGAGTCGACAGACATCCGACAACCCACAGGAGAAGTGAAATGACTGAAACAACGAACTTATTCATCGATATCCACGCCTTACAAACCGTTCCCCCATCCCTCATCAACCGGGATGACACTGGCGCACACAAGTCAGCGGTCTACGGAGGCGTGAAACGCTCGCGAGTCTCGAGCCAAGCCTGGAAGAGGGCTGCCAGACGCGACTTCAACGAGCACCTAGACATGAGCGAATTGGGCGAGCGCACCCTCAAAGCTGTCGAGCGCATCGCCAAACGCATCCGAGTACTAGATGACACGGTTGACGAGGCGGCGGCCACTGAAGCGGCACACGAGGTGCTCACTGCAACAAAAATCAAAGTTAAGGTGACAAAGCCTAAGGCAGGTGACGATGAGAGTAAAGAGAAGCGTGACACGAACTACCTGCTGTTCCTGTCGCGGTCTCAGATAAACGCGCTCGCTAACCTAGCGCTACGTAGTATTGCTGGAGAAAAGGTGACGCGAAAGCAGGCTCAAGATGCTTTCAGCGACGAAAACTCAGTCGATGTCGCTCTCTTTGGCCGCATGATCGCTGACGCGCCAGAGCTGAATGT
>CAYFRT010000079.1:0-6191 GCA_964345585.1 uncultured Actinomyces sp. | reverse complement strand
CCGAACAGAAGCGGCTGCTTGAGTCGGAGAGTAACGAGGACGACGCGCTTGAGGAAGCGGGATACGACGAGTAGCGCACCCTCGTCTGCGCACATCTACACGAACCGTGGAAGACCGTGGAGCAGTCCCACTCCGTGCAAGGGTCACTGGTGAATTGGCTTCCCCAAGTAGCGACTATGGGGCTCTCTGAGTTGGGGCTACGCCTCTCCGTCGCATATGCGCTCGACCGAAAACAGGCGAAAGCGGTATGCCATCGCCACGTTTGTGACATGATTTATTGCGCTGCTAGACGCATGTTTGGCTTGACCAACAACGCAGGTCGCGGCCTAACAACTTGGTCCAGCGGACTGGCGGAGCAGACACACTTTCGGTTTGTGCGGAGGCTGCGGAGTAGTAATGAAACTGTCGGAATGGAATGAACTGCTCTTCCGAAAACTGGTTGCAGAAACCGGCAGCCCAGGCGACCCCCTTTACATCTATGTAGATGCTGAGGTGCTGGCGGAAATCGGAGGATTTGGAGATCCCGACGAAGCGCTGGAAGATTTCAAAAGAGCTTTTGAAGGATACGATTTCGAGACAGCTCATCGCGAGGCAAGCCGCTGGAAACATGGTGGGTTCAATGGCCTCCCCCCGTTTATGACGGCGCTGGCGATGACCGTGCTCGCGGTGACTCTTGCTCCCATTGGGCAAAGCACAATGAACGTCTCCCGCAGGCAGTGGGAACTCCTAGGTGGAGACAACAGACGTAATAATCGCAAGTCAGAGCCCGCCTACTACGGCTCCGTACCCATGGTGTGGAAAATCTGGAACGACTTCCTCGAATCCGAAGTCGGCAAGCCCTACGGAACACCCACGGCAAATCCCGGACGCTTAAGCAAACAAGGCTGGGCACGAAGCCAGTCCTTTATACGGTCGCGCGACAAGCAGGACATATACAGTTTCTTTAGCGACTCCGCGCAAGAACTGCCAGAAGAAGAATCGGACGGCGAAGGCGATGCGCTGGTATCACTACTTGCGAAATGGTTACGAAAGCAAGGTTCTTCTTCCAGGCTTGCTCGAGCCGCTGGCAACAAAGGATTAAAAGACGAGCTGGGCGGTGTGCTTGTTGCCCAGCGAAGATTCTGGACACACGAAGCCAAAGAACATAAGCGCCAAGTCCGACGCGGACCGCGGGGCCTTGAGGCAAGACTCCACTGGACTGCAGCCGACGGTGGTCTCCTCTCACTAATAGTCCCCCTTGAAGGTATCGAGGGCCTCATCGGCACAGTCATCACGGATTTCCAGGACCAAACATTCGAGATTGACTCTCCGTGGCCGTTTGCGTACTTGACATCGGAGGAAGCCGAACCCGAATCCTGGTTCTTCGACCAAATCGATTCGTACAAATTGTCTGACACTCTAACAATCAGTTGGACCCCACAACCTCTCTATATTTTCGATCGGGACCGCGGCGGAACAGATTGGATCCAGACGGAAGAAGTATCGCCAGACGGCGAGTACCGGGTCCTGATGGCTCCTGGTGCGCCGAACCCTGCGAGAGTTGATAACTTGCTGATCGGCTACGATCGGGGGCCTGTCGAAAACACTAACTGGTTAGTTGTTAACGGCAGCGCCCAGCTTCCAGGGAGCGCCGTCTCCCAACTGTTCAGCGTCACAACCCGACAACGCAAGTCGCGCAACCACAAGCTCGCTGGAGGGCTACCTCTAAACACCGCCCGCTCAGAGTTCCTCAATGGGTTCGAGCCAGACATCCAAGTGAAAGTGGATCCCTCAATGTCGCCATTGGAGGTTACCCTTGACGGCCAGGACGTCAGCGACCGCTTAACACTTACTGACGCTATGGGAAACGGAATCATCTCCCTACGCCAAGAGACGCTCGATCCGGGACACCACAGAGTGCGTGTCCGTTTGGATGACCAAATCAATAATTCATCGTTCACCAGTTGCTCGCCCGCAGCGCCCCCGCTCCCCGCGTCCCGGACCGTCCGCCATCGCGATGACAAGATTGTCCGTTTCAGTCTGCTCCGGAGCCCAGATCCCTCGGTCACAGTCATATTCGAGGACAGCTCCGCTGTCACTCTGCAGATGAGCCCCGAACTGCGGTATTGGCTCCGCATCCTTGACGAAGACCATGGACTCCCCGCGGTTGAAAGCTACTTTGATTCTTGCTGGTTCGATGGGTTGCATCCACTGCCGGGAGAGAACCATGAGCGAGCGCTTGTGGTCGCTAGCGGAGGTGGCACACTGCCTCGTTTCGCCTTCATGCGTTCCATCCATAAAAACTCGATGCTGGACTCCAGGAGAGTAAAGCAGTATTGGAACACCCCAGCCTCCGATCTGATTGAAATCGTGGGATCCGAGGATCAGATGCTTTTCCTCGACGACGACGCAAAGCGGGAGTTTGCTCGATTTCGGAAGCGTCTTTCTCGCGGCCTCGGCTCCCAGGTGGGAAGAGGTCGCAGGCCAAGCAAGCGAGCTAGCCAGAACAAGCCGGTGCCCACCACCAAAATAAGAGCTGACATTGAAGCCGCGCGGAACATGGCAAACCCGTACGAAGATCTTCTCTTCTGGCTGACAGAGCGTGGATCTGAAGGGCTCACGATTTCAGCTGCTCAGGAAGGTTTCAATTGGTTGTGCAGTCAGGCCGGCTTCACTGAGGTTCCTCAGTTCAAGGATGTGATTCGAACTCTGGAATCTCTGGGCCACGTCTTCAGACAAGGGAACCGGATACACTCCTGGCCCGCCAGCGCAAATTGGTTGCCGGACTCTGAAGCTCTGGTGGCACTCTCGGGACAGCGTTCGGAGGACATGGTATCTCTGTTGCGGCGCGGAGAAGGAGCACCTAATGACTTCCAAGAAGCCGCGTTGCACGAAACGGACGTTCAGGTTTTCACTCAGGTGCAGAAGCTCCCCAGCACCGGCCAAATCGTTCCCGCCGGGCCTTCCACAATCTATCTTCAGCTCGGGGGCGATAGCCAGTCACCTGAATCGCAGGCACACAGCCTCGGGCTGGAATTCTTCAACCCGTCCCTTGATGAGTTAGCCGGCATTCCGACATTGGCCGAGCGCCTTACCGACGAGAGCCGTGGAATCATTCTTGACCGCACATCAAGCAAGCTCGACAGATTCACACCTTCTGCCCGGATTCCCTGTGGTCGCTGGCGAGAAGCGGGCCGTATATCGGATTTTGCTGATGAGGACGCATTTCTGCGCGTTAGAAGCAGAGGAACTCGCTATGCGTGGTGGGATGCGGAATCCTCGACGCTCACTTCCTGCGACTGGCCGACGGGTCTTTGGGGGTTCCACCGCGACACCGCAACCTCGGAGCTGTTTGGAATCGAAGAATCGAAGAGCAGGTTCGCGATCAGGGACCACATGTGGCTGCCGGCGGACTTAGAACGATTCTTGGTCATGCGATCTGGACTCCTGCCTCGAACAGGCACAGACAACAAGGGCAATAAATGGCGCGTGTACACAAACGTTAATCTGCCGATCGCAGAGGCCATCAGTTCCAAGCTTGGGCATCCGTGGGGTTCAGCACAGAAGTACGCGCCCGTAGACCTGGAAAACCTTGCGTTCGTCTAGACGGGACACCACAGTGAGCGACAATAGCAAATTCTCTCCAAGACACTTCAGAGACGTCTTGAGTGAACGCATTTTAACTAACTTCGAAGACCGGCTGGCACTCCGCAACGATGACCTCGCCCGGCGACGAAGACAACTCTTGGAGAGGCCTGGAGTACTCACGGCGCCCTCGTACATCGAGTATTTGGCTCCGTACGCAGTCGCTGACACCGATTTCTCTGCTCTGGAGGAAGAGGCAGAAGCGCCTGGGCTGGCATCTCTTCTTGAAGGCAACCTATTTCCTGAAGGAGTCTCCGCGCCCTACAAGCACCAAGCCGAAGGCATTATTGGAAGCCTTCAAGGGAAGAACGTTGCAGTTGCATCGGGGACCGGTTCCGGGAAAACCGAAGTTTTCCTGACAACGATCCTCGCCCGGCTACTCAAAGAAGCGCAGTCCTGGCCGAACGCAGAAGACGAACCTGAGCCCTGGTGGAAAACACCGGGAGCACCCTGGCAAGGCCCTCGCGCTAGACACCGTATGCCGGGAGCGCGACGTTCAGCCGCGATGCGCGCTTTGATTCTCTACCCAATGAACGCCCTTGCTGAAGATCAACTGATGCGTCTTCGGAAACTATTGGACTCGCCAGAAAGCCATGAATGGTTCGATACCAACCTGGGAGGGAATCGGTTCTACTTCGGACGATATACAAGCGCCGCTAAGCCCTCACAACGGAGGCCAGGTCTGCCCGGAGCCCGACCAGGTAAAACCGTGATTGACAGCCTCAGGGACGATCTCGAGGCAGGCGAGCGCACAGCGAACACCATCGCGAACGAATCAGACGCGAGATACTACTTTCCAAACCCCAAAGGCTCAGAAATGGTGGTGCGCTGGGACCAGCAGGTGGCTCCTCCAGACATCCTCATCTCCAACTTTTCGATGCTTTCTGTGATGCTCGGTCGGGAAGACGAAGAAGAGCTGTTTGCCCGAACCCGCGAATGGCTAGATTCGTCTCCTGACAACAAGTTCACCCTGGTTGTCGACGAGCTACATATGCAAAGAGGAACTGCCGGGACCGAAACTGCGTACCTGGTTCGCCGGCTTCTCTCAAAGCTCGGCCTGCTAACCCGCCCCGAACAACTCTCTATCATCGCGACTACCGCGAGTCTGCCGAGCAACAAATCGTCTCTGGAGTATCTGTCGGAATTCTTTTGCCAGGAGCCCTCGAACTTCATGATCGTCGAGGGCACCTATGAAGATCCTGGCCGAGAAGTGAGTATGAGTGATGCGACTGCGTTGGATGTGGCGCACGGGTTCGGAAAGATGGAACCGGACGAAATCGCAGTCCTTCAACGCGCGCTCCACCGGATCTTTCAAGTCGGCACAAACGAGTATCGTCCAATCAAGTTTGAGACGCTTGCAAGAAGGCTCCTCGGTGACGCCGAGAACGCGGAAGAGCTGTTGGCCAGAATCATCGAACGTTCAGAACTTTCAGGGTCGCCAATAAGGTTCCGTTCGCACCTTATCTCCAGCACTACCTCAGGCATCTGGGCTTGCTCGGATCCCCAGTGCTCCACCGTGCCGCCGCTGGAGCCCGGTGAGGAAACTGAACGAGTCACAGGAGCCCTCTACACAGACGTGAGGATGCGTTGCGAATGCGGTGCCCGCGTACTTGAGCTGCTGAGCTGTGAAGACTGCGGAGCGGCTTTCCTCGGCGGATTCGGAGTCAAAGATGACGAGTCCGGCGAGTTCCTGCTCCCGTCATCAATCCGACTCAATGACATTCCAGACAAAGCACAGAGAGTCAAGGATGCGGGAAGCTACCGCGTCTACTGGCCCACCAACGAAAAAGAGACCCCCTATACGAGTGCAACCGCTTCCTCAATAGTCCCAGAATCCGGTGAGCGCGAGCAGGTCAAATACGACTTTGTGGCTGCTCGCTTGGATCCTGTCGCGGGCAGAATCAGAACCCCTCACGGTCAGCGAGGCAAGCCCACAGGGAAGATACTTCGGGTTTCTCGTGAACAAGAATATGTACCAGGACTGCCCTTTCAGTGCCCTCAATGCGGCGCAAACCGAAGGGCTCTGAATCGTTCTCTGACTTTACGTAATGCGAAGACTCCGCTCTCCAGCCAAACGCTGGGCGCAGGTTCGCTAAGTCAAATAGGGACCGAAGTGCTCCGCGAGTTCCTTGATGGTGAACGCACAAAGATTGTCCTGTTTGCCGACTCACGGCAGGGGGCCGCCCGGGCAGCCGCCGATCTCGAATACTCTCACCACATTGAGCAATTCCGACGGATCGTCGACGAAGTATTGGAAGCTCGCGAATCCTTTCCCACGCTTCTCCTCGACGATGGCACTGCAGCCCCTCTCACTCAGGAGGTCCACGAGAAGTTGCGCGAGGAGCACCCCGGCGTCGCCGCCGCGTGGATGAATGCATCGTCGGCCCCGATGAAAGGGTGGGCTGTAGACCCTCACGACCTGGCAGTGCTAAAGGAATTCGACGCTGAGAGCGGCTCTGTGTCTTTCGCCGACATGGTCGAGAGAGTGGAGCGGAGGTTGCTGGACGTTGGACAAAATCCCGCTGGTGTGACTCTGGACAAGAGTTTTGAGAAGTGGGATAACAAGG
>CAYFRT010000078.1:0-6297 GCA_964345585.1 uncultured Actinomyces sp. | reverse complement strand
AACAGACGCGAAGCCAGAGCGAAACTCCAAGACATAATCGACGCGCTCAACACAGAGGCCACCCGAGGAATCCCCGAACTCAGATCGTTAGCGAGAACCCTGAAACGCAGACGCAATGACATCCTCACCTACTTCACCCGCCCCTACACCAGCAACGGCCCAACAGAGGCAACAAACGGCCGCTTAGAACACCTACGAGGTATCGCCCTAGGCTTGCGAAACCTCCAGCACTACATCCAGCGCAACCTCCTCCACACCGGAGGATTCAAACACCAAATACACTCCCTTTTATGAAGCGCCAGTTACACGCCTGGTACTCTGTTCGCCGCTGAAGCTGCTTTGGAGGTAGCCAACTGATGTTCCCTGAAGACGCCGCACTGTCCCCTCTTGATGGCCGCTACAGGTCAGAAACCGCGCCCTTGGCTAAGCACTTGTCCGAGGAAGCCCTCAACAAGTACCGGCTTCACGTTGAGGTCGAATGGCTGATCTACTTCGCGTCCCTTTTCGATGCTAGGGCACCTTTGACCGATGAAGAGAAGCAGTTGCTGCGGGACATACCGCTCAGTTTTGACGCGGACATGCGCGACCGGCTGGCACAGTTCGAGGCGGAAACTCGCCACGACGTGAAAGCTGTCGAGTACTTCCTTGCCGAACAGATGCGCCAACACCCCGACACTGCTCTGCCCAGTTGGGTACAAGCGGCCCACATTTTCGCAACCTCCGAGGACATCAACAACCTGGCTCACGCCCTAGGGGTCCGCGACGCGGTCCAACAAGTGTGGATTCCGGCCGCCCAAGCTCTCGTTGATGAGTTGCGGGAAATGGCTAAGAATCTCGCGGCGCAGCCGATGCTGGCTCGCACGCACGGGCAGCCAGCAACTCCCACGACTCTGGGCAAAGAGCTGGCCGTGTTCGCTCACCGCCTGGATACTGCCCTGGACCGAGTCCGGGATGCCCGCTACTACGGGAAGTTCAACGGAGCGACCGGAACTTTTTCCGCCCACGCCCTCGTACTACCCGATGTTGATTGGCCGGAAGCGAGCCGGACCTTCGTTGAGGGGCTGGGCCTGACGTGGAATCCGCTGACCACCCAAATCGAATCGCACGATTGGCAGGTGCGACTGTTTGCCGACATTACCCATTTCAACCGCATCGCTCACAACCTTGCGACCGACATGTGGCAGTACATTTCTTGGGATTCTTTCGGGCAAAAACTTGAGGGGCACGGCTCCACCGGCTCTTCTACGATGCCGCACAAGGTGAACCCCATTCGGTTCGAAAACGCTGAAGCGAACTTTGAACTCTCGAACGCCGTGCTGGAAAGCCTGCGCGACTCTTTGTCAACTTCCCGCCAGCAACGCGACCTTTCTGACTCCTCCAGCCAAAGGAACGTCGGGGTCGGTTTCGGGTACTCACTGCTGGCGCTGATCAACTTGGTGCGTGGCCTGAAGACAGTTGAAGCGAACGAGTCCGTTTTAGCAGCGGACCTTGACGCTCACCCGGAGGTCATCGCGGAGGCCATCCAGCAGGCGCTGCGGATCGGTGAACTACTAGCCGCCGGCAAGGCGGAAACGGCTGGCGTCTATGACGACAAAGTCGAAGTCACAACTGCCGCGACGGACGGGCCTTACGAGAAGTTGAAGAAGGCGACTCGCGGCAAACACGTGACGTTAGAGGATCTGCACGCCCTTGTCGCTGCTTTCACGGACGATGAGATGCCACCGTCCCTCAAGGACGCACTGGTCAACCTGAGACCCGCCACCTACATTGGGCTGGCTGAAACCATGGTCGACTACGGGCGGAAGTTCGGGTCAGCAGCTCACGGCCGGGACGCCGAATAAAAGGTCGAAGGTCCGCGCTATTTCGTCGTAGAAACGCTGGTCACGCATGCGGACAGCATTTTAGTGGGGCGGACCAGCACTACACAGCGCTGCCGTAGGGCTGTCACCCACCACCCGCTCACTCGAAGCCCTAGCTGCGCTCCAAGCGGTACCCGACACCGCGGACGGTGACGAGGTGGCGTGGCTTCTTGGGGTCGGCCTCGATCCGCGAGCGCAGCCGCTTGATATGTACGTCGAGCGTCTTTGTGTCCCCGAAATAATCCAGCCCCCAGATGCGGTCAATGAGCTGAGCACGAGTGAGGACGCTGCCCGCGTTACGCATGAGCATCTCTAACAGCTCAAACTCCTTCAGAGGGATAGGCGTCTCCACCTCGCCGATCTTGACGACATGGCGGTCGGTGTCGAGCTCAATATGTCCGACGTTCAAGACCGTTTCCGCGTCGTATTCGGAGTCGATCCTGCGTCGTAGCACGGCTCGGATCCGGGCGATGAGCTCACGCGATGAGTACGGCTTGGTGATGTAGTCGTCCGCTCCGAGTTCCAGTCCAACCACGATGTCCACTTCGGAGTCTTTGGCTGTGAGCATGATGAGGGGCACGGCTGAGCGCGATCGGATTTGTTTACACACCTCGGTGCCAGAGAGATTCGGCAACATGAGATCGAGGAGCACAAGGTCAGGGCGAAGCGCCTCGAAAACCTCTAACACCCGGGCACCGTCAGCCACAGTGGTGACCTCATAGCCCTCCTGCCCGAGAAGGAACTCTAGAGGTTCACTGATTGCAGCCTCGTCTTCGACGAGCAGAATACGATCGCTCACGCCGGATCCTCCTGGTTGGCTGGAGTGAGTGCGGTTGCACTTGTAGGTTTCTGAGCTTCGGGGAGGCGGATGGTGAAGGTCGACCCATCGCCGGGACGTGACCGGGCGCGGACCTCCCCGCCGTGGCTTTGAGCGGAGTGCTTGACGATCGCCAACCCGATGCCGCTACCGCCCGTTTCGCGGCTGCGTGCCTCGTCTATCCGATAGAAACGTTCAAAGATCCGGTCAAGCTCGCCGGGTTTAATGCCGTCCCCGAAATCCTTCACTGAAATCTCGACGATGTCGTCCACAACCTCAACGTTCACTTCGATGTGCGTGTCAGGGGCGGAATGTTGAATCGCGTTGAGAATGAGGTTGTTAACCGCGGACACCAACACGGAATGTTTGCCGAGGACCACCGGGGAGATCTTCTGTTTCTGATGGATCCGGACGCCCGCGGACTGCGCGGTGAGTCGGTTCCGCTCTACCGCCTCATCGATGACCTTGCGCACCTCCACCTGCGTGGCATCTGCCAGTGCGTCGGTGGACTGGACGCGCGTGAGCTCGATGACGTCGTGGGTGAGTGCCGTGAGACGCTCCACCTCCTCCGTTAGCTTGTCGGCGAAACGACGCACCCGAGCCGGGTCTTCAGCGGCGGCGTGGATCGCCTCAGTGAGGAGCCCAATCGCGAAGATGGGGGTCTTGAGTTCATGACTAACGTTGCCGAGGAACTCCCGGCGCACGCTGTTCAAACGTTCAGTTTCGCTGTGATCGTCGACGAGCACGAGGCGGCGTCCGTCCCCAAGCGGAGACACCCGTACGGTGAGCTGCTGTTCAGGTCTACCTAGTGGGCCAGATGCGAGGCGGAGTCGGCCTTCTTTCGGCTTACCAGATCCTGACCACCGGGCGACGAGCTTAGAGAGTTTAGGGTGTGCGAGCCTCCCAGATTCAATGAGGCCGTAGCTGCTGGCGATGGAGTTAGCGACAATCACGTTGCCTTCATGGTCCAACACCACAGCGGCCGCGGGCAACGCCCCGACGATCAGTTCAACCCCTTGGGACACCGCGGCGCCCTGTCCAGCGTGGAGTGTCTCATTCACGCTTTCAGACTATCCGGCGGTTTGGGCAGTGAACACCGAAAGTGAAAGAATTCGCTCACTGTTCACCTCCTGTTCACCTAGATGTTGCTGCCCGTCCATCCGACCCGTTTACCGTTCGAATCAGCGGCATCCGCCGCCCATGGATTAGCGAGCGAAACGAAAAGAATGTCAGTGAGCAAGAAGTTGGCGTTGCGGACAGGGGCGATCGCTCTTGCCGCAACCCTCGCACTCGGGGCTTGTGCTGTGAACGAAAGGCGCCCACCCAGAGACCCCTCAACAGCTGCCCAAGGGGCGTTTTTGAGCGGGACTCTCAACGGGATGGGAGCTTCCGCGCAAAGCGCAGCACAAACCTTCTGGGCTGCGGGATTCCAAGATGCTCACCCGGACGTGACAGTGAACTACGACCCTCAGGGATCGGGAGCAGGGCGCACCGCCTTCCTTCAGGGAGGAGTGGCTTTCGCTGGTTCCGATTCACCGTTGAGGGCCCAGCATATCAACGGAGATTTACCCCTCTGCGAAGAAGGTGCGGGACCAATCAACCTCCCCGTTTACATCTCACCAATCGCTATCGCCTACAACCTGCCCGATGTGCAGGGTTTGGTGTTGGATGCTGAGGTGCTCGCGCTCATTTTCTCGGGCCAGATCACCCGTTGGGATGATGATCGTGTGGTCGCGCTCAACCCCAGCGCAGACCTGCCGGACTTGCCGCTCACGGTCGTGCGCCGCGCAGACGACTCGGGCACGACTCACAACTTCACCGAATACCTTGAGGCGAACGCGCCGCAAGCTTGGGGAGAACCCAGTTCACAGACCTTCCCGTTCGCTGTGGGGGACGCTGCGAAAGGAACCTCCGGTGTGGCAGATGCGACGCGAAGCGCCCTTGGCGCCATCACGTATACCGATCTATCTGGGGCGAGCGGCTTGCAGTTGGCATCTTTGCGAGTTGGTGACGGTGTCTCCCAGCTCAGCACAGAGGGGGTCGCAGCCGTCGTCGCGCAGTCACCAGCCGCAAACACAGGCCTAGAGACCGATAGTGATCTTGCTATTGCCGTCGACCACGAAGCGACCGAGGCAGGGGCCTGGCCGCTGCTGCTGGTGAGCTACCTCGTTGTCTGCGAGCACTATGCCGATGCTGAACTAGGTGCCCTTGTCGGCGCCTATGCCACCTACATTGTCAGCCCCAAGGCTCAACAAGCCGCAAGCGAAGGTACCGGATCGGCACCGCTTGATGGAGACCTTGCTGCGCGCGTCCTCACCGTTGCTGAGGCGATCGGTTAGGGCCGACATGACAGACACAGCACTGTTAGCACCGCAAAAACCCCTCGCGAGCAGCGGACGTCATCGCGCCGAGAGGCGCACAGATCGCCTCTTTAGCTGGATGCTGATGGGCTCGGGCATCGCCATCATCCTCATCCTTGTGGCGATCGGCACCTTCCTTGTCGCCCAGTCACTGCCTGCCATCTTCGCTCAAGACGATTTGCCGAATGGGGCCACTAGCTTCTGGGCGTACGTGTGGCCGTTGGCGTTTGGAACCGTGTGGTCTGCCGTCCTTGCGCTCGCCATCGCAACCCCTCTCGCGCTCAGCGTCGCCCTCTTCATCTCTCACTATGCGCCGCGGCGCCTCGCGTCCGTCGCCGGAGGTGCAGTTGACCTGCTTGCGGCCGTTCCTTCAGTCGTATTCGGGCTGTGGGGCATCCTCGTGCTTGCTCCAGCGGTGGCCCCCATCTACGGGTGGCTGGTGGAGTACTTAGGATGGATTCCTCTTTTTGCTGGGCCCGCCTCGGCTACGGGTCGCACAATCCTGACCGCAGCAATGGTCCTTGCCATCATGGTGCTACCGATCATGACGGCTATGTCCCGCGAAGTCTTCCTCGCTACGCCAAAGTTGACCGAGGAGGCAGCCCTCGCGCTGGGCGCAACGAAGTGGGAGATGATCCGCACCGCGGTCCTCCCCAGTGCGCGCAGTGGGGTCATCTCGGCAGTGCTACTCGGGCTCGCGCGAGCGCTCGGAGAAACCATGGCCGTGGCGATGGTGCTCTCCCCCGCACTTGTCGTGGACTTCGCGCTGCTCACCCCAGCCAACCCATCGACGATCGCTAGCAACATCGCCCTGCAGTTCCCTGAATCAACGGGGTTAGGTGTGAGTGCTCTACTGGCCAGCGGGCTGGTGCTCTTTGCGATCACGCTTGCTGTCAACCTCATTGCCCGCCTGTTAGCGCGCAGAAACACCAGAGGGGCCTAATGATTGGTCAAACCTTCGTTCGTCGCTCAGTCTCCGCCCGCAGGCTGCGCAATCACCTGGCAACCCTCCTCCTTGGGGTGGGGTTCCTGGTCGCAATACTCCCACTGGTTTCCATCCTTGCTGTAACCGTTGCACGCGGAATGAAACGTCTGGACGCAGAGTTTTTCACTCACTCAATGCGGGGCATCACGGGTGCGGGTGGGGGCGCGTTGCACGCCCTCATGGGTACCCTGCAAATCACCGGGACAGCGATGATCCTCTCCATCCCGATTGGTATTGCCGCCGCCGTCTACATCACGGAATACGCGAGTGCGCGAG
>CAYFRT010000077.1:0-6316 GCA_964345585.1 uncultured Actinomyces sp. | reverse complement strand
AAAGTCGCCGGACGCGCCGCTTGAGGCAGCAAAGCCCTCAGGCTCTCGCCCACAAATGTCGGGGCTTGAACGTGCGGACCGAAACAAGAGGCCCGGGCAGACTAATCCACCCGGGCCACATCTCTAGAGCACTACGTTGCGGTTTCCCGCGCGAAGCGCTCCAGGTTTGCTACTTGTTCTCGTCGTCGCTCCGGCGCCTGCGGTTGCGCTGGCGAGGGCGACGGTCGCCGCCTCCCTCGCGGTTACGCGGGGCGCGGTCGCGGTCGCGGCTGCCCTCCTCAGCAGGAGCATTGCCGGCTTCCTCGTCGTCGACAACGGCGTGCAGTGAGAGCTTGCCGCGGTCGTCGATCTCAGCGATCTCAACTTCAACCTTCTGGCCGACCTGCAAAACGTCATCAACGTTCTCCACGCGCTTTCCGCCGACAAGGCGACGAATCTGCGAGATGTGGAGCAGGCCATCCTTACCCGGGGTCAAGGAAATGAACGCGCCGAAGGATGTCGTCTTGACGACGGTGCCCACGAACCGTTCCCCTACCTCAGGCATCTGCGGGTTAGCGATCTGGTTGACCATGTTGCGGGCTGCCTCAGCAGACTCACCCGTTGCCGCACCAATGTAAACAGTGCCGTCGTCTTCAATCGTCAGTTCCGCGCCGGTGTCTTCCTGGATCTGGTTGATCATCTTGCCCTTGGGACCAATGACCTCGCCGATCTTGTCAACGGGAACGGTGACCGAGATGATTCGAGGCGCATGCGCCGACATCTCTTCAGGTGCGTCGATTGCTTCCTCGAGAACATCCAGAATGTATAAGCGCGCATCGCGTGCCTGGCCCAGCGCCGACTTCAGAACGTCAGAGTCGATGCCGTCAAGCTTGGTGTCAAGCTGGAGTGCCGTGATGAAGTCACGTGTGCCTGCGACCTTGAAGTCCATGTCGCCGAAGCCGTCTTCCATCCCGAGGATGTCGGTGAGGGTCACAGAGCGCTGTTCCCCATCGATCTCACCCGTCATCAGACCCATCGCGATACCAGCAACAGTGGCGCGCAATGGAACACCGGCGCCCAGTAGCGACAGTGTCGACGCGCAGACAGAGCCCATTGAGGTGGAGCCGTTGGACCCAAGGGCCTCGGACACCTGACGGATCGCGTAGGGGAACTCTTCGCGCGAGGGCAGGACGGGCCGAAGCGAACGCTCAGCCAAGTCACCGTGGCCGATTTCGCGGCGCTTCGGGGAGCCAACGCGACCAGTTTCACCAGTCGAGTAAGGGGGGAAGTTGTAGTTGTGCATGTAGCGCTTATGCGTACGAGGGCTCAGATCGTCGATCTGCTGCTCCATCCGCAGCATCGCGAGGGTTGTAACACCCAGAATCTGCGTTTCGCCACGCTCAAACAGAGCGGAACCGTGCACGCGAGGAACAACCTCAACCTCTGCCGACAAAGACCGGATCTCTGTGGGGGTACGGCCGTCAACACGGATTCCGTCACGCAGGGTGCGCTCACGGATGGCTGCCTTCTCCAGGTCACGCAGAGCGGCCTTGAGTGCCTTCTCCGAGTCGGGGAAACGCTCAATCAGAGCGCCAATCGCAGCGTCCTTGACTTCTTCGATCGCTTCGAGGCGTGCGAGCTTCCCGTCAGTTAGAAGGGCCTTCGCCATGCGGTCCCCAACGACTTCCTTGACGGCGTCGTACTCTTCGTCGGTGTAGTCAAGGAACAGCGGGAACTCTGTAGTCTCCTTTGATGCCTTCTCAGCAACAGCGATTTGTGCCAGGCACAGCTCACGCAGGAAGGGCTTGGCGGCTTCTAGGCCGCTGGCAACGATGGACTCGTCCGGCTTCGGCTGTCCCTGCTGGATCAGCTCCCACTGGTTATCGCCACCGCCGGCTTCAACCATCATGATGGCGATGTCTTCATTGCCTGCCTCATCTGTGATGATGCGGCCGGCCACGACCATGTTGAACACGGAGCGTTCCATCTCCGAGTGACGAGGGAATGCAACCCAGTTTCCGTCGATCAGCGCCAGCCGGGTGCCTGCCACGGGACCCGTGAACGGCAGCCCAGCAATCTGGGTCGACATGGACGCCGCGTTGATTGCCAAAACGTCGTAGGGGTCGTCAGGGTCAACGGCAAGGACGGTTTCAACAACCTGGACCTCGTTGCGCAGGCCCTTAACAAAGCCGGGGCGCAGCGGGCGGTCAATCAGACGGCAAGCGAGGATCGCTTCCGTGGTGGGTCGTCCTTCACGACGGAAGAACGATCCGGGGATGCGGCCAATCGCATACTGGCGTTCTTCAACATCCACGGTTAGGGGGAAGAAGTCGAACTGGTCGCGAGGGTGCTTGCCAACAGCGGTAGTGGACAGCACCATCGTTTCGTCATCCAGGTAGGCAACTGCGCTACCTGCGGCCTGAAGGGCCAGTCTTCCGGTTTCAAACCGGATGGTGCGCTTTCCGTACGCACCGTTGTCAATAACGGCTTCGGCGGTCACGATGCCATCGTGAACCTGCGCCTCACCGTTCTTCATGTCTTCCGACATATGTATTTCTCCTATTTTTGCTACTTCATCTTGCTTGGGAGAATCAGTTGTCGGCCTTCGATCGAAGCCCTCGGAACTACAACCGCGAAGAATCGCTATTGGCTCCGAAAGCCACTGTCGAAAACCGCCCTAACCTGACTTCCCGGAAAGTGGTCTTATCCAGACACAGATTCGGCCCGTCTCCAAGCGGAAACGGGCCGGGCTGTCATTATCGACGCAGCCCCAGACGCTTGATCAGATCGCGGTATCGCTCGATATCCACGGTCTGCAGGTACTCCAGGAGCTGACGACGATGCCCAACCATCAGCATCAGACCACGCCTTGAGTTGTGGTCGTGCGGGTGGGTCTTAGAGTGCTCGGTCAGTTCCTTGATTCGTTCGGTTAGCAGCGCGACCTGCACCTCAGGAGATCCCGTGTCACCTTCGTGAGTCGCGTATTCCGAAATGATTCTCTGCTTATCTTCCTTGGTCAAAGCCATGGGCTCTCCCTTTCATGTCGTTGCACGGAGCGCCGGGGCTGGTTCACCCGGGCAGTGGCACCGTGGCCGATCTGACGGCGTCTGTCAGGCTATCACCGCTGGGGGCGCCCAAACTCCATCTGAGGGATGGAACACCCAATGTCACTAAGTGATATGAGGCACTCAGCCCTTAAGTCCCGCTGTCACGTTTTCGGGGTTTACCCGCTCTGCGACTCGGCTTCCAAGGGAAGCGGCGGTTGCTCTCAGATCCTCGTCCATCTGCTGTTTAAGCCCCTCGACGGAATCGAACTTCATCATTGGTCGAAGACGTTTGGTGAACACGACAGCGACCTCCTGGCCGTACAGGTCCAAGTCGTCGCGTCCAAGCACGTGCGCTTCAACAGTTCGGTCCGTCCCCTCAAATTGGGGGTTGGAACCCACGGAGATTGCAGCGGGAAGAAACTCTTGGGCATCCGTTTGGCCAGGGACGTCACGAACCAGCCAGCCCGCGTACACGCCGTCAGCTGGGGCCAGAACGTTCCGGCCGGCCTGGAGATTAGCGGTGGGGAACCCAAGCTTCCTGCCACGCTTTTGACCGTGTTCTACAGTCCCAACCAGCCGGTATGGGTGTCCGAGGACCGAGGCTGCCTCGTCCACCCTCCCCTCCGCCAGCAGTTCGCGGACCCAGGACGATGACCACCTACGGCCCGATCCGTCCTCAATATCAGCAACCATGGTCACGGTGAAGCCATAGCGGTGACCAAGTGCCTGAAGCGTCTGGATGTTGCCGGCATTTCCCCTGCCGAAGCGGAAGTCTTCGCCAACCACCACTTCCAGGGCCCCAAGCCGATCAACCAGATACTCCGCAACAAACTCTTCTGGCTCCAACGTGTACACAGAAGCGTCGTAGTGCACTATCAGCGCCGCTGAAAGCCCAGTTGTTGCCATAGCGTCCAATCGGGTTGCCAACGACATGATCAGCGGGGTGGGGCTGCCGGGAGAATGCACCGACTTCGGATGCGGATCAAAGGTGACTGCGACCGAGTCCACCCCTTGTTTCTCAGCACGATCAACGCAGGCTGCAATAACGCGCTTGTGCCCAAAATGCATCCCGTCAAAGTTCCCGATAGTCACAACGCTTCGTTGTCTGCCGGGAACGTCTGCCAGGGAGGTCCAAACCTTCAAAGCGAACTACTCGGCCGCTGCTTTGAGCCCCAAGTTGATGCGACCCTCATCATCAACAGGTTCACCTTCGCGGACCTTGTTCTTCCCGCCGCCACAACCGCATCCGCCGCAGCCGCAGCCGCCGCTCTTTTCCTTGTCTGCGCTCATGGTTTTCTCCTTGCCGTCGTTTCTGATTGTCATTTCTAGTTGTCGCGTGCCGGGCTGCCCTCAGCGGGCCACGATCACGCTCTGAGTCTTAAATCTACCGTCCTGGACACGCAACAGACCAAGCACACGATGAGGTTCACCAACCGCGGACAAGGCAACTACGTGACCATCATCTTCTAGGATCCCCTCCGGAAGGTTGACGCATTCTGCCGGCGCCGGAGCAACCCCGTGAGCGAATCTGTCGGCACCCTCTTGGGAGACCAAAACGTTTTCCAACACGCGAAGTGCCCCTTGATCAAGGCTGATCAGCGGCAACGGCTGGCCCTCCTCCGATGCCGCCCACAGCCCCTCAAGTGTCACCGCGTCTTCGATGGTCCAAGGCCCCACGCGCGTTCTTCTAAGCGCCGTCAGGTGACCGGCCGTGCCCAGGGCTTCACCAAGGTCCCTCGCCAACGCGCGGACGTACGTACCAGTTGAGCATTCCACGTGAACATCTACGTCTACCACCCGGACCGTTCTTGCCGGCTGGTTCTCAAGTTCCACGACCACGTCTTCGAAACGGAGTGGGCTTTCTGCCCCGTTGCGGACGATCTCAAACCTGTCCACCGTTACCGCACGTGGCTTCAAAACCACATCCTCGCCCGCCCGAGCACGCGCATACGCCCGCTTACCATCAACCTTTATAGCGCTGACCGTGGAGGGAATCTGCTCAATGCTGCCCCGGAACCGGGTCATGGCTTCTTCGATCAGGGCGGTGGCATCGGTCTTGTTACGCTCCGGGTTCTTCCAGCCGGGGGCGTCGAGGGGAGATCCGGCAGCGTCGTCGGTAACAGTGGAAACTCCCAACCGGATGGTTGCCACATATTCCTTCGAGGAACCCGCAATGTAACCAAGAAGCTTCGTCGCACGCCCCAAACCGAGAACCAAAACCCCACTCGCGTCGGGATCCAAAGTGCCCGCGTGCCCTACACGCCGAGTACCTGCAAGCCTGCGGATCTGCGAGACAACCCCGTGGCTGGTTATACCGAGAGGTTTGTCGACTACCAGCAAACCAACCGGGTCTGCTTTCGACGCACCATCAGGCCTCATCGTCGATATCAGTATCTGCCTTGTCGGATTCTTCGCCACCACGAACATGGGGTTCCTTGTAGGGAGATTCATCCCCCGCGAAGCTCTTACCTTCAGCTTCCTTGCGGATCGCCGCGTCCCTTTCCTTCGCCGCCCGAAGTGCATCCTCAATGGAAGCCGCAGATTCAGGCAAAGAATCGAGCTGGAAAGAGATTGTCGGGGTCAGCCGGGTACCCAAGGTGGCGCCCACCTCAGAGCGGATAAGACCCTTTGCGGACTCCAGCGCACGACGAGTCGAACGCTCTTCCTTCTCATCTCCAAGCACCGTGTAGTAAATGGTTGCGTGCTGTAAATCCCCTGTGACACGAACATCCGTGATCGTCATAAACCCCAGGCGAGGATCTTTGACCTTACGCTCCAAGGTCTGAGCAACGGACATGCGGATTCTCTCTGCAACCCGCCGTTGGCGTCCTTCGTCGGCCATGAGTAGTCCTCCCCCTGCCCTTGGTGTCGGGCTTCTTCACGAGTACCCCTCGATGGTACCCGCCTTCAAACAAACTCACTAAGCGCCCCGTTCCGTCCACCACGCCCGCTGCGGGGCAGAATGCCTTTTGCCCCGCGATTGCCAATCTTGCTTGGATACCATGGGACGTTTCTCTGTCCCTGAAGACTTCCTGCCCTTCATGTGCTCCCCAGTGGGTGTCATCTTGTTCGGAGTCAGCGGGATGCTTCCCACGTGTCCTCGCCATAACCACGCTTGTCCTCACTCCGATGGGACTGTCAAGGAAAATTGTGTCACTGGTATTGGCAGCTGTAGCAGGACCTCACGCAACACGACTCAACTGCCAGCGGCTACCTCAAGATCATCAGCGGGGGCACCCACCTTGTTTCACAACACTGTTCCCTGTCCCTAATGTGCTTCCCGGAGCTCT
>CAYFRT010000076.1:3657-6383 GCA_964345585.1 uncultured Actinomyces sp. | reverse complement strand
CAGCCTCATTTACCTACAGGCCTACCAGGATGACCAAGGATAACAACGCCCTCCGACAGAACGCGTAGGGGTGTTGCCAGGTGAAAAGCCTCGGGCGACTTCGTGGTCAACACCACCGAATCGGCGCCCCTAACGCCCACGACGCTCCGGAACACCGGCCGGGCCCGCGCACAACCATCACACTCATTCACTACCATTGCCAGAGATGACGAAAACCTCGCGACCACATCGAGCCAGCCAGAAACCGGGCATTTCTCCCGCGCTGGGGGACCACACCGGCCTGATCCTGCCGCGCGACTTCTATGATCGCGAAACACTGGAGGTTGCCCGAGGGCTCGTCGGAGCCCACCTTCACCGCCGCCTCACCTTCAATGGGGAGCAGGTGGAACTGATCGGCAGGATTACCGAGACCGAAGGCTACCTCGGTCACATCGACGACGCCGCCCACGCCTTCCGCGGGAAAACACGCCGCACCCGCGCCATGTTCGGTCCGCCCGGTCACGCATACGTCTACTTCATCTACGGCATGTATTGGTGCATGAACGCCGTCGCGGGTCCCGAGGGGGTGGGCGAGGCGGTCCTCATCCGCGGCATCCAACCAATCCAGGGGGCCGAGGTGATGCGGGAACTTCGCGGCGGCGCCAAAGCCCTGGCCGACGGTCCGGGGAAACTCTGTCAGGCGTTCAACATCACGGGCGAGGAGTACGGCGCCGACCTAACCGTCGATACCGGCGAGAACGCACTCTTCATTACGGAGGCCACCGAGGCGGTCGACATCCGCGCTACCCCTCGTATCGGCATTCCGAAAGCAACAACCAGGGACGAGCCCTGGCGATTCATTGACGCAGATGCGCGCAGAAAATGATGGTGGCCTCGTACAAAAATCAGAAGACGATCGTCTGATTCCCGTCCCGAATCACCCTGTCTTGAGCGTGCCACAGCACCGCCCGTGACAGAACCTGCCTCTCAACGTCGGCGCCCCTTCGAGCCAGTTCCGCCACTGACTCCTTGTGGCTGACGCGAATGGTGTCTTGGTCGATAATGGGCCCCTCGTCCAAATCCTCCGTCACGTAGTGGGAGGTGGCACCGATAAGTTTGACACCGCGTTCCTTCGCCTTCTTGTACGGGTTCGCGCCGATGAAAGCGGGCAGGAAAGAGTGGTGGATGTTGATAACCGGCACCCCCACCTCTTTCAGGAAGTCGCTGGACAGAATCTGCATGTAGCGGGCGAGCACAACAAAGTCGACGTTGCCCTTGAGGAGGCTGAGAATCTCCGCCTCCGCTGCCGACTTGTCCGGCCCAGACTGAGAGGGAACGTGGAAGAACGGGATGGAGAAAGACCGGACATCCTCGGCGGAGTCCGTGTGGTTGGAGATGACCATGGGGATGGTGACGGGCAGCTCGCCGCGGCGGTGACGCCACAGAAGATCCAGAAGGCAGTGGTCTTGTTTGGAAGCCAGAATGGCCATCCGCTTCGGGACCCCCATGTCCCGCAACGACCAGTTCAGCCCGAAAGGCTTCAGAGTCTTGGCGATCTCCTCCTTGAACTCCGGGAGAACTCCAACAAAGTTCGGCTTGTAGAACACAATCCGCTGGTAGAAGCTGCCTCCCTGCTCATTGTCTGCGTACTGATCCAGCGACAGGATGTTCGCACCGTTGGAGGCCAACATCGTTGTCACAGCAGAAACAATGCCCTCACTGTCGGGGCCGTGGACAACCAAACAGCCGTGGTTGTGAGTCAAAAGCAGAGGATCTTGGGCCATGACAACAATTCTTACCACTGTCTCCCACGCTCCGGGTTCCGTCTCACGGCGGTGGGAGGCGCGGGATCACAGAGTGGTGAACAGAGGCTCCTCGCCAACGCGGAACTGACCGATCGTCAAGTTTTCAATTTGGCGCCAAGTACGAGGGGAATAGTGGAGTTCCGCCGGCTCCGACGCAATTACGTGAGCGTGCTGTGGGATCTGGATCTTCGGCCCGTCACCTGCCGTGATTTCAAACGGACCTGTTGCGTAGTAGAGCGTCGGGGCTTCGGCCTGGTCGCCTTTGGCCAAGCCTTCCTCGCTCACCACCCGCATCGTGAAGATCTGCTCTCCATCGGACGCCGCGAAAGTCCCCGTGAACGCCGCTGTCACACCGTGGTCCAGCCGGGCCTGCTGGACCCGGTCGTGCATTCTACGAAGCGCCCCCGCAGGATCATTCGCAAGGCCGTAGGTAAGACTCAGATAGAACAAGGTCTCACTGTCAGTGTTCCCATCGATAAACGGGTAAAGGCTCGGATCCACGTCCATGACCAGGTCGCGCTTCAGCTTCAGGAAGTCCCCCACCCCGCCATTGTGTTGGAACATCCAACCATCGTGCACGAAGGGGTGGTTGTTGTCCGTGCTGAGCGAGCCTCCCGGAGCCGCGCGGACATGCGCCAGGAAGCAGGGGCTCTCAATCTGGGAGACGAGGTGCACCAGATTCTGGGAGTCCCAAGCGGGAACCGTGTCGCGGATATGTCCGAGGTTTCCATCACGACCCACCCACGCGACCCCATATCCCTCCCCCTGTGTCGGGAAGTCATTGCCGGGAAACTGGCGTGCGAAGGACACCCCGGGTAGAGCCAGCTGTCGGGCGTTGAGACTTTGGTGGATGAGGGAATGGTCCGGCTTGGAGACCAAGGCATCCACCGTGATCGGCGCTCCCGTGTATGCCATCCAACGACACATGTTTGTCCTCCTGTT
>CAYFRT010000076.1:2023-3557 GCA_964345585.1 uncultured Actinomyces sp. | reverse complement strand
GCTGTTCCTGCGCTGCCGCGCCCTCTCTGTTGAGGGCCACACCTCTCTACCCAGACCTAGTCTTCACTCAGCCCCGAGCGGTTGTTGGCGAACCAGATATAGCCGCCCAGAAAAAGTGCCGTCACCACGATTCCGACAATCCACTGGAGAACAACCGACCCGCCTAAGGCGTAAACAAGGCCTCCTCCGAGGCCATATCCGAACGCACCCAGAATAATGATCCACACAAACCCCACCGCGTCCGAGCCTTTGACGAAGATGCTTGCCAGCAGCCCCGTCAAACCTCCAACGATGGTCATCCAGAGAAAGTCCACTGTTACCTCTTTCCTCTCACGTCTGGTCCCAGACTCTGTCCCGCACCTCGTCCCAGACTCTGTCCCGCATCTGGCCCCACGTCCTCAGGATCGGCGTCGCGGCCGGGCCGAGCAGCTTCTTCCAACGCGTGTTGGGGAGCCCTAGTTGCCATCCAAACTGCAACCGAGACAAGGAGCAACCCCAAAAGCTCAAATCCATTCGGGATCTGCCGCAGCATGATGGCCCCCACGAAAGTAGAGGTGGCCGGCAGCAACGCTGTAAGCAATGCGAAAGTATCTGCGGGGATGCGTCCGAAAGCGATGGCCTCAATCGAATACGGGACAGCCGTGGAGAACACTCCTACGGCAGCCAGCATCACAACCAGAATCCAAGTGAAGTCAACGCGGAACGCCTCGCCATATAAGAACGGCAAAGACACGACTGCAGCGAACAGCGCCCCCATGGCCAGTGACGGCCCAGTCATCGTAGGTGGCAGCGCTCCTTTTCTCCCCGATCCTTTTCCACCCGCTCTGCTTGACCCGGCCCCACTCGACTCGGGCCCATGAGACTCGTCCCCACTCGACTCGGCCCCATGCGATTCGGCCCTGTCAGATTCCGCTCTGCTTGATCCGACACGTCTGTGCGGGGCCCCTCGTCCCGATATATACGAGCCCAGCAGAATGTATGCCGCCCATGAACCCGCCGCGCCCAAGGCGAACAAAAACCCTGCAGTGGCCTGCGGGGCACCCAAGTCGATTCCCCACCCGCCGATCAAAATGATGCCCGCAAGCGCCAAGGCCGCCGCGATCCGTGGGAGCATGCCCTCGCCCCGGATTACTGCCACGACGACAGGCCCCAGGAACTCGATCGCAACAACTGTTCCAAGGGGCAAACGCGCAATGGCCTCATAAAACAACCCGTTCATGACCGCCAAAGAAACCCCGAAGATGGCTGCGAGAGCCAACGCCCGAGGGGTCCATTCCTGCCGCCACGGTCGCCACAACAGCGCGAGAACTACTGCCCCCAGAGCCACCCGCCACCACACCACGCCTAGCGGACTCATCAGGGTGAAAAGTCCGACAGCAACGGCAGCCCCGATGTACTGGAAGATTCCCGAGCCGACGAAAAGGAGCGGCACTGGCAGCCCACTCCCCCGATTTATGCGGCCACTTGTCATTCGACGAGGTTACCCGCCAGCTCCGACACTTTGCTACGCCTAGTGTCCCTAAGCCTGGTCATC
>CAYFRT010000076.1:0-1923 GCA_964345585.1 uncultured Actinomyces sp. | reverse complement strand
GTTGGCTTCGTTGATTCTGTTGGATCTGTTGGCTTCGTTGATTCCGTCGGTTGCGGCGTTTGTGTTGGCGCCGGCTGAGCCTTGGAGGGCCGCTTTGCTTCAAGCTCCGGCGGGAGTTTGTCCTGCTCGACTTTGCGGCGTGCCTCGCTCCGCGCCTCCCGGTCCGCCAAAACGTCGTCGCCGGGACCCTTGTACATTTTCGCTCGTTCCTCGTTCTCAGGGGTCCCCGAGAAGAGCATGTGCCCCGGCTCTAGTTGTTGGAGACTCTTGGGAACCGGATGGTCATAGGGGTCTTCCGTTCCCGGGAGCCGCTGCAACAACTGGTCGACGTTCCCACCGGAGAGCACTTCTTGCTTCTCCGTAGTGGCCTTCTTAACGGCCGCGGGGTCCTCCACATCCACGCCCGTGTCTTCGAGGATTTTCTTCTGCTGCTCCTGCCTCATGAAACCGCCGCCCAACGGGCCTGTGAAGGTGGGGTTAGCCAGGTACTGTTCCCGGATCTCGTCGGTCGGCCACTGAAGCCCTCGTTCGTCCTCAGAACTTGTGATGACACGTTCACGCGGGATTGCCCAGGGCGCGTTTGCGCGGATCCACGCGACCAGGTTCTCCCTGAGATAGGACCTCAGATCGAGGAGCTTCCCGTAGTTCTCCGCGGATGCGACCACCCGCACAGTCATATAGGGGCCCTGAAGATCCATGACCTGGACGGTCCAGTTCCGCTTGTCCCAAAGCGACGTGGCGAAGACTAGCCGTTCCACTTCAGCGCGGATCTCGGCCATAGGAGCGGTCCAGTCGAGTTGCATTTCGAAGTAGCCCAGCTGCTTAGATGCCCGACGCGTCCAGTTCTCGAACGTGTTGTCAGTGAACGTGCTGGACGGCACCAGCAGCCGGCGTTCGTCCCAGGTGCGAACCACAACGTAGTTCAAAGTGATTTCCTCTACGGTTCCCGGGTCTGTTTCCCCAGCCAACCGCACCGTGTCACCCACACGGAGCGCGTCCGTGAACGCCAATTGCACGCCGGCCATCATGTTGGCCATCGTCGACTGTGCGGCAATACCAACGATCACCGAGATGACACCCGCCGACGCCAACAGCGATGCCATCGGAGCACGAGCCCCGGGGAATGTTAGTAGTACGAGGATGATGGTGAGTGCAACGTCGACGACTTGAAGAACCAGTCGGAGCACCTGCGCTTGTGTGCGGAACCGGCGGGCGTCTCTCCCACTTGTCGGGTCGGTGAGAACGACGGCGTCTTTTAGGAGTCCTAGGGCTGCGTAGCCCAACCACCCCGTCGCAATTATCAACAGGATGAGGAGTCCGTGCCGCACCCCTAGGTACCAGTCGGGAACCTCCTCGGGGCCGCCCAGAGCGAACCCCGTAAAGGTGCCAATAATGGTGAAGTCCACGGCTGTCGAAAGGCGGATGCGTTGGTACACCCGCTTGGCCATGAGGGAGTGTTTGCCTTGCAGGCGGATTCCGACGAGCACGGCGACTGCGACCAGAAACCCGATGAGCGCCCCAGCGATGGTGGTGGCAAACAGTCCCGCCAGGTCTGAGGGCGCAATTTCAGCCACGACGTCTGTCAGTTCATCGGCGTTTCCCATGAGCACAAGCCTACGAAGTCGCCCCCGCAACCGCAGGCACTTCCAAGTTCAGAGCTGATGGTCCGTGGGGTCTCGCGATCCCAGTCCAGCACTGGGCGTTTTCAAGGAGTTCTGCCGCGCGCGCCACCCCTGTAGTGTGTCTTTCGTCGCGAAGTGCGAAAAAGTGCCTTCACAGATTTGTCGAAGGGGGTTCGGTCGCGTATCATTTCGTAGTCCAATCAGGACCCTGCAGGGCCTTGGTTGGACGGGCCCCCATCGTCTAGCGGCCTAGGACACCGCCCTTTCACGGCGGCGGCACGGGTTCGAATCCCGTTGGGGG
>CAYFRT010000075.1:0-6697 GCA_964345585.1 uncultured Actinomyces sp. | reverse complement strand
TCTTCTTCAGAAACTGTGAAAGCAGAGCATTCATCTGCTTGCTACCCATGTAAGGCGGGTTTGCGATGGCGACATCGTAACGCCGTGTTAAGAACAGGGCTTGCTTGAGGACTCTCTCTGCGTTCTCGCGGAGTTCGGGTGCGCCGAGGCGGTCTTTGTCAAGCGTCTCTAGATGGTCTCGGAGAGGTTGAATGAGGTCGGCATTTGGCCGAATAAGTGAACCGAATGTGTTGGCGTGTTCGAACTGGTTCCAGAAGGCGTCGATCTCCTTATGGGTCGAAAAAGCCAAGTCGGTGGAGGCCAGTGTCTGAGGCCGGAGGAGTTCGAGTTCGGCGCGGGTGAAGCTGATTGGCTCAAGAACACAGATGTTCGGCTCGACGTCCCTGCTGAAGAAGGTGCGTTGTTTAGCTCTCGCTTTCATCGTGAGGGCAAAAGCCGCTAGGGCACCGGCTCGCTGATCAATCTCGGTGCCGTACAGGTTGTGCGTGAGGATAAGACTGGGAATCTCTGAGGGGGCGTAGCCTTCTTCCTCGTAGATCGCGTAGAGCAGGTCGAATGAGTAGGTCAGCATGTGTCCGGAGCCGCAAGCGGGATCAATGATCTTCAGTTCTTCAGGACTGCTGATCTTGAGAAACTCAGTCTCCTCATCGACTGGCTCGATGTAGTACTCCATCTGGTCGATGAGCCGTGAACTTGGGTGGTTCAACATCCACAGGCGTCCAACCGAGTTCTCAACGAGGTACCGAACAATCCAGTCGGGGGTGAATAGTTGCGTGGCAGCCGGAATCTCATCGGCGCCGGCCTTCTTGTTCTTCTTAAACCCTGCGAAGACCTCGTCCTTCTTTTCCGAAATGTAAAACTGATACAGCCAGCCGATGACTTCGACGTCCCGGCAGACCTCGGGAGTCATGGTTTCAACCGTCCGGTCTAGGAGTGAATCATCAGCCAGAAGGTTCGCGGGAATTAGAAGGTCGGTGTAGCCGCCGGCGCGTTCAAACATGAACGGCATTGAGAGGTTCCAATAGTTGCAATACTCGGCTAGAAGAACCTGGTACGCCTCCCCCTGGGGGTCGTTGCTGGGACGCCTGCCATCCAAGAGCTGCATCACTGCGGCCTGCGCCTGCTCTGAGACAACATCAGGGTCGAACATGCCCCGCTTCGCATCTGCCAAGATCTCTGGCTGACCAACAGACTGTCCGTGCTCGGGAGAGACAATGCCGGCGGTCGTGTATCCGTTGGCGTCCATGAACCGGAGCGCGATGATTCGGTTGAACCACGTGTACGCAACCCTGTCCGTGACGGCTCTCCGACCGATGTCACCGCCGCCAGCTTCTTCGATAGCTGATTCAAGCGACCGGACAGTCTCTGGATTTTCAATCCGCTCAGCCGAGGCGGGCGCCAGAACCGCGGCCAGGCGTGCTTCCACCTCACTGATTAACTCGACGCGGGCCCAGGTCGCGAAACTTTTCAACGGTGCAGTCTCCACTTGCGGCCTCTCTTAAATCGTAATTCGTTTGCCAGAATGAATGGTTTCACGCAACGTTCGGCTCAGTTCCTCCATGTACCGGTCAACGTCTTCGTCATTCTCGAGAACTCCGCTCATGCCCTGCGTGACTGTTTTCAGAGACACTGTCCGCGACTCGGCTTTTTCTTTCAGGCGTAGTGGCGTGGGACCCCCTTGATCCGGTCCAGGTTCCGATTTTTGATTGGCGTCCAAGAAATCGAAGATTGCCGTGTAGTCCTCGTCCTCGAAGTTATTCGCTATCTCGTTGACTGCACCGATCTGTGTCTCATCCTCGATCTTTTGGAGTAACGCTGAAATCCGCTGATCGACCTTACGTTGCGCTTCCGCAGTTGCGTTCTGGTACAGGATGCTTTGGGTTAGGTCGCTGTGCCGCGCTTCAATCGACTCACGACTGATGCTACGCCGAGAGGCAAGTTCCTTATCGATAGCCTCTTGCAGTTCTAGTACGGCCGCTTTTAGGTGGGCCATTTTTGCGCCCCGGAATGCGCCGCGATCCGCGAGCTTGTCGACCACATCGTCCTCACTCCCGGCAGGGAGATAGGCAAGGTTTCTCGCGTTGGTTGCGAGCATGTTCTGCGCCTGGTCGTAAATCGTGAGTTGTCCCCCGCTGAAAAAGGCCAGGATTGGGTCGATCGTGTCGTTCTTCTGGTCCAGCAGAGGCTTGGCTTGGTCAAACTCCGTCAAGTACCACTCGTCAGACTTGCCGACTACCTGCTTTAGCAAACCGATCGGCTGATCCAGCTCTGCAACGAACGGGTATTTCGAGCCCTCAGCCAGCGCCTGGAGTTTTTCAAGGTGCACGCGCAGATTCTCAGCAACCTGGTGCGCTAACTCGAACGGATCCTTAGGAGCCGCAGGCTCGTCGAAGAACGCCTGGTAAAACGAACGTAGGCCGCTGACCTTGCGTACGTCAACGACCTTCCGCAACTCCACGAACGTATAAGGATGTTTGTGGGTGTTGGACAGCACTTCGCTAATCTGGCTGCGCTTTAGGGTGTTGCTGTCTACCTTGAGCGACACCTTTCCGTCGCCAACCAGCCACGCGATTACAACCTCAATCGACGCCAAATCCCACCCGTACGGCTTTGCCTGGAAGTTTTCAACGATCGACTTCACCGTCGCCCGCTCACCTAAACGCTCGCGCTGAATCACGTACGAAAGCACTTCGTCCGCCGCATTGGCAAGCTCCGGGAACACCGTTCCGTCTATTGCTCCGGATCGTTCGGGATTCGCGGCATCCGTAATCTGCTGCTCCGAATAGACGCGGTCACCAAGCAACTTGAGTTGTGCGTATGTACGGGAGATCAATTCCTGGAACGCTCCGATGACGCGAGCTTGCGCCTCCTGAGACGAAGACTGCACCTCCGTGGCGTTGATAATCAACCTCGCATTGCTCACGGCGTCACGAACCCGCTCCACAAGCTCCCTCTCCCGCTCACTCTTTTGGGCTGCCTTGTGTTGCAAAATCCGCTGCTCACTCGCAGAAAGAGAACTGGTTTGCTTCTGCTTGATGTACTTCTCGGTACGAAGGAGAAGTCCAAGATCCGACATCAGGCGGGCGTCCGGCTCCAGAACCACGCGCAACTCATCTCTGCCGGAAGACTGCAACCGAACGTCCTCGAATCCGTACTCGTATGCCGGAGTGATGAAATGGAGCGAAAGGTCGTACTGGTTGCCAATCGAATGATCGTCAAGTTTGTATCCAAACGCGAAGTCCTGTTTGTTCTTTTCGTACCGAACCTTCTTGGACCTGATCACGTCACTTGAAAGAATCTCACGCAATCGATGGGTTACATCAATGGAACTGACATCGGTGTTCTTGATCTCCTTCTCCATGTCCTGCTCGAGATCAGTGAGGTACTCGTACACATTTCCGTTCCGCTGGATGTACGTCTGCGCCTCCAGCAAGTTCAGTGACTCCTGGACGCGCCGATGGAGATCGGGAAGATCGAGGCCGAAGTGGTCATACACCAGCACGGTCAGGTTCCGGGCAGTCGCCTTGAAATCATCCACGTACTTGACGAGGAACAATGCTTTCAGTAATCGGATTGCGAGTTCGTCATCGAGGTTGCGCTCCGCTAAATCGATGGCGCGCTGTGCCGATGACTTCAAGGACTTCCGGATCCCAGAAAACATCTGGTCGAACGTGGCTAGCGTTCCCACCTGGTCGTCAGCGATTTCTTTAACCACTTCTTGGACGACGCCAAGCATTGAACGTTCACCAACGGAACTATGGCGGCCTTCGAACACGTTGTGGTCAGAAATCGATTCAATCGCCATCTGGAACAACGGGAATTGGTAGGACACAAACGGGTACGTGCCTACAAAAAGTTCTCTATCCGGATAGTTCCGGTACGTCTTAGCCCCATCAACAAAATCAAACAGGGTCTTGAAGTTTCCGTGCTCTCCCTCCCACAGAACGTCAAGGACTTCCTTGCCTTTTTCATTCTTTGAAAGTAGGCGTTTGCGGATGACTTCTTCCACATCCGCACTTGTCAACTTCAATCGAGTTTCGAAACGGGCCTGAATCTTGGAAAAGTCATTCGCCTGCCACTTGGTCCGGTCGCCCAGGATCTTTTCCATGTCTTCCTGGCTTGTAACGAACACCCATGCCTGACCGTTGCACTTCGTGTTCAGCGATTCCGCGATTGTCTGTAAGTTCAGCATCAGTTTGGTGTCATTACCGATGAACTGTCCTACCTCATCGACAAAGAAATTCAACCGAAAGCCAGGCTCCTGCTTGTCCAGCCACGCCTTGACGTCTTCTGCGAAATCCTCGATCGAGACTCCGTATTCGTTTCGGTACTTCGTCAAAATATTGGTGGGGGCGCCTTCTGTCTGGCCCGTAACCTCCGCATATGCTGCGGCGACGTTGTGTTCTTCGAGGACACCTTCTTCGCGGCCCTGTTCCCAGGGGCGCCCTGAGATCCGTGCATACGCGTCCTTGAATTCCTGGTACTGGCCGCGGCCGTCCAGGTCAGCCTCAAATTTGGCTACGTGTCCTTGATTGCCGTAATAGCCACGAGACTCATCAAACACCTTGACGAAAACCTTCAAGAGGGCATCCGTCTGGTCTTTCGCGATCAGAGTTGCTTTCTGGTCAATGTTGAATAGGAGGCTCTTTGATGGAATAGATTCGGATTTTGTCAGCGACGCCTGCAGAAATGCGCTGTCGCTGGCTTTCTCCTTGAAGCCCTCCACGACACTGGAACGCGAATAGTCTTGACCATCTACGTCGCCCAGGAGATGGGCAAGCATCTTGAGCAAATGGGACTTACCTGAGCCGAAGAAACCGGAGATCCAGACTCCGTTGGCGTTTTCGTAGTTGGTGTACTCCTCCAGAAGGTGTTCCAACCCGCTGGTAATTTCATTCGTTAGGACGTATTCCTCGATTTCTGTTTCGAGGTGCGAAGCGTCATCTGCCTTGATGACACCTTCTATACGCCGCTGGACGTCCTTCTCAAATATCTCTTTTATAAGCATTTTGCTCACGGTTCCTGTTCCAGGATGTTAGTAGCCCGGTAATACTGATCATCTTTGAGCTGCCCGAAGAGCACCAGGGTTGATCCCAGCGTTTCGGAATATTCATAACGGCCAGGGAAATACATTAACATTGGCTTCCCCGTAACAACGGACTGCAAATTATTGAGCACATTGTGGGATCGGATGTACGGAAAAACTTCCCCGATTCCCGTTAGAAAAAGGATGTCGAATTCGCCGTCATCGATCAGGTCCCGTATCGCCGGAGCCAAGTGATCTTGAGGATCCAACATGCCCTGCAGCAATTCACGGAAGTCCGTTTTCTCTTGCTCTGCCTCCAGAGCGCAGAGTCGATCCCATACGCCCCGTTCCTTTAGGAGGTTGACGGACAAGTCGTAGAGGTTTATCTCCCGAACGCTGATGCCTGCCTTCGAAAGGTAGTTGATGGTGCGCCGCTTCCCCTTCTCCACTGCCACGGCATCTCCAGGTTCATACGGGTAGATAAAAAAGGGGACCTCGTTCGCAAGTCCCTCCATTCGAAGGAAACGACCGCTAGCCAGAACGTTGCGAACATGCTCCTCTTGGCGTGCGAGTTCAGCTGAGTTCATTGGTAACCTCCATTGGCACCCGGGCGGGCAGAAAGCGAATGTCGCTTGGGTCCTGCGCATTGAAAAGGCCAAGCGTCCTGTCGGACAGAACCGCCTGTTGAATTTGTCCGTCAGATAAAAGATCTGCCTCCGTCAGCATGCGGAAAACATTTGCGCGGAGCTTCTTCAAGGTGGAGTCCTTCAACTCAGTGAGTTCAGGTCGCCAGAGCGACTTGGAACTGACGAAACGATCAAACTCTTTGTGGCTAAGTCCTGGAGTGAGCAGAAGAAAACGCTCCCGAACGACGTCCTCGGCGAAATCTCCGATGAACACATATCGCCGGCAAGCCGCCACCCACATTAGGTAGCCGCGTTCACTAGGACTCAGTTCGTCGAACGTTTCCAGCTCCGCATCCTTGAGCACGGCAAGTCTTTGAACTGTCTCCCGGGCAAGCCGAGCACTGGAAGTAGAGGTCCGCGCCTGAAGCAGGTTGTCATCCTCGATAACCCTTCTGACCTTCTTCCAGTCACGCAGTTGCAGGTACAGCGGAACCGCAACTTGCGCTTCTCTTAGCAGGAGCGTCCCCGAAGTGAAGGAGAGTGCGTAACGCTCGTGATCACCTGATCGCAAAGGGACCCCCTTCCGTTTTCGGACAGTAGGCAACCGTACTTCGACCTACCGACAAACTCTGCACTCCAAACACTGATGGTTCATGGTCGCCAGCAAGGCACCACCGCGTTCATTGATCGCAACGGGTTGAATTTGCGGCTCTGTAGCCATTGGGCAACATATTTGATCGTAGTCAGCGGTGACGCTTCTCGCCCCCGAAATTCGGTACCACCGTCCATGCCGTAAATCTTTGTTGCTTCCCGGCTACCGATCACAACCTGCACGGAGATTGAATGTGCCTATCGCCTTTGTCAACAACTTCTTCGGCGGCAGCGGAGGACGAGGGTTCCTCGGCCCCGATTTTGACCGTTATAAAACAAAGACAGACTTCAATTGACCAGGGCTTAACGACCCCTAACAACGCTAAGCGCTAGCTTTATATAAGCAGCCAAGCGGACACCTCAAGGCGGTTGGCTCTTTATAAGTTACATTCCG
>CAYFRT010000074.1:0-6941 GCA_964345585.1 uncultured Actinomyces sp. | reverse complement strand
ATAGAACGACTCTACGGCACGCCGTCGCGATGCCCAAACTCTCGGAGGTCCCAAAATGGCTGATTCGTCTCTTGGTTTGAAGATCGGTTTGGAGGGTGAACGAGAGTTCAAACGAGCGATCGGCGAGATTAACCGTGAGATGAGGGTGCTGGGGTCGGAGTTGAAACTGGTGGCTTCCTCGTTTGGGAAGAACGAGCAGTCCACCCAGTCGTTGACCGCGAAGAACCAGGTCCTCGGCAAGGAGATCGAGGCGCAACGCTCCAAGGTCGAAACCCTCCGGGCTGCTTTGGAGAATAGTG
The DNA here is from genome assembly GCA_964345585.1 of uncultured Actinomyces sp. Taxonomy (GTDB): domain Bacteria; phylum Actinomycetota; class Actinomycetes; order Actinomycetales; family Actinomycetaceae; genus Scrofimicrobium. The sequence goes on along the minus strand of CAYFRT010000074.1, from coordinate 6,642 downwards.
CGGCGTCGTTTGGTGAGAATGATGCGCGCACGAAGAACTGGCAGATCCAACTCAACAACGCTGAGGCCGCACTGAACGGCCTTGAAGATGAGCTGGAGGAAAACACTAAGGCTTTGGACTCTATGGGTTCGGAGGCCGACGACGCTGGCGGTGAACTCAAAGACGCCGCTAAGCACACGGACGATCTGGCTGACGAGGTTGATGACCTTGGCGGGGAAATGGATGACACCTCAGGCAAGACCCGCCTGTTTGGTGACATGTTGAAAGCGAACCTCGCCTCCGAAGCGATCGTCGCGGGAGTGAAGGGCATCGGGCGGGCGATCGCCACTATTGGTCGCGGTTTCATGGACGCGATGAAAGACGGCGTTGATTACAACGCTCGCATGGAGCAGTACACCACCAGTTTCACCACCATGCTCGGAGACCAAGCCAAAGCCCAAGAACTAGTGAACAACCTGAAAGCGGAGGCCGCGCGCACCCCGTTTGGGATGGAAGACCTCGCGAAGGGCGCGCAAACGTTGATGGCGTTCGGGGCGAGCGCCGACGAAGCCCAACTCAGGCTCGGCCAGTTGGGCGATATTTCCCAGGGTGACGCCGTCAAGCTCGAATCCCTGACGTTGGCGTTTGCGCAGATGTCGTCTACGGGGAAGCTCGCGGGCCAGGACTTGAACCAGATGATCAACGCCGGGTTCAACCCGCTGGAGGAAATGAGCCGTAAAACCGGGAAAAGCATCGGTGAACTGAAAGACGAAATGGGTAAAGGAGCGATCAGCGCTCAGATGGTCGCGGATGCTTTCGAGTCCGCCACGGCTGAGGGCGGCCGGTTTTACGGGGCTATGGACGCCCAATCCCAAACCTTCTCGGGACAGATGGCAACCCTGGAAGACGGGGTCGCGAACCTCAAAGGCCTATTGGCTTTCGGCTTGTCGACTGCTTTGGCGGGGACGGTGTTGCCGATGGTGAACGGTTGGGTCGATGAGCTAACTGCCGCGTTCGAAACTGGCGGTGCACCGGCAGTTATCAGTGCTTTTGGGGGGATCCTCCAAGAAGCCCTCGCCTTCATTGCTGAGCAGCTACCGGTAGTGGTCGAGGCAGGCATGAGTATCTTGACGGCCTTGTTGGATGGGTTGATCAGTGTGCTTCCCGAGGTCGCTGCCACCGCTTTGACCCTCGTCGTATCCCTAGTCCAAGCAATCATCGAGGCACTACCGGCCTTGTTGGAAGCGGCAGTGCAGATTATCGCCACCCTGGTTTCGGGGATTGGGGAGGCGCTACCGGAGCTGATTCCCGCAGCAGTAGAAGCACTGGTAACTATTGTTCAGGGTTTGGTGGAGAACCTTCCCCTCCTGCTGGACGCAGCCTTGCAGTTGATTCTTGGTTTAGCCCAAGGCCTGTTAGCCGCTTTGCCGATCCTTATCGAGTCTTTGCCAGCGATCATTGAGGGGATCATCCAGTTTCTCCTCACCGGGATCCCCGTGATCATTGACACGGGCATCCAACTCCTCACTTCCCTGGTGGGGGCGCTCCCGCAGATCATCACCTCGATTGTTGCGGTTCTCCCACAAATCATCACCTCAGTAATAGGCGGGATTTTGGGGGCGATCCCGCAACTCGCGGATGCGGGCCCGCGACTCTTGACCTCTTTGATTGGGGCGCTGCCACAAATCATCGTGACCGTGGTTGCCGCGATCCCACAAATCATCGCCTCGGTCATCTCCGCGGTGATCTCCGCGATCCCACAGATCGTCACGGCCGGGGTGCAACTGTTGGTGTCCTTGATACAGAATCTGCCAACGATCATCGGGCAGATCGTCGCCGCGATCCCGCAAATCATCACCGGGATTGTCGGCGCAGTCGCTGATGGCGTATCCCAGATGGCGTCCGTTGGTGGGGATTTGGTGCGGGGCCTGTGGAACGGGATTCAAAGCCTGGCCGGGTGGCTGTGGGATAACGTGTCGGGCTGGATCGGTGGGATCTGGGATGGGATCACCGGGTTCTTCGGCATCAACTCACCCTCAAAAGAAATGGCGTGGGTCGGCCAAATGCTCGTCGCCGGACTCACCGGGGCGATCAACAAAGACGGCCACCAAGCAGTAGACGCCGCACAAAACATGGCGGAAGACGTGATGGGAGCAATGAGTGGCCTCGAAGCAGGCATCAACGTTCCCATCACCACCAACGCCAGTTTCAACACCGGAAACCTATCAACCCTCACCCCAGCCCCTCACGCCTTCCCAGACCTCACCAGTAGTGGCGGCAGTGGCGGGTTTGACTTGCAGTCCCTGGTTTCGTCCGTCGCAGCGAGTCTGCTGGGGGCGTTGGATCTGCGAGTGGTCCTCGACGACGGCGCATTGGTGGGCCGATTGACCCCGAGCATTGATGCAAGGTTGCAGACCTTGTCGCGGCGGGAGGGCCTCCTCGTAGGCCACTAAACCAGCACAAAACGAGAAGGGAGGCGTTGGGGGTGCGTTCGTTCACGATCAACCAGACCATTCACTCAGAAAAAGACCTGGGGTTACGTGTCACCAAACCCCCGGCCATCCCTTCTTCCCAGCAAGTCGTCGACCACCTCGAAGTACTGGGGCGGGAAGGGACCTTGACGCGTCTGCAGGGGTGGGAGGACCAAGAACTGGGCTTTCAGGTCGCAGTCCAAGGCCACGACCTCACCAGTCAGTACCGGACTGCTGCCGCCGCCTTGATGGGCGCGCAGACGGTGGAGTTATCAGCCAGCCCTGGTGTGTTCTACCAGGTGAAAAACACCGTGGTTAGTGGCTTGCAGCAGGTGCTCACCACGATGGGGGTGTTTGACGTTCAGATGCGGCTCGCACCCTTCGCCTACCTCAAAAACTCGCCCACAACCTCGTTCACGGACCGAAAGAACCTAGTGAACCCTGGGAGCGTGTATTCGTTGCTGGTGATCACGGTGGAGGGAACTGGCACTCACACGCTCACCATCAACGGGCAAGTCTTCACCATCAAGAACCCCACGGGCCTGGTCACGATCGATTCTGTTCTGCGGGTGTGCCGGGTCGGCACCAAAGCCGGGATCGACGCCGTCACCCCCGACTACCCAGTCCTCGCGGTCGGGGCGAACACGATCAAAGCTTCGAGTGGGGTCACGAAGGTAACTGTTCAGCTGAACTGGAGGATGCTGTGATCACCATTCACACCCCGGAGGCCCGCGACTTCACCTATTCCGGCCTCGCCACTCTCGACGCGAGCATCATCAACCCAGTTGTCGCCGAGGATTTGAACGGCGCGTTCACCTTCGAGTTCGACTACCCGGCAGACGCCCCAAATGCTGACCTACTTGTAGTGGAGAACATTGTCGCCACGCCAGTTCCGGGAATGACTGCGCGGCAGGGGTTTCGGGTCAGTGAAATCCAAGCCCAGACGGATTCAATGCTGCATGTGGTGTGTTTGCACGTGTTCTACGACCTGGCAACCAACCTGGTGGCGGACACGTTCATCGTGAACAAAACCCCAGGGCAGGCACTCATACAGTTGTTGGGTGCCTCCCAGTTCCCGACCGGGTTCACTTCGCAGGGAGCCACCAGCCCGATCGCCACCATCCGCATAGTCCGAATGAGCGTGGCAGCAGCGATCCTGGATGGCGGGTCGGACAACACTTTGATTAGTCGCCTGGGTGGGGATTACACGCGGGACAACTTCCACATCCTCCACCAAACCCGCCGCGGCGCAGACCGTGGGGTCGTGATCTCGGATAGGAAGAACCTCACCGGCTACAAGTCTGTCCTGGACTTCTCCACCGTCACCACGAGGATCCTCCCGGTCGGGTTCGACGGCTTGTTGTTGCCAGAGCTGTACGTTGACTCGCCGAAACTCGGCCAGTACCAGCAGCCCCACGTAAGGGTCCTGCGGTTCGAGAAAGTCAAAGCCGCCCCCGCGGGGGAAACCCCAAAAGAAGACGAACTCACCCTCACTGGGGCTTATGCGGAACTGCGGCGCTTGGCGAAACTACAGTTCAGCGAAGACCATGTGGACGAACCTGCCGCGTCATACACAGTGTCTTTCGTTGACCTCGCCTCCACGGCCGAGTATGCGGACCTGCAAAACCTGGAGGCCGTTCTGCTTGGGGATACGGTGACTATGATTCATGCAGGTCTTGGAGCGCGCCTAACCTCCCGGGTCGTGGCATACGAGTATGACCCCCTCACCGGCGCTTATGTGAAAGTCACCCTGGGGTCCGCGGCAGCCAAGTTTACGTCGCTCGTCTCTAAGGTCAATGCGGTCAGTGACGCGGCTCAGGCAGCTGGGGAACTCGCGGACTTCGCGCTTGTGAGCGCGTCGGGGAAGAACACGAACTACTACGGCCCCAAGCAGCCAACTAATCCGCAGCTTGGGGATGTGTGGTTCAAGGAGAACGGGGGACTCACTGAAATCTGGATTTGGACCCAGACCGATGCTGGTACGCCTGGCTGGGTGTCACTGGCATCGGACTTGAACTATTCCCAGATCCAGGCCGAACTCGACATTGCTAAGACTGAGGTCCAAACCGCCGCTCAAGCAGCAGCCGAAGCGCAGACCGCGGCGAGGGAAGCCTCGGACGCTATTGGTGCTGCGCAAGCGGATATTGCGGAGGCGCAGGAGGCCGCCCAGGGTGCCCAGGCAACGGCCAACTCCGTGCTGGAGGCATCGAAAGAGTTGGAGGCTCGTCTCAAGGTCGCTGAGGAAGACCTGGCGGAAACCACAACCGTGGCTGCCGGGGCCACACAAACCGCGAACACCGTGACCCAAACTGCTAAGGATCTCGAGGCTCGCCTGAACGTCGCCGAGGAAGATCTTGCGGATACCGCCATGGTTGCGGCGGGAGCCGCCCAGGTCGCCGGGGACGTTCAACTTCAGGTAGGACCGATCAGCCAGGGCATCACTGAAGCTCAAGCGGATGTGAAAACCGCTCAGGGGAGGGCAGACGCGGCGTTCACGAAAGCGGTCAATGCCACCAACGATCTCACCGCTTACAAGGTAATAGTCTCCGGTTACCAGTCGGATACGTTGGCGGCGATCACCGCCCTGGAAAGCAATGTGAATCTGCGGGTCAAGAGTGGGGAGATCATCTCCCAGATCAATCTCTCACCCGAAACAATCCTCATCGCCGCGGGACGCATCCACCTCTCTGGTGAGACAACAATCGACGCCGGGGTGATCACCACCGCTGCCATCAAAGATGCGGCGATCACTAACGCCAAAATCAGCAGCCTGGACGCTTCCAAGATCGCCACTGGGTATTTAGCGGCGGCGCGTATTCAGTCCGGAGCCATAACTTCGGACAAGCTCACGGTCGCGGCAGGGTTCATCAAGACCGTGATGATCGCTGACGCGGCCATCACTAACGCGAAAACCGGTTCTTTGGATGCTGCGAAGGTCACGACCGGCTATTTGGCTGCCGCTCGGATTGAGGCCGGGGCTATAACTTCGGACAAGCTCACGGTCGCTGATGGGTTCATTGCGACGGCGATGATCAGTGACCTGGCGGTAACGGATGCGAAGGTCGCTGACTTGTCGGCCGCGAAGATCACCACCGGCTACCTAGCAGCAGCAAGAATCCAAGCCGGGTCCATCACTTCGGACAAGCTCACGATTGCTAGTGGGTTTATTACGACGGCGATGATCAAAGACGCCGCGATCACCAACGCGAAAATCGGGTCGTTGGACGCGGCGAAGATCAACACCGGGACGCTTGCCGCGGCCCGCATCGCCGCCGGGTCCATAACCAGCGACAAGCTCACGATTGCCAATGGTTTTATTTTGACGGCGATGATCAAGGACGCGGCCATCACCAACGCCAAGATTAGTTCTCTGGATGCTGCGAAGATTACGACCGGCACCCTGTTGGCGGCGCGTATTGCGGCGGGGAGTATCACGGCCGACAAATTGGCGGCGAACGCTATCCAGGTGGGGTTGGCGGGTTGGACATCAAGTATTCGGATCACGCCAACAAAGATCTCTTGGTACAGCGGGGACTCGTTGGAAGGGACGATCACGTCGGCGGGAATGAACTTCTACTTCGGCACCCGGTTCGTTGGGATGATGGGCACTTCCTACAAGGAAGGGTCCACCACCGTCCGGGGCATGGTCACCCATCTGAACGGGGAAGGGGACTTCATTTCTTGGGCGTACCGCACCGGCACCTCGGGCACCTACTCGTCGATGCTGACTTTGGATCCTAAGGGGTCGTTCTACGGGCAAAAAGGCATCCACCTCACCATGGGTCTCTACGCCCACAACCACAGTTTCTACACCGCGGGCAACCGGAGCGTGAGCCTCCAAGACTTCACGCTTTCCTCGACCGCGTACGCGTCGTGGGTTGGCAGCGGAGGGAAGGCCGCCATCAGTTTCTCCAGTACGCACTTGTATTTGACGACTAATGGTTCCTACTACCAGATGACGAACGTGATGGCCCGCATCACCACGTTGATCTCGCGGGTGAACTCACTGATCGCCTACCTGAACCAAGGGTGGGTGAAAAGTATTTCCAGTTCCGGGTCCAACATCACCTGGTCCTACTTCTCCTCAGCGAACCTCACCGCAATCCCCACCACCTTGTAAACAACCAAGAAAGAGTGCAGCGATGTATTTGGAAATCCCTAACCACCTGCTCCCCGCAGTCAGTGAACTGCT
>CAYFRT010000073.1:2552-7195 GCA_964345585.1 uncultured Actinomyces sp. | reverse complement strand
ACCCCCGGCGGCCTCGGCCCATACCCGCACGTGGTGACTTCCCAATCATCCGCGAACAACGCAATCTGCTTGAGCACACGTGCGTCCTGGGAAATATCGGAGATGCTCAGGATCAGCAGCGACCTTTTGGCTGTCATGTCTTTCCTTCTTAGCGGACCAGAGCAGAAGCAACCATGAACCGCAACGGCGCTTCTCTGTTCAGGATCTGGTCAAGTTCTCGGGGCAGAAGAGTGTTTGGTCGACCGAATCTGCGGCGAGCCAACGCTAATCGGTTCACCTCGGCATCGGGCATATCGGTGTCCAGAAGAGCATCCAGCAAGTCCCGGTCGGCACGGGACAGCGGAGCCTCGCATCCGGGCGCGGCCGCAAGTATTGCCTGGGAGACGCGCGCTATCTGCTCCCGATCGCCGTCCAACCATCTTTCGGCTTGAGCACGATAATAAGCGGCACCGAAAATGTGAATTCGTAGAAGTTTGGTGCCCAACGCCACCTTCTCGGCAACCGACAGCGACTCAGCGACGCCATTCCACACCGCGTCAACACATTGAAGTTCACGTTGAAGTGGGGCAAGGCTCATGGTGACACGGTCCTTCGCCGAGGACCCTATTACGTAGGCCGCCCCTGAACGTTGGACTCGAACGCGGCCCTGAGCATAGAGGGCAATCGAGAGTTCCAGGTCCTCGCCAACCGGAAGCTCCGGAACGAAGCCGAGTCTTTTTTCGACCAAGAACTCCGTTCTCATCAAGCCCAAAGGAGCACTGCGATAGAAGAGCCGATCCTTCACCGCATCGCGCCACTTGTGCAAACCCGGCCTTGCGGGAGGCGTGCGAACGGGTTTGCCGGCGTCATGTATCAGTCGCGGAATCACGGCATCTGCCCGTGCCGAATGCGAAAGCCACTCATCTATCGCACCCGGCTGAAGCCAGTCATCCGACCCCATGATCGACACCCAGGGGGCCGAAGCCTCCCGGACCCCGAACGCGAACGGGCCCGCTGGAGAGTGGATCCCGTCGGCGAGCTCAAGGTATCGAACTTGGTCTCGCAAATCTCCAGGAATAACCGCCCGCAGCTCCGTCGTAGCAACATTGTGTGCGACAACTGTTACGCGAACGGGAGCCCTTGTCCCCCTCAACACCGAAGCGATGGCCCGTCCCACTGGCCTTGCAGGGTTGTGGCACGCAATCACCATGTCGACTTGTGGGACTGTCATCAGCGAGTCTCCGCCATCATCTCTTCAATCGCGGACCGCCACACGGCTGTCTGCAGGCCTGCCGAAAACTCCTCTGCTGCCCTATCGCTTGCCCTCTTCCAGGAAGACACGACCTGCACGTCTAAGCGGTCAATCAACCGAGTAAGGGCCTGTGCGCCGAAGTTGCCCGCAACAGCACCGTTCTGCGCTCGTTTGACTACCCAAGCCATCTCTGGACTCGGACCCACGATCACGCCGATTCGCGCCTGAATGTAGTCAAAGATCTTGTTCGGCAAGGAGTAAAGGAGGTTGAATGTATTCGGGGGAATCAGTGAGATGCCAACGTCGTACTGGTTCAGGACCGTCACCAAATTCTCGTATGGCACCGGGTCGTGAATCGTGATCCGTGAATCGGCCGCACAAAGGTCCTTCAATTCCTGCAAATGCTGCGGGTCATTCGGGGTCAAATACAGGTCCAAAATAACGTCGTTGCTGGAATCCATAACCCCCTGGATCATCGTTCCTAGGTCGCGGCGGCGTTGACAAGCCCCCGAGTGGACCAGGCGTATTGGCCGAGCAACAGGGTTTGGCTCCAGATCTTGATATGGCGTCGCGTTCATTGCCAAACCAACTTCGATACCGAATCGGGACGAGTACTCGCGGGCGATCCCCTCGCTCACCGTCGTAACGCTCGCGCATTCAGGCAGAAAAGTTGCGCAAAGCCAGCTGCGGAATGGGGCAACGAACATTCGCCAGCGAAAGAGGTGTTCCTTCTCCCGCGGTGCATACTCATGCAAATCCGCATGTACGCCGAAACGCGGGTTCACCGAAAGCGCCAAACCAACCGTGTCGATGTCGTCCGCAATCGCCACTTCAAAGTCCCGCCCTTCCAACTGGGAGGCAGCGAACTTGACCGCCGCATTCGACCAATACGCCTTCTCATAGCGCAAAGTCATCAGGTCCTTGCGGTTGTAATTCCAGGAGAGCAGGTCCGAGGGGATCTTGACGTGATGCGTGCTTCCCTCTGGACGATCACCGTAACTACAGGTCGTTACTTCGAAGTCGCGCGAAAACTCGTTCACCTGCTTCAGCACTCTCGCATCCGAACGGATATCCGAGAAGGACACGATCAGCATTCGAGGCCGCCCACTCCGGGAGGGGAGCTTGTGGCCATGGTCGTGAAGTGCCACCAGGTCGACGATCTCCTGCGCCGTGTGCTCCGCGTTTGAGAGGCGTTCCCAGACCGCACGCGGATCAAACTGGTCCCGGTTTACCGCGACTTCTTGGAGAGCATCTGCGAGGGACTCCGCTGAGGGTTGTTTCGGCAGCAGGATTCCCGACTTCAGGTCGCGGCTGACAACCTCTCCCGTCCCACCCACGTCGGTTGCCACGACGGGAATGCCGAAAGACAGCGCCTCCATGATGGACACCGGGACCCCCTCGGAATCCGACACGTTGACCAGGGCATGCACGGGATTCTTCTGGTAGTACTCGACGATTTCGTCATTGTTAGTCTGCCCGCGCAACTGGATCATTAAGTTCGGGGTTGTCTGGCAGGCGCCTGCCGCCTCGGCTGCCAGCTCGTCAAAGAGATCTCCACTCCCAAAATGAGTCCACGTTACTGGCCGGTCTTGGGCAATGATCTGCAGGGCGGGAATGATCGACTTGACGCGCTTGACGGGGATGACAGACGAACAACTGACAAATGCGAACCCGTCTGCATCGTCTGGGACGGGTCCAATTCCGTGGTCGCGGGTTCCCAGCCTTGCGAGCCTCAACCGGCTATCGTCCAGTAACTTTCCATAGCGGCCTGCAAGGTACTGGCGACCGTCCTCGGAAATGGGAACAACGTTGTCTAACTGCGTAAAGAGTGACGCTCGCAGAGGAAGGAACCCCGACTCCTCCTCGTACAAATCGAATCGATGCAAGCGCATAGTCTTCTTGAAATCCGGAGGGAGGAAAGGAAGCGCCATGGCTCCGTCCGTACCCCAGAAAGCGTATGCACTGACCTCGTCATCTGGTTCCAGATTCTCCACAATTGCCGAGGCGAATCGGGTCCCGCTGAAGATATTGCCCAGGACGAGGCCAGCATGACCCTTCACTCTCCCTGCACGAAGCTCCTGCGTCAGCGCCTCGGCTGCCAGAGCCAGGGAACGCGGCCGCACCAGGCCCTTCAGACCGGCAGAACGCGGCACGCTTGCCAACGCGCCCTTGTATTCCACGTTTTCTGGGAGTGGCAAAAATTCGCCATCTATGGCGCCAAAACTATAGACATGTACGGCGTCGAACCGCTTGGCCAATTGGTGAATCTCATGCTGGATAAACGATGCGTCACCAGAGCTCGCAGGATAGGCCCCCGTGAGCAGGACAAGAACTGTCCGACCTTTCCTTCCTTTTCGGCCTGACACTTTGGTGACTCCTAACTTCGGATCCGCTGGGAGGCGGCGCTGCAGCCCTCCCGGAGTGTCGACACCAGAAGTGTGGGCTTGGGCACCGGTACAGTCTAGCAATCAGTTCGACCCTGACATTGGGCCGCAGTCCCGTGGAGGTCCATAAGCATCACGTGCAGCGTGTACTCTCCCCGATGCAACGCGGCGTTGTCTACCGTTACTGCGGCACGAAGTCGCTCGACACCATCGCACGAGCCGTTCAGGCAAGCCGTCAAGCTCCTAAGAGCATGCCGGAAGGTAGCGCCACGGCTTATCATTTCCGTTTCGTAACAGTGCCACAAGGGCGGCGAGACCTCGTAGGAAGCGGTGTTACTCTTGATTCCCTATGCTGAAACACGTGCCAATGAACTCTCGTTTTTTCACCCTTGGACGTGTCTTTTCCTCCAGCAAAGAACACGGTAAGGGGAGACTTTCTGTGCGCGCGGCGGCCCTAGCAGTCGCGATGTCTCTAATTGCTCCCGCAGCGCTTGCCGCAGAGGTTGCGCAGACCGGCGGGAACGAGACCGAGGTGGGCGTAGAAGAGGCAGCCGGCGGCGAGCAGGCTGGGGACATGGTCACAGACCCAGTGGATCCAGAAACCGGAGACCTGGCGGGTGCAGAGCAGACTGACGATTCGGAATCAGTACCCTCCGTTCCACCAGCCGACGATGCGGATGGCGACGAAAGCGGGATCGAGCTGGCGTCCATCACGGACACTCCCGCCCAGACCTTCAAATGGGTGAAGACCAACGGCAACTGGTACTTCGTGGACGAAACGGGAGTGAAGCAAACGGGCTGGGTTGAGCACAAAGGCTCAAGGTACTACCTAAATTCTTCCGGAGTAATGCTGACGGGCTGGGTCAAGCTCAACGGCACTTGGTATTACCTCACCTCCTCAGGAGCCATGAAAACCGGGTGGGTCAAACTCAAAGGCATTTGGTACTACCTGAATTCAGAGGGGGAAATGCAGACCGGGTGGGTCAAACTCAAAGGCACTTGGTACTACCTCACCTCCTCAGGAGCCA
>CAYFRT010000073.1:0-2452 GCA_964345585.1 uncultured Actinomyces sp. | reverse complement strand
TCAAAGGCACTTGGTACTACCTCACCTCCTCAGGAGCCATGAAAACCGGGTGGGTCAAACTCAAAGGCACTTGGTACTACCTCACCTCCTCAGGAGCCATGAAAACCGGGTGGGTCAAACTCAAAGGCACTTGGTACTACCTCACCTCCTCAGGAGCCATGAAAACCGGGTGGGTTAAACTCAAAGGCGTTTGGTACTACCTCAAGAGCTCGGGAGCTATGGTCACCGGTTCGTACACAATCGACGGGCGCGTGAGCTCGTTTGCCAGAAGCGGCAAATGGTTGGGATACGGATACCGGTTCGGCATGCAGTGGGTCGCCCAGCAAACGAACTATTGGTGCGGCCCAGCCACGGGGTACTCGATCTTGACGGCCCTCGGCTACAAGCGCTCCGCTTCGGGGACTCAACTTAGTCAGAAAGCGCTTGCCAGCAACTCCTATATGGAGACTGACCGCTATGGACGAACGGCTTTCGCCTACCAGAAGTTCTCCGTGGGAATGAACCGCTGGATGGGCACCTCCTCCTACTCTCAGCACAAGGCCCCAACGACAACGTTCCTGCGGCAGAAGGTCCAGGCGAGCTTTTCCGCTGGCGGCGTGCCGGTGGTGGTCGACACTCAGGAATGGGCTTCCGGAGCCCACTACAACAACCACCCACGCGTGACGTTCAGCCACCTCATGCCGATCGAGGGCTATAGCCCGTCAACAGACACCTTGACCATCATTGACCCCGCGGCGCACTTCTATTACTACAACGGCGCCAAGAACACGTTCACACATAAACTGCCTTCCTTCACTCCCTTTTTGCAGGACTACGGGATCTACTACTGATGGCTAGGCCTTCCAAGAGACTCTTAGCACTACTGCTGGTAGCAGGCGTCACAGCAGGCTGCGCTCCCGACCAAGCACAGTCGTCAGCCGTGAGCCCACCTGCTGCTCTCCCTCAGTCAGTCGAAGAGTCGCAGTCAGCGGAGAATTCGCAGTCCGGTCTCCCCTACGAGCAATTTGTTTCTCTGAAAGTCGATGGCCTACCTTTCGAGCTTCAGGTGCTGTCGGCTCCCACGCAATCGGTGGGTGTCGTTAAAGCGCAGAGCGCCAAGAACAGCATTTTGGGCACGGACTATGAGGTCTTAGGGCGGACGGAAACTCAAGGGAACATGCCGGGGCCAATGCCCCGCGTCCTGCTAGAGGACGGCTCAGCCTTTGGCTCTCTAATGCATAGGGTCGGGGACGGAGACATCACTTCTTTGGAAGACATTCCAAGTGAAGCGGGGATCATCGCGACCAACGGAACGTTTACCCCGCTCTCTGAGTTCGCCAAGGGGATGACCGTTCTTCCCGGATCGAACCCGGACGAGCTGTACTTTGAGCCTCAACATGCCAACGCCGTTGGCTCCTGGGTCGTATGGCGTGAAGGTTCCGCGGGCCAAGCAAATGCGATGCCCAACCTGGACAGCGATGACTGGCGCATGGTCGCGTGGAATACGAGTACTGAGGACGTAACCGAGCTGGCTTCCGCTTTCCTCACCCATGGTGATCGTTTCGCCCCTTACGCCTCGTGGGATTCCGCTCCGACCACTGACGGCACGCTCGCCTACTTCGAAGCGACCATTCCTGGCGACGATGGGTCCTGGGTGAACTCGATTCTTTCCGTGCCACTTGACTCCCCGGGCGACATCTCGCTTGTGGGGAGGGGAATGATGCCGGTCGCTTCCCTGGGGGGAGAGCCCTACTGGATCGCTACTCTCGACGACAACCCCGGCACAGTTGTGAAAGACGGCAAGCCCCTGTTCTCTGTTAGCGGCAGCGGTTGGTCGATTCGGCGGCTGGCCGGGTCAGAGGATCTCTTGATAGCCACGGTTGCCAACGAGACCTCTGCTTGGCTGATCATCTACGACATAGCAGCAGGAGAGATCAGGCAAGTTGTGGATACCGGTTCCGATTGGGCCGAAGCCTCCGTATCGGGCTCTTCCTTCGTCTGGGGAAACAACTCTGGATCCGGTGATCCCACCATGTACCGAATGGAAGCCGGCGAATCCCCTGTTGCGCTCTGGGGCGTACAGGGGCTGTCCGCCCCACTCATTAGTGGTGAGGTCCTTGCCGTCCCAACGGAACTGGACAACGGAGCTATCGTGTGGACCTTCCTACGCTGGCTGGGCAATTGATCAGCAGGCGCCAAAGGGCGGCTCTTGGTTATAGGACCCAGACAAGCTAACTGACATTGGTTTGAGTGCCTACACGAGATGGTCCAGACTCAACCTCTGCGTGCATTGGCGAACGATCAAACTGACGCTACTCACTCGACCTCCAAGACTGCCGCAACGCCCTGCGAGAAGATCCGCCAAAGCGATCACCATGACGCCCCTGCCAGTTCAATGGGGTTTCCTCGTACGTGGAAGGATCACCTGATCTTGTATGAGTGGAGTGTGCCATCAGAACGCACTGCCCAGAGG
>CAYFRT010000072.1:2021-7308 GCA_964345585.1 uncultured Actinomyces sp. | reverse complement strand
CCATGTAACGATATATCGGTAAAGCAATACTTTAGGGGTACAGAATGAGACACCATCACATGCATCATGACGATTGCCGTGGCGGCCGCGGGGAATATGGCGGCCCGGGACGCGGCAGAGGCGAAGGACGCGGACGCGCAAGAGACGAAGGCCGCGGCAGAGGTCGCGAGCCGGAGGGCTTCGGACCTCGCGGCGGGGGTCGTAGAGGGGGCTCGGGGCGACCTCGTGCTCGGCGTGGCGACGTACGTTGGGCGCTGCTCTACTTGTTGGAGGAAAGCCCCTCGAACGGCTACGGATTAATGAAGCGCATCGAAGAGAAAACTGATTCGGTGTGGCGCCCCAGCCCGGGCTCGGTCTACCCAACGCTCACGCAACTGGTTGACGAGGAGCTGCTACTGGCAAGAGATGCCGCGGACGGTAAACAAGAATATGACCTCACCGACCGCGGTCGCGCTTACGTCGAGGAAAACCGGAGCCGGATCGACAAGGTCTGGCAGCCCGCAGAGGAGAGATTCCAGGCCGTTGGGCCGTTGATGGAAGCCTCTCGGGGAGTGATGGAGACCTCGCGCGCAATAGGCGAGTTCGGATCTGAAGAACAAAACGCACAGGCCGTAGAAGTTTTGCGTGAAACACGCATGGCCCTACTGGACATTTTGGACGACTAGTCGCCCATCAGCTCCGCTGGTCGCTCCCGCTTAGTTGGCAATCGTATTGTCGAAGAAGTGGGAGTTGACTACGGGGAACACAAACTCAAACAGGACAAAGACGACCGCGGCGATCAAAATCAGAGACCAGATGACTTTGAGCCATGTTGGCCCGGGCAATGCTCGGAAAATCCACCTGTACATTACTGACTCGCTTCCTGGGACAGGACTTCTGGCACGCCCGCATCTTTTGGCACCCAATACATCATCTCGCTCCACACGATGAATCTCTCCGAGTTACCAAACTCCGGGTGGCACGTAGTCATCGTCATTATCCGCTTGGTTGGTGCGACGCCCGGCTCATTGGGTGTCGGGAGCAGCACTTCGGTTTGGTGAGGCCACACGATGGCGCTGTCGGTTACCTCGTACACCATCCAGGCGTCAGCCGTCTCGACCACTATCGGGTCCCCGGCGTACAAAATATCCACCCGCCGGAAGTTGTTTCCGTAGGTTCGCCGGTGGCCCGCAAGCGCGAAGTTCCCGATCTCACCTGGCATCTGCGTATCCACGTAGTGGCCCGCGTTGCCCAGGTCCAAAATCTCCGGGGTCGTCCCCTGGACAATGGGGATCTCCATCCACTCCCACTTGGGGACGTGCAAGACTCCGAACACCTCACCGTAGGCGACTTCACCGACCGTTGGGGGGTCGTCGGTCCGCCTCTCTTCGGTCACCGTTTCAACCGCGGGGTGCGTGTCTTGGAACTCCACGACGCGCTCTGACATCCCACCTTGGACCTCCACTGTGGTCCACCAGAGTTGCCAAACCACGTAGAGCAACAGCACCAAACCTATGGTGATCAGGAGGTCGCCGAGGACCAGCAAGAATCCTCGTACAAATCCCACTCCCCGGCTTTGTTCTGGAGGTGGACTTTGCACGTACGCGGGACGCATGACCTGCTGCTGGACGGCGGGGCGCCGCTGAGGGCCATCTCCGGGCGTCGATCCAGGCGTCGATCCAGGCGTCACAGAGCGCCGATGAATCTCCGACCGCTTAGGAGCATCTGTCGGATAACGGTTTTGTCCGTCTGTCGGAGAGTGAGAAGACATCGGCGTAATCTTATGCGTTCTCGAGTGGGACCGCGAATGTCGCAGATCGGCTGGAAGATGCCGGCGGTAGCCGTAGGGAATCCTTAACTTCGATGTCCCACCCCATTTGATACATGTTGGCGGCGTTTCGATACGCGGCAACCACAGGGTCTTGCATCAAGGATTCGACCATGGTGTTGACGTCACCGATTGCCTCAATGACATAGGGCGGAGCGAAGGAGCGAACACCTATCAGGATCACGTTGCCGATGCAACGGATCGGGGTGGTCGCGGTGATGCGGATTCCTTGCACGGACATTGCTTCGGCACCGCCTCGCCAAAGAGCGTTTATGACAGCATCAACGTCCTGTTGGTGGACAACCAAATCATTGACGTTTAGTTGCCCGTCAAGGTCGAAGTCCGAGGGCGCATCCGACAAACTCACCGCCACACCCGGCCCAACCATGGGATACAACACCAGGGCCTTCGGAGAGACTGCCATCGCCGTGGGAAGGCCGGTGTCTGTTAGTAGTTGGACTTCCTGTGACATGTCGTCAACCTCGGCCTCCAACTCCAGGACCAGATCCTGCTGTGTTTTCACTAATCCGGACAAGTCCAGATCCAGGCGCCCAGGTTGATTGCGAGCGGACGAAGCCGCCACCCCGAACAGGACACCGGCGGCCAAAGTCGCGACGGCAACAATCGCCTTGGCGCGAGTTCTTTGGGTCCGTCTTCTACGCCGGGTGGGAAGGGATTTGCGCGAGGGGAGCTGGGATACATCTTGGCTTTCAAGAGTCACAGGCCACCCCCTTAAGGTTGCTTGAACGTGACATCGCTTCTAGTGTTGGCGGTTCGCTTTGTTGGATCCACCTACTCGCCACTAGTCTATTTACAGAGTATCCCGATATACGTTATCCACAGTGCCAAAAGGCACATGCAGGGAGGGCACGTGGCAAGGCAAGAGGAACGCGACAAGCGAGCGCTTAGCAAGAACGAAGACGACGTTCCTGACTCATGGACTAAGGGGATCCCGCTGAGCCCGTCTTGGTGGGCGCCCGTGTTCGTGACACTGCTGATTTTGGGTCTGGTGTGGCTGGTCGTCTATTACTTCAGCGGAGCCCAGTTCCCTATTCCGGGGATCTCTCACTGGAACCTTGTGATCGGTATTGCTCTGATGATGGCAGGGTTCATAATGACCCTTCGTTGGCGCTAGAACGCATCCGCGCGTAAGGACTTAAAACACTTATCCCCACCTGTTTACACAGGTGGGGATAAAGTTACACGGCTGTAGTTAGCCCTCGTACTAAATGACCTCGTACTAAATGACCAGGTACTAGAGAACCAGTGCGTAGAAGAGCCAGGTCAACCCCGCCAGCGCGGCTAGCATCGCCACTGTGGCAATGATCGCCCACGTGGTTTTGATGGCCACTGATTTCCCTCGTGTCCAGTCAAAAACGCCCAGGTAGAGAGAAGAAACCAGTAGGCCTGCAACGAAGCCGCCGATGTGTGCCTGCCAAGATATGCCAGGCACAGTGAACCCGTAGATCAGGTTCACCACCAAGAGGATGACGATTGAGGTTGTTGACATTCCAGCTCTGCGTTGCGCCACGAATATCGCCCCGAAGAGCCCATAGATAGCGCCCGAGGCTCCCACCGTCGCCTGAACCCACGTACCCGGCTGAGCAAGCACCCAACCCACGATCGCAACGGATCCTCCCAGCGCACTCAGCAGGTAGATCGACAGGTATCTCCACCAGCCGAAGGCTCTCTCAATCGAGTTACCCAGAATCGCCAACATCAACATGTTGAACAGAAGGTGGAAGAAACCCGCGTGCAGGAACGTGGTGGTCAGCATCCTGTAGGGCTGCACCGTGCCGATCTGCGGGGTGAACGCCAGATACTGAAACAGTGGACTCCACAGGTACTGAACTATGAACAGCAGAACGTTGATTCCGATGAGGGTCGCGGTTACTGGGGAGTTCTTCGCGGACGTCACCCATCCGGGCGTACCTCCGGTCCGTGCGGGACGCGCGGCCGTCTGCCCACCCCTACTCCAGGGAGAAGATCCGGCAGCGCTGAACCGCGAGCGCTTAGTTCCCCTGCCCGCGCAGTCCACACACACCGATCCGACTTCAGTCTGGATGGCGCATTGAACGCACGCCGGGCGGTTGCATCGCTTGCAGTACGCAACTGCCGGCTGATCAGGGTGACGAGGGCACGCCTCCCGCCGCGGCTGCGGCGCACGTTGCCCGTAACGGGGGGCTTCACTCATTTGGTTGTCCAGCCCCTGCAAAACGATTTACTGTCTTCAGTCCTCGACATCGATCGATTCAATGACTACTGGGGTAACCGGGCGGTCCTGGGCACCTGTAGGGGTAGCAGCAATCGCGTCGACAACTCGCTTTGAAGCGTCGTCAGTGACCTCACCGAAGATTGTGTGCTTTCCGTTCAGCCAGGGGGTGGGCTCAACCGTGATGAAGAACTGGGAACCATTCGTTCCGCGCCCGAAGCGCTTGCCGGCGTTCGCCATCGCAAGCAAGTACGGCTTGTCGAAGGTCAGTTCGGGGCTGATCTCGTCATTAAACTCGTAACCCGGGCCGCCCATGCCGGTGCCGAGAGGGTCGCCACCTTGAATCATGAACCCCGGGATGACCCGGTGGAAAATCGTGCCGTCGTACAGTGGGCGCGATGTCTTCTTGCCCTGGTCGGTCCACTCACGCTCACCGCGAGCCAAGCCCGCGAAGTTCTTGACCGTCTGCGGAGCCTGGGCAGGGAACAGCTTTACGTCGATATCACCTTTGTTGGTGTGAATTACAGCTTTCATAAGTCCATCTTTCCACTAATCGAGCCAATTTTGGCAAGCAAAACGTCCGCAAGGTGGCATCGGCCACTCTGCACGACTAGATTCTATGTAGGACTAATTGGATTCCAGATGAAGGGCAAAGTGAAGCACATGGACCAGGGAAATTTGAAGCACATTGCCTCTGATGTTCTTGAGGTTGTTGCTGAAACCGCAACAAAGGCGGCGCACGCTGCCACTAAAGCAGCCTCCGTAGCAGCAGAAGCCGGCGAAAAAGCAGTCGAGGCTGGCAAGGCTAGTATCGAAACTGCAACCCCCATCGTTGAAAAGGTCGTCGAAGACGCAGGCGAAGAAGCCAAGAAACTCGCGGACAAGACGGCGCAAGTGGTGAAAGACACTACCGACAAAGGCGTTGATGCCTCCAAGGCTGGCATTGAGGCACTGGCCGCAGTGGGTGCTGATGTCCTGGCGGACGTGGAAAAGCACGCTCGGGATCACAAGCCCGCCAAGAAGAAGCACCGCGGCCGCTCCTTTTGCCGCTGGAGCCTCGCATTAGCGGGCGTTGGCGCGGTCGCCTACGTTATGTGGCGGCGTTCTCGTCCTGTCGAGGATCCGTGGGCGGAAGAATACTGGGTGGACCTTCAGTCGAATGTAGACCTCGATGATGTCCCAGATGAAAGCGCCCAAGCGAAGGCTGAGGAAGCTGTCGCTAAGGCCGAAGACGTCGCAGAGGCGATCGCGGAAGCAGTCGAAGAAGC
>CAYFRT010000072.1:0-1921 GCA_964345585.1 uncultured Actinomyces sp. | reverse complement strand
CCAAAGACAACTAGTTCTTGGATGCTTGAAGTCAGCAAAGCCCCCGCTCCTCCCAGGTGGCGGGGGTTTTTGCTGCCCTCGGGTTCGGGTCCTCTGCTAGGGTCTGCTATCAACGGTGACGCGCCAAAGCGCACCGGGATCACCACTTAGCGAGGCAGCATGGAACAGCGAACTCTTGGCCACAGTGGCCTTAGCGTTTCGGTTATCGGACTGGGCACCTGGCAGCTCGGGTCGGACTGGGGTGACGTCTCAGAGCAAGACGCGTACGCGGTCTTGGAGGCCGCTTATGAGGAGGGGATTCGTTTCTTCGACACCGCCGACGTTTACGGCGATGGCCGAAGCGAGCGCCTCATCGGCAACTTCCTGCGTTCCAACAGCATCACCGACGTCGTGGTTGCCACGAAGGCCGGAAGAAGAGTCGCCCAGGTTCCCGAGAATTACACTCTCGCCAACCTTCGGAAATGGACCGACCGCTCCCGCAAGAATCTTGGCGTTGATCGACTCCAATTGGTGCAACTCCACTGCCCGCCGTCGCCGGTGTATGAAAGTGAAAGGGTGTTCGATGCCCTCGACGTTTTGGTGAACGAGGGGTTAATCGAAAACTACGGCGTCAGCGTCGAAAAGCGGTCAGAAGCCCTCGCCGCCATCGACAGACCCGGAGTCACCTCGGTGCAAATCATTCTCAACATGTTGCGGCTGGGGCCACTGGGAGAGGTTCTTCCTGCCGCGGTAGCCGCGGACGTCGGCATCATTGCGCGCGTTCCCCTGGCAAGCGGGCTCCTCTCCGGCCGGTATGACCAGACCACGACCTTTGCAGAGAACGATCACCGCAACTACAACCGGAAAGGTGAGGCTTTCGATGTCGGAGAGACTTTCTCGGGTGTCGATTTCAACGTCGGTTTGGAAGCGGTTGACCGGCTTTCTCGTCTGACCCCTGAGGACGCCACGCTTGCGCAGTTCGCTCTACGGTGGATCATTGACCAGCCCGGAGTGAGCACCGTGATACCGGGGGCTCGCAACAAAAAGCAGGCGCGTCTGAACGCACGCGCAGCGGATCTGGATCCGCTAACCGAGGAGCAGTTCGAACGCGTGGCCCAGATATACGCGGACTTGATAGAGCCACAGGTCGGCGATCGCTGGTAGGTTCCTTATTCGCGGGGGTTAGGCGCCCGGATTTTTCTGCAATACGTCACATACCCGCGCCGCGCTACGAAACCCTCCCGGAACTAGACTGTTATTTGCCAAACGGCCACCAATTCGCTCAAATAGAAGAGTTGAGTGGATTTTTCCGTTCACGTAATGACCACGAATCCTAAAGAGGAACTCATATGTCAACAGAAGTAACGTCGGCGCTTGGCGCGTTTATACGCTCTGCCTCTGGTAAATCGGCCCGCAACTCAACCACACATGAGTTCTGGCTTGGCCTCTCCGCCCTGGTTGTCGATCAGATTGCCGATGACTGGGATGCGACAACCAAGGCGTATCAGCAGGGACGCCAGCAACACTACTTTTCTGCCGAGTTCTTGGAAGGCCGCGCACTTCTGAACAACCTGGTCAACCTGGGGGTGTTCGATGAGGCCAAGACTGCGGTTGCCGCGTACGGCGAAAACATCTCTGACGTTCTGGACGCGGAAAAGGATGCGGCTCTGGGCAACGGCGGCCTGGGGCGTCTGGCGGCGTGCTTCCTTGACTCCTGCGCAACCATGGACCTTCCCGTCACCGGGTACGGCATTCTGTACCGTTACGGCCTGTTCCGTCAGACCCTGGATGATGGTTTCCAAAACGAGCACCCCGACGCCTGGATGGAAGAGGGCTACCCCTTCGTAATCCGGCGTGACGAGCAAGCCAAGTACGTTAACTTCGCGGACATGAACGTGCGGGCCATCCCCTACGACATGCCCATCGTCGGCTACGACACGAA
>CAYFRT010000071.1:5177-7338 GCA_964345585.1 uncultured Actinomyces sp. | reverse complement strand
CTGATCAGCCGAGGTTCCCCTGGTGGCTGGTGGCCGCAGTGGCGGCCGTGCTGGTCCTGGGCGGATTGGCGCGGTGGGCGAGGAAGCCAACCGTTGTCGCGGCTGCCGGTAAGGATGATGATGAGGACGAGGAGGAGCTGGACGAATCCCCCTCGTCCCAATCCCAAATGTTGGCGGGAGACCTGGGTTAGTTTTTCGCGGCTTTCTTCCCCTGGATGAGGGCGGCGATCGGGTCGGCGAAACGCGTCAGGATGGGGCCGATGATGGCCATGAGCATGACGTAGGCGGCCGCGAGCGGGCCGATGCCGGTGACCCCAGCCGAGGTTGCAAGTCCGGCGATCACGATGTTGAACTCGCCGCGTGGAACCATGATGGTGCCGGCGCGGATCTGGCCGGGAAGCCCGATCCCTGCTTTGCGTGCGGCTAGGATTCCCACAATCATCTTCGTGATGATTGTGACTAGGCCCAGGATTATGGCCGCTCCTAGTACGGGTGGGATTGCCCTCGCATCGGTTTGCATTCCGAAGAAAACGAAGAAGACGGCGGCGAAAAGGTCGCGGAGGGGTGCGAGGACCGCCCGGGCGCTTTCGGCAACCTGGCCGGAAAGGGCGATCCCTACAAGGAAGGCGCCGACGGCGGTGGAGACGTGCATTTCCTCGGCGAAACCTGCGACCACTAGGACCAGGCCGAGGGTGCCCAGGAGGAGCAACTCGTCGTTCGAGGAGAACACTGCCTTGTTTATTTGCTTCCCAAACTTCAAGGCAACGAACATGACAACGGCGACAGCGCCCAACGCGCCGGCAACCGAGATCAGCCCGCTCTTGACCCCCACCCCTGCAAGCAGGGCGGTGAGGACGGGGAGGTAGATGGCCATTAGGAGGTCTTCGAACACCAGAATCGAAAGGACGATGGGTGTTTCACGGTTCCCCAGGCGCCCCAGGTCCCCTAGTACCTTCGCTGCGATGCCCGAGGAAGTTGCGTACGTGACCCCCGCCATCGCCATCACGCCAGCGGGCGGCCAGCCCAGCATGAGTCCGACAACCGCACCCGGGGCGGCATTGAGCACGAAGTCTAAGAGGCCGAAGCCGTAGTGCGTTTTCAGGTTCCGCACCAGTTCGTCGGCGGAGTACTCCAGTCCGAGGAGGAACAACAGCAAGATGACGCCGAGCTGGGCGCCGATCTCAATAAACTCATCTTCTGCGCCGCTGAGGCCGATGGGGCCGCCAACACCGAAGAGGAGGCCGCCAAGAAGATAGAAGGGAATAGGGGAGAGCCCGATGAGGCTGGCCAGGCGCCCAAGGAGCCCCATGATCAGGAGGATGCCCCCAAGTTCAAGGAACGTCTGTGCTAAATCCACGTCACGCTCCGTTGATGTAGGCCCGCGCTGCCGAAATCGATTCCTGCGTGCCGATAGTGACCAGCCTGTCGCCGGCTTCTAATCTGAAGTCCGCCATTGGGGAGGGGGTGACTTCCTTGTCGCGCCAGATGGCGACGATGGAAGCTCCGGTCTTCTCGCGGATGCGTGCTTCGCCAAGGGTGACGCCTTCGAGCGGGGCGTCATAGTCCACCTCGATCGCCGTGGACGTGAGGCTGTCGATGCTCTCTGTCACGCGGGAAAGGCGCTGGACGACGCGGCGGGTGCCCAGGTATTCGGCCAGGATGTCGGCTTCGCCCTCAGTGAGGCTGACGGTTTCGGAGACGGAGTCCGGGTCGCCTCGTTTATAAACTAGGAGGTCGCGGTGACCGTCACGGTAGGTGATGACGCCAACGCGGCGTCCTTTGCCGGTGAGGAAGTCGTCGCGCATCCCGATGCCGGGTAACTCTTCTTCCTCGATGTGGATGGCGTCTCTGTGAGGCACAGTAATCTCCCTTCATGGCGGATTGGGGCGCTTCGCCGGCGGCTGCATTGTCACCGGGGCCCTGGAGCTGTTCTTCATTGTCTCCCACGGATGGGGGAGTTGTCAGATTTTGTCTTCTGGGGGGTTCCGAATTCCATAACACTGTTCCCTGTCCCTAGTGTGCTTCCCGGAGCTCTTGGTGTCGCCATTTCCTACCAACACGATTTCATAACGCGCACATCAGGGACAGGGAGTCACATCAGGGACAGGGAAGGGCGCCTGACATGGGGTGTGCCGGGGTTGAGAGCCCGGAAGGGGAGGGC
>CAYFRT010000071.1:2502-5077 GCA_964345585.1 uncultured Actinomyces sp. | reverse complement strand
GGGGTGTGCCGGGGTTGAGAGCCCGGAAGGGGAGGGCCTGCTTTTGGGCAAAATGGTGGAGCCGCTAGGAATTGAACCTAGTAAACTTCTCCAAAAGAAGCGGCCCCTGCGAGTTTCCTCGCCGATTAGTGTAGCACTCTGCTCGGTCGGTGGGCAATCGGAGCGCGGCGCGAAAGGTTAGCCTCCGTCTGCGGGTCGTGACTTGGGCGCAGATTGCGACTTGGGTTGCGGCGTTACCGGCCCAGCTCGTGCGCCCAGGGCGGGTTTGCACCGCGGCGTTGGACGACGACGTCGGCAACTTCGCTGGCATCTTGGATGATTGCGACCAGGTCGTCCGCGGAGAGCTCTAGGAGGTCCTTGCGGGCGGTGACGCCAGTGAGGTCTCGGCGCCAAAGCGCGTCGATGAGGCCACCCATGAACGTGTCCCCTGCTCCGACGGTGTCAACGACTTTCACCTTGGCCGGAATGACGCTGGCTTTGGCTCCCGTGGCGGTCCAGGCGACGGGGCCCTGCTTACCTCGGGTCACCACGATCAGCGGAACGTTGAAACGTTTCGTCCATGCGAGGGCGGAATCTTCGGGGGCCTGGTCCGGGTAGAGCCAGAGGAGGTCCTCGTCGGAAACCTTCACAACGTCGCTTTGCTCCACGAATGACTCGATGATCTTTCGCGCCGAATCAACATCACCCATCAGGGTGGGCCGAGCGTTCGGGTCATACGTGGTCATGGCTTGAGAGCGGGCGCGGGTGAACGCCTCCAAGATGGCGTCTGTGCCGGGGGCGAGGACCGCTCCGATCGAGCCCGTGTGAACCACGGCGGCATCTTCGGGGATTGCGACTGGGGCCTTCGGGTCCCACTCCAGGTTGAAGACGTAGGTGGCGGCACCGGTGTGATCGAGGTGTGCCTCGGCGGTTGGCGTAAACGCGGCACCATCGGAGCCCTGCGAGATCTTCACATCAGAGGCTTCCAGGTGCTCCCGGATCATTTCCCCATGCTTGTCTTGGCCGAACCAGGCCACCAATTCGACGTCCAAGCCCAGGCGGCTCAACGCCAAGGCAACGTTGGCGGGGGAGCCACCGGGAACCGCTACCGG
Source organism: uncultured Actinomyces sp. (assembly GCA_964345585.1). Classification (GTDB taxonomy): domain Bacteria; phylum Actinomycetota; class Actinomycetes; order Actinomycetales; family Actinomycetaceae; genus Scrofimicrobium. The sequence continues at coordinate 3,986 of CAYFRT010000071.1, read as the reverse complement.
TTCAGGGTCTTCACGTCGCGGGTCAATAACTAGGTCTATCAGCGCTTCGCCCATGACGAGGACGGAGCGATTACGGTTCGAAGCCATGGATTCCTTCTGACTATTGATCTAACTGTTGTCTTGGTGTCCGGTCAGTGGTCGAGCAGCCCGTCGCGCAGAGCCGCAGCGAACGTGGGGCTGGAGGGGAGTCGGGGGAGAAGAACCATTTGCGCGGCATGGTAAACGTCCGGCTTCCCGCTCCAGGTCACGGCCGAAGGGTTGTTCTCAGTGTCTAATTCGTGGACCCATTTTCCAGGCTCTTGGACGAGGTATTCCTGGGCGTAGTCCCACCACTCCTCCGCCTGGGCTCGAAGCGCAGCAGCTCCTTCAGTGTCGCCTGAGTTTTCGAGGACTCGGGCCTGGACTGCGGCGAATCCCGCAGCCTCGCACAGCACCCAGTGCATTCTTTGGCGCACTACGGGTTCCCCCGTGAAGTCAGTCGTGTAGACAAAACCAGGCTGTCCATCGACCGCCCAGCCGTCGTTTTGGGCCTGCTTCCCCAATTCCGACGCGCCCTCGAGCAGCCAATCAGCGGGTTCTAGCCCGAGGTTTTGCCGCGATCCGTGCGCATGCAACATCAGCCGAGCGAACTCGAGCGCGTGGCCGGGGGTGACACCGTAAGGGCGGAAGGGGTCGGCGGGCTGATCCGCGTTGTACTCATGATCCACGACCCAGTCACGCGTGTAGTGCTCTGGGACGCGCCAATTGTTTTCCGAGGCCTGCTGGTAAACGAACTCGAGGATCTTCGTTGCGCGCTCGGCCAGTGCCGCATCGCCCAAAACATCCGCGGCAGCCAGGAGCGCCTCAACGGTGTGCATGTTGGCGTTGATGCCCCTGTAATCCTCCACTTTCGTGAAGTCTCGGTTCCAGGCTTCAACAACGCGGGGGGAGTCGGCGTCGCGCCACTTTTCCTCTTGATCTTGGAGGGCTTCGAGGAGGATTTCACGGGCCTCCTCGTGCCCCGCGGCAAGTGCCGATGTCGCTGCGAGGATCACGAAGGCTTGCGCGTAAGCCTTCTTCTCGTCATCGACAGGGACACCGTCTCCCCCAGGCCCGGGTTGCGGTTCGATGCTTGAGAACCAACCCCCGTAAATCGGGTCATGAAAGTAGCGGGCCAGGCTAGTCACGCCGTGATCGACCAGATGCGCCGTGTCGGGGATTCCGTACATTTCAGCCAACGCGAACACGTGGGTCATTCGGGAGTTCACCCACAGTTCGACGGGTGCGTCCAAATCCACCTGGCCGTCGTCGTTCATCATTCCGAAACCAGTGGGCACCTGGGATCCTCGGGCAAATTCGACAAGGGCTCGAAATTCTTTATCGAGGACTTTCTTTTCCACCATTGGTGCTTCCTAACCGGGCCGAAAACAGTCACCGACACGGTCGAGACTGTTGTGGGTAGCGTCAGATACAGGCGACCTCGTACCCCCTAAAAGCGATTGGGG
>CAYFRT010000071.1:0-2402 GCA_964345585.1 uncultured Actinomyces sp. | reverse complement strand
TTGGGGCCGATCAGGCAGTCGGCGCCGATGCGGATCTCAGCGACATCAAGTGCCGTGAGGTTGAAGTTGATGGCCGTGCGTGGGCCGATGTAAATGTTCGTTCCGTAGTCGACGTAGAGCGGGGGGCGGATCCAGATGTCCTCGCCCACCTCACCAAACAACTGGTGCAACGTGTCGGTCGCGGAGGGATCCTTTGCCAGCACCTGTTTGTGGTAGCGGTCTGCGAGTTCAGTGGCCAACTGGAGTGCGGCCTCAAGTTCGGGATCATCGGCCAGGTACAGGTCGCCCGCCATCATCCGTTCCCGCTGCGAACGGGGGTCACCTGCGAAATAGTCTGTGGTCATGCGGTTAAGGGTACACGCGGGAGGGGCCAGCGCTTGGGGTGCGGGGCCGGATCAGCGCTGAGCGTCGAGATCCGGGTTTTCGGCCGGGTTCTTGTGCGGGTTTTCGTCGAGGTACAGTTCGGCCCGCTGCCTCTCAGGCGCGGACCACCCGATCACTTCCTGCTCATCGACCCAGCATTCGGCACCTTCCAACCCCGGGATGCGGTTGGTGGTGAAGACGGGGTCGCGGCCCTGGTCCAATTGCTCTTTGTAGTCCCGCCACAGCCTCAGTCCGATGGGTGACAGCAGGGCAACGGCGACCAGGTTGATGAGCGCCATGATGCCCATGACCGCGTCGGCCAGGCTCCAAACCAGCTCCACCTCGGCCAAACAGCTAACGAACACCACGGCGAGGACAGCGATCCGAAGCCCAGTCACAGCCCGAGGGTTGCTGTCGGTGAGGAAACGAATGTTCGTCTCCCCGAAGTAGTAGTTGCTGATCAAAGAGGCGAACGCGACGAACGCGATAATCACCACTAGCAGAATCACCGCCCACCGCCCCAACGTTCCGGTAAGCGCCTGCTGGGTTAGGGCGATGCCGCCTTCCGCATGTTCCAAGTCAGGCTTAGACACCAAGATGATGAATGCCGTGATTGATGCGACCAGCCAAGTGTCAAAGTAGACGCCGAGGGTTTCAACCAGCCCCTGCTTCACCGGGTGCGTGATACCGGCGGTGGCTGAGCCGTTCGGGCTGGATCCTAGGCCGGCCTCGCTGGAAAGCATTCCTCGTCGGATGCCCGTGGCAATCACGGTGCCGATGGAACCGCCCGCAAACTGCTCCAGTCCCCACGCCCCTCCGATGATGGAAGTGACCGCCCACGGAATCTGCTGGTGGTTGATGATCACCACGACGATTCCGAGGATCAGGTACAAAACTGCCATGCCGGGAATGATGAATTGGGTGACGCGAGCGATCCGGCGCACGCCCCCGAAGATAACCACGCCTATCAAAGCTACGAGGAGTGCCGCAATCACGAACATCACCCAGGCCGGCGCTTGGTTCCCGCCCCCAGCGATCTTGATCGTCTGCATCAAAGTGTTGGCTTGAAGGGAATTGAGTCCGAACGAGAATCCCACAATCAACGCCACCGCAAAAACATTCGCAAGTGGGCGCGACTTCAACCCCTTATATATGTAGTAGGCCGGTCCGCCACGATAGGTGCCATTGGGGTTTTTGACTTTGTAGAGCTGCGCCAGTGACGCCTCGATCAGACTGGCCGCCCCCACCAAGAGTGCCATCATCCACATCCAAAACACCGCGCCTGGGCCGCCGATGGCAATCGCGGTGCCTATGCCGGCAACATTGCTGACACCTACGCGGGAGCCCGCCGAGAGTGTGAAGGACTGAAAAGCGGACAGCCCCAGCGGCTTCCCCTGCTGATCGCGAGGGGCCTTGTTTACGACTGTCCGAAACATCTCCGGGATCAAAGTGATCTGGCCGAACCGAGTCTTCACCGTGAAGTAGAGCGCCAGCAGGACGATTATGGGTGTTAGGAGCCACACCCACATGCCGTCGCTGATCGCGGACACTGCATGAGACAAGGTTGTCATTGACCAAGTATCTGCCTTTCGCGCGGGAAAGTGGGCAGGTTAGGTACGAGGGGTCCCGTGAGTTCCCGGCCTACCCAGCCTACTCGGCTACGCTCAGGGCGTGCGTTCGGTCACTGCGATTAAGTTCGGCTGGCTGGCGGGTGTAAGATCTTCACGGTGTATCGGCATCGCCGACAAGTTGACTTTCGTTAGGAACAACCGTGGCAAGCAAATCCTCAGATGTGCGTCCCAAGATCACGCTCGCGTGCTCGGAATGCAAAGAGCGCAACTACATCACCAAGAAGAACCGTCGTAACACGCCGGATCGTCTTGAGCTGAAGAAGTTCTGTCCTCGTTGCAACGCTTCGACTGCCCACAGGGAGACCCGCTAACAACTCTTAGCGGTTCGGTCTCTTCGCGTGTGGAGACAGGATGCGTCCGCCAGCCATCGTGCTGGTTGGGCGCATTCGGCTTTTAACCATCGTTTCT
>CAYFRT010000070.1:0-7568 GCA_964345585.1 uncultured Actinomyces sp. | reverse complement strand
CAGGACTTCCCCGGAATCAAACTTCTCTTTGACGGTCGCAGGGTTACAGACCCCGCTCTTTGGGTTGGGACACCCCGGCTGGTGATTGGCGCTTAGTAGATGACAATGTGGCTTGAAGCGCTACCGGGGGTAGTCCTCACAGTCGCGTTGTTATACGTCCCCGGCACTGCTGCCCTGCGCGGTTGGTTTGGGTTGTCTTGGGCGCAATCTCTTCTGTTCGCAGCCCCGATCGGTGCAGGCATCATCGGGATCGTCACAGTTCTTTTCGGGGTCTTAACGATTCCGTGGAACCTGTGGACTGCGCTCCTTGTCATCGTTTTGGTTCTGCTTTCGGCTTTCGCGGCGGAGTTCTTTCGAACTAGGAACCAGGTGGCCCCTGAGGGCAAGAGAAGGGGGGCAAGTGACCTGTCTAGCTTCGCCCCGCTTGGCTGGCTTTTGTTTGGAACTGCAGTGTTTGCGGGAATGTACACATTTGGGGTGTTCCCGGCACTGGGAACGGTGGATGCAGTTCCGACGCTTGGCGACTCACAATACCATTTGCAGGCTCTTCGAATCATTGGCGAAACTGGTTATGCAAGTCCGTTTGGTCCATTTGGGGAGTTCTACCCGCAGGTTGACGGCGCTCAGTTCTACCCAACGCTTTGGCATGCACTGGTGTCTCCAACCGCGCAGCTGCAAGGTGTTGTCGTTGCTACCAATACTGGTGCCCTCGCGCTAGGCCTGATCCTTTGGCCGCTGTCGCTTGGAGCCTTCGCGCTGGCGCTGCGGCCAGACTCAAGTGTTGCCGCCCTCACCGCGCCTCTATTTGCTGCCCCAATCGTTCTTATGCCAGCAATTGAAGTTTTTGCGTTTGGGGTTTATCCGCTGAGTCTGTCCATCGTTCTTTTGGGCAGCAACCTGGGTCTGCTAGTGCTTCTGGTTCGAAAACCCAGCCCGCGGCTTGGAATCGCTGTACTGCTAGCCACCGTTGGCACCGCGGCGGCGCAACCGGCTACGGCGCTCATAGTTGTTGCGGTGGTGGCACTGTGGGGGGCCGTGCTTGCCGTTCAATGGTCCTGGGTGCAGCTTCGAAGCGGGCGTTACGGCGTGGGCAGCGCAGGGCTCCTCGGATTGATCTTGGTCATTGTTGCGGCGCTTGTGGGTTTGCCTCGCCTTGGCATCGTTCAAAGTTTGAACTCGCGTCCCACGGAATCACAGCCTTACGACGTTGCAATCCGCCATCTGCTGACCGGTCTGACGTATCTTCAGGCGCACAGCAAATTCATTCCCGCGCTTCTAGCTCTCGCGTTGATCGGGGCGGTATTGCTCTTGCGTTTCCGTTTTGGGCAGGTCATGGTTTTGTCAGCAGTACTGGTGCTCGCGCTTTACATTGCGGCTGCTGGCCCCGAATCTTACGCGCGAATCTTCACGTCCCCGTGGTGGAAAGACGCATCGCGGTTTGCCATCTTCCTGCTTGTGTTTATCTTGGCGTTTGCGGCGTACGCCATCGCGGCCGCTGTCGAGGCGCTGCTGACACGCGTCAAGGCGCCCACGTTTGCAACGGCCGCAGTTTGCGCCGGTATCACGGCACTGGCGGTAGTTGGAGTGGTTGTGCGCCCCGCAACTTTAGGGAGCGTCACAAAGCAGACATTTATCGCGGGGTCCTATGAACTCTCGGACGAGACCACAGTGGGACTCACAGAAGAAGAGCTGGAATTGGTTGGCAGGCTGGATGAGGTCCTTCCCAAAGGGGCTGTTGTTGTGGGCGACCCGGATTCTGGGGCTGGGTGGGCAAGCCTTTTCTCCGGAGTAGACCAGTTTCAGAGCCTACGCATCCCTTCCTCCTACGAGCAGGCATATCTAGGGAGGAATTTCGACGCGATCTTAGAGGATCCTCTGGTGTGCGAAATTATCAAGGAAAACAACCTTGTTGGCTTCATCCAAAGTGATTCGCCCAGCAGACAGTTTGAAGGCCGTTACGTTGGATACAACAACGTTGACGTGGAAGACGGGTTTGACCTGCTGTTGGAAGTGGGAGACGCCCGACTCTATGAGATTGTGGCGTGCGACTAGTGGCGAGAAACAGCCTCTGACGGTAAGTGCGAGTGAGGTATTCTGAGCGAAATGAGCGACCAACAATTCACTGAGGTTAGGCCCCAGAAGCCGATTTGGCAGTACTGGCACCTGGTCTATACGTTTGGGCAAAGGGACCTGAAATCCAAGTTTAAGGGAAGTGCGCTTGGGTGGGTTTGGTCGCTGGTCGTCCCACTTGCCACATTAACCATTTACTCGGCCGTATTCTCGATTATTTTCCGCGCCGAACCACCCATGATGGGCAATGGTAGCCCCGGCGTTTTTGTAATCTGGCTTTTTGTTGGGCTGATCTTTTGGACCTTCTTTTCCAACGTCATCAATAATGGGATCCTCGAGCTCCTTGGGGCGGGCCCCATTTTGCAGAAGGTCTACTTTCCTGCGTATGCGCCGGTGCTGGGCGCAGGATTGGCCGTCGGTGTGCAGTCACTCATCGAGCTTGGCATTCTCATTGTGATAATGCTTGTGATGGGCAACATCGGGTGGTCGTGGCTCCTGCTTATTCCCTTCATTGCAATAACGGTTATTTTCGTGGGCTCGGTTGCGACAATCCTGGCGATCCTGAACGTTTACTATCGCGACTTGGCGCACCTTGTGACCATCGCGCTGCAGCTCCTTTTCTACGTCACCCCCATCATTTACCCCCTCACGATGGTCACCCAACAGTGGCGGGGGATAGACCTTCGGGCGATCCTTGAGCTAAACCCGTTGACTAGCTTTGTTCAGCTGTTCCGTTCGCTGATTTACGAACTTTCGCCCGGCACACTTAACCAGTGGGGGGCGGTCACCGTCACGGCGGGGATTACACTATTGCTCGCCTACTGGGTGATGGCCAGGAAGGGGCGCGACCTGGGGGAGAACGTATGACGTCCAACGCCATTGAGGTTCATAATCTAACGAAGACGTTCACTTTCAGGGAGGAGCGCCGCAACACTCTGAAGGAAACGTTCGTCAAGGGACGCGGCGGACAGAAAACCACATTCAACGCGGTCGACAGTGTTTCCTTCGAAGTGAAACGTGGGCGGACTTTTGGTCTGGTCGGTCATAACGGGTCGGGTAAGTCAACACTGTTGAAGATGCTGGCTGGTGTTTACCGCCAGACTTCCGGTGACATACGCGTCGATGGAAGGGTTTCCGCGCTCTTAGAGCTTGGGGCCGGGTTCCACCGGGAGTTAACTGGTAGGGAAAATGTGCGCCTCAACGGTGCAATCCTTGGGATGTCCGCAAGACAGATCTCCGAGTCTATGGATGGAATCATTGATTTCTCTGAGCTTGGGAGATTTATCGACGTGCCCGTGAAACAGTATTCATCCGGCATGTTCGTGAGGCTTGGATTCGCTATCGCTGTCATGCTTCAACCAGAGATTTTGATTGTTGATGAAGTGATAGCGGTGGGGGATGAGGCGTTCCAACGAAAGTGCTTCGACCACATCTACAAGCTACGCAGCCAGGGCACAACGATCGCTCTGGTAACCCACTCCATGGCACTGGCACGCGAAATGTGTGACGAGGCAATCTGGTTGGACCACGGCCAGGCCAAGGCGCAAGGGCCAATCGAAGAGGTTGTGAATAAGTACATCCAAAACGTCAACCAACTGGAAGAGGAACAATACCTGGAAACCCGAGCCCAAGGGGCAGACGTGCCACGCCGGGGAACGGGAGAAGCAAAGGTAGTCAATTTGCAGCTCTTTGACTCGAAAGGGTCGGAGGCTCACATTGTTCGCTCCGCTGAAGACCACACGATGCGCCTTGACATCGAATCGGAAGTCGAACTTGGTGAAGTGGAGATCGTGGTGTCGATTTTCATGGAAAGTGGGGCACTCCTCTCCTCCAAGAGCTCCATGATCGAGGGTCGGTTGTACACGATCCCTCGCGGTCGTTCCTCAGTTCACCTTTCGCTTCCGGAGTTGCCGATTGAGTCGGGGAGCTACTGGATTTCCACTTCACTACGTGGCTACGGACACGTGTGGGATCACGTCGATAAGGCATGGCGCATGCTGGTGCGTTCTGATGAGCAAGGCTCGGAGTCCGGGCCTTTGCGTTTGCAAGGGGATTGGTCAGAACTGGAGCAGATGTGAACACTCAGTCGCAGGAACAGAACGCCGACGACACAACTGATCTTCTGCGGGAGGAAGTGAGGTTGTTACGCCATCAGCTTGCCCAGGCCGACCGGCGCTTGGCCCAATCAGAGCGTCGAGTGCTACTTCTACAGACTGAAAGTGAAACGGCACAAGTCCAGGCGCAACGGGCGCGCAGTCAGCTGCGACAGATGCGTTCGCACCCGGGCTGGCGCTTTGCCCGTGCGGTGCTGGTAGCGCAAGAAAAAGCCCAGGACGGCGCCAAGGGGGCGCTCAGGGCATTGCGCACCTTCAAACGTAAGGTAATTGGCTAACCATGAGTGTCGGGCGTGCCTTGCGAGAGTTGATGCGTGATCCCTACCGGCGGGGAGAGGCCGTGTTGCAAAGCAGTGGCGCTCACCTGCTACTTGAATCTGGCGATCTGGAGGTAGCCCTGCGTTCAGAACGTGTCGCGATCATTTCTTGTTGGATGAAAACACCACGGGTCTCACGTTCTTTGAGCACGTATATTGAGCGCTTATCGCAGATCGGGTTCTCCAGTGTCTTGATCAATACTTCAGAATTCGACAATCCCTTGGTTTGGGAACACGAGCCGCCCGCAACAACAGTCGTATACAGACGCCCGAATGTTGGCTACGACTTTGGTTCCTGGTCTGCGGCGCTGGCGTTTATCCCTGAAGTTCGGAAAAAGCCGTACGTTCTACTCACAAACGATTCATTGGTAGGTCCGTTTACCGATCTTCAAAGGATCTGGGGGCGGGCAGAATCGACTCACTCGGATCTTTTCTCTTTGACGGACTCGTTCCAGGGAAGTCCCCACCCCCAGTCATTCTTCCTCCTCTTCAAATGGGGCACGTTGGATGATGAGGAATGGTTGCGCTTCTTTTCAAATGTGCGCCAGCAAGCGGTGAAGGAAGATATTGTTGGCGCCTACGAGTTCGGAGTGGCAAGAACCTGTAGACGCTACGGCTACTCTTGGGACTCGATGGTTAACGCGGTGTCGGCTCACGCGGGTCGGGGAAACCCCACGTTGGATTCTTGGCGTGCGCTGATGATGCATGGGATCCCATTTGTGAAACGAAATATTATTACCGATCCTGCTTTCGCGGCGACGTCTTTGGAGATGGCTATTGCCATCCGCACCCTGTATGGGGAAAACGTGGGGTCGTGGCTTCCCGAAGGCTATTCCCTCCCCGAGCAGACCCAGGTCTATTTGGACAGTCTTGGAGGTTCCTGAGATGAACGGTCTTGGCGATTCAGTTCGCGGACTCACAAAACGGGTGCACCAGCGCGGCGTGCACGAACTGCGGAAGGCGCGGGCAAAGACCTATTCTGCGATTCGTTCTCGTGGAGAGGACTGGCTGGGGCTCGGACCCGCAGCGTTTGTGGCGTGGAGCAGGCGCATGCGGGTGGAACGGCCCCCGTTTGTGCCCCCACAGTGGAGAGGAATCCCAAGGCCTTCGCGCACCACGGATGCGAAGGTCGGTGCGATTATCCACGTTCACTACCCGGAGCTGGTGGCCGAAATTGCTGAACATCTGAAGAACATTCCAGTTCCCTTCGACGTGGTTGTAACGAATTCCTCGGGTGAAAAACTGGAGGAGGAGCTCTTCCATGTTGGCTTGGCGCAGCAAGTCTTCATTCTTCCGGTCGAGAACCGAGGACGTGATCTTGGGCCACTTGTCTATGCCGTAAACGCCGGATACCTTGACCCGTACCAACTAGTGGTGAAAGTTCACACGAAACACTCCCAGTGGCGGGCCGAACACAAAGTTCTTGACGGGGATGGGCAGCAGTGGCGCAACAGCCTCTTGAACGGGCTGCTCGGGTCACAGGACCGCGTCAAAGACATCCTGTCGCTGTTCGCGTCCGACCCAGGCGTGGGGTTGGTGATTCCAGAAGCGAACCTTGTTGGCCCAGAACACTGGGGAGGTAACGAACACGCTGTTACCGAGTTGCTTCGACGTCTGGGACTACATATTCGGTATCGAGACCTGTCCTTTGCAGCAGGATCCATGTATTGGGTCAGGGGATTCATTTTGCAGGGTCTTCGAGCCTTGGCGATGTCCCCGGCGGACTTTGAAGATGAGCAGGGGCAAATCGACGGCACCACCGCCCATGCTCTTGAACGCATAGTCGGTGTGGTGACAAGAGAAGCAGCGTATCGAACGGCAACCACTGAATCCGCGGAGTCGGTCGCTGACTCCAGTAGAGAACGGGACGGTAGCGAGCGGTGGAAGAGGTTCCTCCCAGAAACACAGATCCCTCCAGCTGCCCGCATAGTACCTTTCTACCTTCCCCAATTTCACCCCTCCGAAATCAACGATGAGGCGTGGGGCAAAGGGTTCACAGAATGGGCTAATGTCGCGCAAGTTTCCCCCGCATTTGAGGGACACGCACAGCCGCTGGTCCCCTCTGAACTTGGTTTCTACGATCTGCGTGTTGACGCGGTTAGACACCGACAACTGGAGCTGGAGAAATACGCTGGCGTGGCAGCCTTCATGTACTACTACTACTGGTTTTCAGGGGAAAAGGTGCTGCATGTTCCACTTGACCGTACCGTTGCGGATGAGTCTTTAGATCAACCTTTCTGTTTGATGTGGGCGAACGAGAATTGGACAAAGGCGTGGGATGGGCGCGCCGAAGACGTCCTCCTAGCGCAACGGTATGACCAGGTAGGGGCCGAACAGTTTATTGAAGACGTCTTGCCTCTCCTGCTGGATCCAAACTATGTGCGAGTGGATGGCAAAGCAGTTCTTGCGGTGTACCGCCCAGCACAAATCCCCGATTTGGGGCAGGTCGTTGCGACGTGGCGCAGACGGGTGAGAGAAGAAGGAGGAGGCGAGCTGCTGCTCCTAAGCGTTGACACGGGTACCCGTTTTGATGGCCTGGGGGCAGACTACCGATCCTCTGGTTTCGACGGAGCCATGGGCTTCCCCCCACACCAGGTGCCGTGGACTGCGCAAACGCCGCGCGGGCTGGGCCTCGCCCGGGAATTCAGTGGGCGGCTCCTTTCATACCGGGCGACTGTCAGAGATTCTCTTGCTCATGCACGGAGTCAGGGGAACGACTATTACCCCTCGGTGATGGTTAACTTCGACAACACGGCGCGAAAGAAGACTGCTGCCGACGTTTGGTACGGATCGAATCCCTACACATTTCGCAGGTGGCTCGCCGATACTGTAGCAACAGTGGCGGCACGTCCTTACCAAGAACGAGTCGTCTTCGTTAACGCCTGGAATGAGTGGGCTGAATCCGCGGTGCTTGAACCGACTCTGCGGTGGGGGCCCACTTACTTGCAGGCGGTTCGAAGCGTCGTCTGGTCGTAGCGTTGGCGGGACACGTGGCCGTTTCGAAAACGTCAATCGTAGGAGGAAAAATGAAGGGCATTATCCTGGCCGGAGGCTCAGGCACCCGGTT
>CAYFRT010000069.1:0-7593 GCA_964345585.1 uncultured Actinomyces sp. | reverse complement strand
AGGCCTTTTGGCCCCGCCCTCCCCACGCCGATCCGTTGCTGAACGTGGTATCGAGCTCAGAATATACCCTTTTGACGCAACTGCTCAAGCGGTTTAGTATCCGAAGAGCAGCAAAGCAGCGCCGACGGATCTGGGGCTAACGAAAGGACTGCCGTGAACAATCGTGGTTCATGTCTATTAGAAGTCAACAGCGCCGCGGAACTCGAAGAGCCACTACCAAAAGGACCTCTCCTATCGAAGAGTTTCTTGGTTGAAGGGACGGGGGGCTGCGCACCGCTCATAGAAGGAACCTGGCTCATCGCCAACGACAGTTGCTTTCAATACCTGGTATACCCTGAGCGAGGTGCTGATGCTTACGCAGCAACTTACGCCTGCCTAGACGTTTTGTTTGAGGACGGGACACGCCTCAGCGAAATAGACGCTGCAGACCAGTACGGCTTCCCATTAAAACCGCGAGCTCAAGGTGACGCGCAGGCCCTTTACGTTGATCAATGGAACTTGGTCCGCTGCGATCTAGGTAAAGAAGCGGCCGGAAAAACGGCAGTCGCCGTAATGGCTTGTTTGGATGCTCCGGACCGAGAATCAAAACCGAGAGCCTGGTTTTCTGAAGTAGAATTCGGGACTACCCCGGACGCGAGCGCGCCCCCGGTCGACTTAGTCGACACACGGCGCGGCTCGAATTCAACACCCATGTTTTCGCGGGGTAACACATTCCCGGCAGTTGCTGTCCCGAATGGCTTCTCGCTGATTTCACCTGCCACCGATGCATCCCGCGACTGGTTCTACGCGTGGAGCCGGCACAACAACGATGACGGCTACACCCCTTTTGCCGGCTTCGTATTCTCACACGCTCCAAGCCCTTGGATGGGTGACCGCGCGCAGCTCACCGTCGCTCCCTCATGGGGGGAACCGCTCATGTTTCTGCATCGCGATGAAGTAGCCCGGCCGTATTTGTGGTCGGCGACGCTCATGTGCGGACAATCAGCCGAAGCCACCCCCACTGACCACGGAGGAATCCTTCGTTTTCGCTCACCCAACTCCAACAGATTAAGACTCACACTGGGCTCGATAGAAGGCCAAAACCAAATTTCGGCGAATGTAGACTCACACGAAGTTTGGGGATGGGTCGAAGAGGGGTCTGGGCTTTCAACAGGCCACAGCCGCATGTTCTTCTACGGCAGGGCCAACCATCCCTGGGCCGGTGTGGACCACGGGAACGGCCAAACCACCCTCGACTCGGCTTCGCCCGACCTAGAACTGCGGATAGCTACCTCTTTTATCAGTTCCGGTCAAGCACGTCATGCTTTTGAGCTTGAACTAGCCAATCGAGAGTGGTCCAACGTCGAGGGGTCAGCACGCGCAGAGTGGTCGAAGCGTTTGGAAATCTTAGAACTTCCGGAAGCCACTTGGGATCAAAAAGTGGCCGCATATTCGAATCTCTACCGGGTCAACCTCTATCCTACTTCTCACACCGAGAACCTCGGAACCGTCACAGAACCGGTATTTGCGTACGCGAGTCCAGTGCTCGAACCCACCGGCCGCTCGTCAGATGAGCAGACGGGTGCCGTGGTTGTGGATGGCCAGATGTACGTGAATCACGGGTTCTGGGACACGTACAGGACCGTATGGCCCTTATACGCGCTCCTCTACCCCGAGCAGGCAGGTCGCTTAGCAGATGGATTCGTAGAGTTTGCTCGCACCGGAGGCTGGACGCCTCGGTGGGCCTCCCCAGGCTATGCCGATCTCATGCCAGGGACTAGCTCGGATGCTGCCTTCGCTGATCTGTACACCAAAGATGTCCCACTTCCCGATCCATACGCGACATACGAAGCAGGGCTGCGAAACGCTACGGCTTCGCCCACTGAACCCGGCGTTGGGAGACGAGATGCGCAGTACCGCTTCTTGCCTTTCCCCATGTCCGACTTGCCAGAAGCTGTGGCGTGGGCAGCTGAGGCTGGGGTCAACGACGCGGCACTCGCGCAGATGGCTGAAAAGCTTGCTTCACAAGCAAACGACCTGCAACGCGAACGTCTTGAATGTGAAGCTCGCTATCTCGCACGCCGAAGCCTGTCCTACCGTCATGGCTTCGACAAACAAGCAGATTTCTTTCGGAGTCACGTAGAAGGGTCTACCCACCCAGAAGGGGCATTCGACCCATTGACTTGGGGCGGCGACTACACCGAAACGAACGCTTGGGACTATGCGTTCCTAGCTCCTCATGACGGGGAAGGCCTAAGTGAACTTTATGGCAGCCTAGGAGCGCTTGAAGAGAAGCTGGACGAATACTTCACTACCCCGGAGAATGGCGACCGGCCTGGCACATACGGGGGCGCAATTCACGAAATGTTCGAGGCCCGCGAGACTCGGATGGGGCAGTTCGGCGTCAGCAACCAACCTGCACACCACGTGCCTTTCACCTACCACCTAGCGGGCCGGCCTGATAAAGCTTCTGCAGTGTCCAGAGCAGCCTTGAAGCGACTATTTCGGGGATCCGCGATCGGGCAGGGATACCCCGGTGATGAAGACAATGGAGAAATGTCTGCCTGGCATCTATTCGCGATGACTGGATTGTTTCCACTCCAAGTCGGATTCCCACGGTACGCAATCGTAGCTCCTGCTGTACAAACGGCCATCTGGCACTTGCCAGACGGGGACCTAAAGGTCAAGGCAAAGACAGAAGACGACTTCGCCAATGCAACCGCGGTGGAGTCGCTAACCATAGACGGGGTCCAGCATACAACTGCCTGGATCGACCACATGGCCATTTCCAAAGGTGCCGAGCTGGAGTTCACCCTTAGTGGAGAATCAGCATGGGGGACACAACCGCAACATGTCCTCCCCTCAATCGAGGCAAGTCCTTTGGGTCCGTGGAGGGATCTAACGCCACGAGCAGATATCGTCGGGCGAGGTTTTACTGATGGCGCGATTGAAATGATCATCGACGACAGCCTCTCCCCTACGGTGAGCGTAAACAGAGGTTCAACCTTGACATTCGACTTTGGAGAAGAGAGACCGGAAATCCTGACGCTGACCTGCGGCCCTAGTCCGCATCTAGCTCCGACTTCGTGGCGCGTTGTAGCCAGCGCGGATGGGAACAACTGGGCCGAGGTCGCGTCGTTCACCAACGAAAGATTCCAGTGGCCTGGGCAAACTCGCCCTTTCTGTATCAAGGGCGCTGACGACTCCGCTCGCTATTTCCGCCTCATTTTCGAGGATTCAGGCGAGTTGGCCCAATTAGAAGCGCTGACTTAGCTGCTCGCGTCCTCTTCGACGACTGTGTTGGAGGGCGAGTATCCGCCCTCCGGCCCAGTCGGAGTCACACTGATGACGTCCGAGAAGCGGCTCTGTTCGTCGGACTGAGACGAAAGGACTAGGCCCGCACGAGTACCGTTGAGCGCCTGTTCCATCCATGCTTCGAAGACGCTTCCTCCCGGTGCCAAAGATGGGCGCAAAACCGGGGTGTCTGCTTCGTCTACTTGGATCTCTACGGCCACTTCTCGGACCGCTGGAAGAGGGGGCTGACGACGCATCTGTTCGATGACATTGGCGTACCTGCGTCCCAGCGGCTTTACTTGATGGTCAGAATCAATCAGCCCAAGCGTGTATTCAAGTTCGGGGAAATCAGCCAGCGATCTAGAGACATCGTGCGAACACCACCATGTGACACCCCATAGATTTTCGCTTGAAACAGCGTTCCAAAGCGTCTGCTCTAAGAAGTCTGGCATTTCCTCTTCTGTCAGGCAGTTCGAGGGAGCCCCGACCTCCTGAAGCCAGATCGGGCGCTGCGGGTCGAGGGCGAAAGCGCGGGAGAGCTCCATTAGGTACTCCGCATGGTGGGCAGAGACAGCGGATGCCCCACCATACCGTTGAGCAGTGCCGTTGAAGATCCATGAATGGATTGAACTCAAGTCGCCAATTCGAGACACGTGAGCCGGCGTGAATGGGTGATCCTGGAGGTAAAACGCCGCATCATAGACGGCATGGAGGTGTTCCAAGCCCGGGGCGACTTTTCTGGCTGCTCCTATCAAGGTTTCCAGCCACCGTGCCACTTGAGTATGTGTGGCCGGCATAGGAGACGGATGTGGCGGACCAGAGAACTGGTTTACCTCGTTTCCAACGGTGAGGCCTAGGAAATTGGGGGCATCCGCCAAAGCCGATCCCAAAGCCGTAACCAAGTTGACTTCGGCGCTGACCACATCTTGCTGAGTGAACAGATTGCGTCGGTGCCAGGTATGCAGCCATGCCGGAAGGAAGTCAAAACTAGAAAGGTGGCCTTGTAGAACATCTACAGACGCATCCATACCCTGCTCGGCAGCGACATCCACAACAGCGCGTACATCATCGACTGACCGCTGACGGATCATACTTCGGTTAGGCTGCAACACCGGCCATAAGGGCAAGACGCGGATGTGATCCAGACCAAGCGCCGCCAAGTCTTCTAGATCACGTTTTACTTCTTCCAAGTCCAGATCCAGCCAAGCATGGGCCCATTGTTGGCTGGGCATGTAGTTCGCCCCAAAACGGGGCGAACTGGCAGGAGCTTGCAACAGCGTCATCGTGATTTACCTGGAGTCAAGCGAATGCTTAGGACTTGGAACGGTGTCAGTTCGACGGTAACTTTCCCGTCGTCGTCAACTTCTATTTGGCCATCGAGGGCGTTCTCCATCAGGTCTACAACTTGCGCCGTGACGCGACCAAATTCTGGTGCTAACACCAGCTTCGCCTCGGCTCGCCCACCTAGAGACTCATAGAGGCGAACGATGACATCACCGCTCCCGTCTGAAGCCATCTTCACAGCTGACACCCGTGTAGCGTTTTTCATGTCCTCAACTTTGACAACTTGTCCAACGCGGTCATCTACGACTTCATTTATCTGTTCGGCCTGATCGCAGACTTCCGATATGTCAGTGGTGGCCACGATTCCCCATGTCTTCACGTGCTGGCCACGGTCTGCCTTCTGATCCGGGAAGTTCGGCGACTTCAATACCGATGCACCGACTTCCACCGTCTGCCCAGTTGGCTTGCCCACCGAGTATCCGTAGGAAGCGTCGTTTACCAGTCCAATCCCGAAACCACGCTCACTTACGTGCAGATAGCGGTGCGCACACACTTCAAAACGCGCTGCATCCCAAGAGGTGTTCTGGTGAATAGCGCGTTCGACGTGTCCGAACTGGGTCTCAAAGATCGCACTGTTTGTGTGAAGGTCGAACGGGAAGAGAAGCTTGAGTAGCTTCTCTTCCTCTTGCCAGTCAATGTCAAGCTCCACATCGAAGCGCTTGCTGTCACCATCGAGTCGGTAGGTCGTAGTTGCCCGAGAGTCGCCGAACTTCCACTCGACCTTTACTGTCGCACACCCGTCCTGCTGGGTGTGCTTCACTGACACGATCCCGTCCACAATAGTTTGCGTATCCAGAGCTGTGCGCTCCACGTCCCAGGCATCCCACATGACCGGCTCGTCTTGGTAGAGGGCCAATTTGCCTAAAGGTGTACCTAACGGAACCAGTTCGCGCCCAGTCCGCAGGTCGACAAGATGATGGACTAGGCCGTCTAACCCAATCTGAGCCTGGAAAAAACGGTTCTCTAGGGTAAAGCCGCTATCATTTTGCCGCACCGAGGCGCTTCCCTTTGCGGCATCCTGAAGAGGGACATATTCCGTTGCCCGGTCAGCCTTTTCCAAGAGAGAGTTGAGCTCGGCAGCAACTTCCTCGTGTGTTTCAACCGCTTCTTGGTGTACCCACCCAATTGACGTACCCGGCAAAATGTCATGGAACTGGTTGAGAAGTATCCGCTGCCAGGCCTCTTCCAACGCCTCGTGCGGGTACTCCTGGCCACGCAGGGCCGCCAGGGTTGATGCGGCTTCCACCTGACGGATCAGTGCCTCGTTGCGACGGTTACCGAGCTTGGTGTCAGACTGCGAAGTGAAGGTGCCTCGGTGCAGTTCAAGGTAAAGCTCACCCGACCAAGAAGAGTCCGCCCCGTCGAGCTCTTTGTGCAAGACTTCAAAGAATTCCTGAGGCGTCTTTTGTGAAACCTGAGATGCGTCTTCAAGATCTGCAAAGCGCTTCGCACGTTGAAGCATTTCACGGGTGGGACCACCCCCGCCGTCTCCATATCCAAACAGCAGGATCGAGTGATCGGAGATTCCCTTGTCGCGGTAGTTGCGCGCCGACCGGGCCAGTTCCTCAGCTGTCACATCTGCGTTGTATGTGTCCGAGGGCGGGAAGTGCGTGAGAATCCGAGTTCCGTCGATACCCTCCCACCAGAAAGAGTGGTGAGGGAACGTGTTGGTGTCGTTCCAAGAGATCTTCTGCGTCAAGAAGCGGTTCATTCCGCCGAGCTTTGCCAGCTGCGGCAGCGCCCCAGAGTATCCAAAAGAGTCGGGCAGCCACATCAGGTCGCAGTACTCACCGAAGCGATCCTTAAAGTACTTTTGCCCAAGGAGGATCTGGCGCGCAAAGGATTCGCCGCTGGGCATCGTGCCATCCGGCTCAACCCACATTCCCCCAACGGGAACGATGCGGCCTTTTTTGATCTGCTCGGCCAGTTTGCAAAACAGCTCTGGATAGCGCTCTTCCAGCCATGCGTATTGCTGGGCCGAAGACATGGTGAAGACGAAGTCTTCGTCCTCTTCCAGCAGACGCAGGACGTTCGCAAGGGTGCGGGCGACCTTACGTTCGGTTTCCCTCACTGGCCAAAGCCAAGCGGAGTCGATGTGAGCGTGTCCCATGGCCACTGTTTGGTGGGCAGAAGCGTTCGCTCGAAGTGAGAGCTGCGGCACCAAGGCTGCGCGAGCCGCTACAGCCGTTCCTGGAACGTCGGAGTTGTCCAGACTGTTCAGAGCCTGGTCCACCGCCATCAGGATTCGTTCACGGCGAGCCGTGTCTTCCGGAAGTGTCTCCGCCAGCCCGACTAGGACGTCGAGGTCGGAAACCAGCTCGGCAACCTCGGGATGGTAGAAAAAGATCTCCGCTTGCCGCAGCTGGTACAGGTGACCTTCATAGGCCTCTGGTCGGTCGCTGTGGTCGATGGGCTGGAAAGCTGGAACCCCTAGCAGGAGTGGGTTAGAGGCAGCCTCCACGTAGAACTCGAACGGCTCCCCTGACTCGGCTAGGTCCGAGAGTCGAATCCACCGATTCCGCGGGTTTAACGCTTTGACGATAGTCCCGTCCGGCCGGTACACCAGACCCTCACACTGAAACCCAACGGAGTGGTCTTCCCAACCCAGATCGATAACGATCTCATAGGGATTCGCGGGATCATCATCCGCGGGGGCAACGCCCTTGAAACGGAACCACGTGGTGTCCCAGGCAGACCCCCACCAATCCCCAATCGCGAACGGCTGGAAATCAGGCTTGATGTCCGCACTTCCCTTAAGACCAAGCGCCACTGCGGGGTCGACAGGCTCGCCACCAACCTTCCACGCCTCAATCTCAAGACTTCCAAGAGCACCACCAAGGGGGGTGTAAATGAACGGAACTACACGATCTCTTCGAGCCCGCTCAGCACGCATCAGCGTGCGGCCTGTCACTGAGTGCATAATCGTCCTAACGAAGGAAGGGAGGGACGCATCACACCAATACTAAAGCGCTTGAG
>CAYFRT010000068.1:0-7676 GCA_964345585.1 uncultured Actinomyces sp. | reverse complement strand
GTTTTGTTCACAAGGCCATGTTGTCGCGATTATCCCCTGAGCGCCGGAAGCGGCGTAGACCGACTCTTTGTGGGGCTGCAAACTCTCTTGATGACAGGCTTCACGCTGAATGAAATGAGCGTCGAAGCGACAACAACACCGGGGGAACAGAACCATGCCGATATACCAAGTGGATTCAGAACAGGTGGCGTTAGCTGCCGCAAATGCGGCCAACACCGCGAACGAGGTTAGATCATCCGTTGCCTTGATGATGGCGCAACTTCAAGCGCTTCAAGGCTCTTGGGTGGGTGCAGCAGCCGCGTCCTTTCAAGAAGTGATTGCGGGATGGCATGCCACACAAATCCAGGTCGAATCTTCGCTGGATTCAGTTTCTGCCGCGCTGAGTCAGGCTTCAGCCACTTACTCGGACGCTGAAGGTGCGGCGACAGCACTCTTTTCCGCCCACTAAGGCTTCTCTTCAGACGAATGTGATCGTGGCTTAACAGCAGGGCGGGCACCTCCCATTGGAGATACCCGCCCTGTTCATGTTTACGGCTGGCACGAAGTGCTCACCGATAAACGTATGGCCTAGTACATGCCTGCCATCTCATCGCCGCCTACGGGAGCCTGAACAGGTTCGGGCTTGTCAGCGATAACGGCTTCGGTTGTGAGGAACATGGATGCGATCGAGGCTGCGTTCTGCAGAGCAGAGCGGGTCACCTTGACCGGGTCTGCGATCCCCTGAGCCAGGAGGTCGCCGTATTCTCCGGTTGCCGCATTCAGGCCCTCACCGTCAGGCAGGTTGCTGACACGGTCCACCACAACGCCACCTTCATAGCCCGCGTTGCGTGCAATCTGGCGGAGAGGTTCATTGACGGCTGCCCGGACAATCGCGACACCGGTTGCCTCATCGCCTTCCAGATCCAGCTTGCTAAGTCCCTGCTTGGCGGCCTGGATCAGCGCAACGCCACCACCGGGGACGATGCCTTCTTCAGAGGCTGCGCGAGCATTACGAATGGCATCTTCAATGCGGTGCTTGCGTTCCTTGAGCTCGACCTCAGTCGCAGCACCCGACTTGATGATCGCAACGCCACCCGAGAGCTTCGCCAAGCGCTCCGCAAGCTTCTCCTTGTCGTATTCCGAGTCGGAGTTTTCGATTTCAGTGCGAATCTGCTTGATGCGCGCTTCGAGGGCATCCTTGTCACCGGCACCGTCAACAATGGTGGTCTCATCCTTCGTGACAACGACCTTGCGTGCCTGACCGAGGGTGTCAAGGTCAGCCGTCTCAAGGGAAAGTCCCACGGTTTCGGAGATGACCTGGCCGCCGGTCAGGATCGCGATGTCCTGCATCATCGCCTTGCGACGATCGCCGAACCCAGGAGCCTTGACCGCGACAGACTTGAAAATGCCACGAATCTTGTTGACAACCAGCGTCGCCAGCGCTTCGCCTTCGACGTCCTCAGCGATGATCAGCAGCGGCTTCGAGGTCTGCATGACCTTTTCGAGTAGCGGCAACAGATCCTTAATGGAAGAAATCTTGCCCTCAACCAGCAGGACGTACGCGTCCTCCAGGACGGCTTCCTGACGGTCTGCGTCTGTCACAAAGTAGGCGGACAAGTAGCCCTTGTCGAAACGCATGCCTTCTGTGGTTTCCAAAGTTGTGTCGAACGCGTTCGTCTCTTCAACAGTAACGACGCCTTCAGGGCCAACCTTCTCGAAAGCCTCAGCAATGAGCTTCCCGATGGCGGGGTCATTCGCAGAAATAGAGGCGGTTGCTGCGATCTGATCAGTCGTTTCGATCGGGGTGGAGTCAGCGTGCAGTTCCTCAACGATCGCATCAACAGCGGCTTCGATGCCCCGCTTGATAGCGATGGGGTTCGCACCAGCGGCAACGTTACGCAAGCCTTCGTTGACCAGCGCCTGCGCCAGCACGGTCGCGGTGGTGGTTCCGTCTCCTGCAACATCGTCGGTCTTCTTGGCGACTTCTTTCACCAGTTCCGCACCGATGCGCTCAAAGGGCTCTTCAAGTTCAACTTCCTTGGCGACAGAGACACCATCCTTTGTGATGGTGGGGGCGCCCCACTTCTTGTCGATTACGACGTTTCGACCACGGGGGCCAAGCGTCACCTTGACGGTGTCAGCGAGCTGGTTGAGCCCGCGTTCCATGCCACGACGGCCTTCTTCGTCATAAGCAATGATCTTGGTCATTATTTGTCTATCCTTCCGCTCTTGCGGCTGGTGGCCCATGGTGCCCGCGACGGTCGAACTGCTTCGCTGCAGGATTCTGCAGTAAGCATTCTCACCAATGGACCGGGTGTACTTTCACTCGACACTCACGAGTGCTAGATCCAAGTCTGGCACTCTAAGCCCGAGAGTGCAAAGTGGGATTAGTGACACCTAGCACCCATTACGGCACCAAGACTGAGACCGCCGGGCACCATGACAAAGTATTCGTAGGGCATAGTGCTCCCACCTGTGTTGCCGACGTTCAGTTGGGGCTAGCCCCGAAGAAGGACAACGATTCCGGTCCCACCCGTCACCGCAGAGTCCTCAACTATGGCACTAATCCCCAGTACCTGCGCGACTTGCTGCGCGGTCGCCGCCAAATCCGAGTTCGTGTAGTAAACAGTGTTCTCCGGAGTTCCAGTGTCAGCAGAGTTCCCGCTCCAGGCGTTCACGAAGCCCGCATCCAACAGTTGTTGTGTGTTCTGCCCGGCAAGGCCAGCGATTCCCGAAGCGTTCAACACCGCGATGCTGGTGTCGTAGAAAACTTCGCCCGTGATCTCTGCCGGCTGTTCTGAGACTGTCCCCTCCGTCGACAATGGATCGTCCGGTGCTGCCGTCGGGCCGGCCTCTGGATCATCCTCAATGATGACCTCTTCGTTACCGTCCTCTTCGACTACCAACTCTTCAGGCTCAGACTGAACCTGCTCGGTAGACTGTTCCTCCTCGACAAAAACAAATTCTTCGTCCGAGGCCCTGTTGCGCACCAGCGCAGTTATCCCCCACGCAAGGAGTGGCACCAGCAGCAGCACGATGAAAAAAGGGAGCACCGCTCGCCAAGGGGAACGAGGCTTCCTGTGGATCCCCACAGGGCCGCCCTCTGGGATACTGTCAAATTCGTCTTCGGGATACTGTCCGCTCACGTCGGCAATACTACCGCTTTCCCCCTCTTTCACAGCACATCCGCGCCGCTGTGCCGCAATTGGGCGACATAGAATGACGAGGTGAACCCGAATCAGCAGCGCACACAGAGCACACCGCCGCCCCTTGCCGAAGTGATCGACCCAGGATGGGCGCAGGCTTTGCAGCCCGTTGAAGGACAAATAAGAACGATGGGGTCCGAGCTTCGCCACCAAGCCAAACGAGGCGAACACTTCCTCCCCGCCGCAAACAACATACTCCGCGCCTTTTCCTACCCCTTTGACCAGGTGAAGGTGCTAATCGTCGGCCAGGACCCCTATCCGACTCCCGGTCACGCGATGGGGCTCTCCTTCTCCGTTACCCCCGGCACCAAGATTCCTGGTTCGTTACGGAATATTTTCGCGGAGTTGGAGGAGGACCTCGGGTGTCCTCGTCCATTTTCGGGCGACCTTACCCCCTGGGCAGAACAGGGCGTCTGTCTGCTTAACAGGGTCCTTACCGTGTCGCCCGGTGCCCCCGCGTCTCATCAAGGCAGGGGGTGGGAAGAGATAACAGACCAGGCCATCAGAGCTTTGGTGGCACGTAACCAGCCACTTGTCGCGATCCTTTGGGGAAAGCAGGCACAGAGCCTAACCCCGCTACTTGGCGACACACCCACCGTACTATCCCCGCACCCCTCGCCACTTTCCGCTCACAGAGGATTCTTCGGCTCAAAACCGTTCTCCACCACAAATGAGCTACTGGAAGCGCAGGGCGCTACTCCGATTCAGTGGTGCCTTCCTGCGACGCAGTAGGTTCCTGCTCTGATGCTTCACGGTCCCACGGAGGCCAAGGGGTGACTTCGAGGGCTGAAAGAGGTTCTTCGTCGAGGTCGATTTCCTCCTCAACCGGATCCTCGTCGTATCCCTCATCAACCAGGTCTGCGTAGCCTGCCAGAACCTCATCATCGGGACCGGAGAGCAGGACCGCCTCGTCCCTCTTTGTGGGAAGGACCTTCTCCAGGTAGGAGGCGATTACCTCATCCATCGGGACATCTTGTCCTCGTTCTTGAGCCATGTACCAGCGGTGTTCCAGCACCTCATGGAAAATCTGGGGCGGATCAAGTTTGCTGGAAAGCTCAGGAGGCACTGCCCTCACGATTGGTTCAAAGACGTTGATCATCCACATGTGGGCAACAACTTCAAGGCTCTGATTCATCAACCCGTGAACTGCGCGGTATTGCTCCAGGTCATCCAGCATTCGACGGGCCTGCAACTCCTCCGCATCAATGCCGGTGAGCCGCATGATTTGACGATGATGGTGCCCGGCATCCACAACTTTCGGTTGGATGATAAATAGGTCTCCATCCGGCTCGGAGTCCATTGTGAGTTCGCCGACACTGAAACCGAGTTCACGCAACCTATCGATGCGTTCTTGCACGCGCCAACGTTCGTTCGAGGGAATTCGTTCCGGAGCAGTCAGCTCCTGCCACAGCTGGTGGTACCTCTCCACCAAGCGGTCCCCAATCGCGATTGCATCCTCCGCTTCCTCCAGGAAACCTCCCGCTTGGAGGTCCATCAGTTCGCCAATGATGTTTGTACGCGCCAAATCCAGGTCGTATTCGCGTTGGCCTCGGGTTAGTTTCGGGCGCAACTCTCCAGTTTCGGCGTCCACCAAGTAAGCCGAGTACGCCCCCGCGTCCCGGCGGAAAAGCGTGTTTGATAGAGAAACGTCGCCCCAGTAGAGGCCAAGCAAGTGCAGTCGGACCAACAAAACCGCCAGGGCATCAAGCAGTCGCGCAACCGTGTCGGGGGAAACGTGGCGAGAAAACAACGCCCGATATGGCAAAGAAAACTGGAGGTGTTCTGTCACCAGGACGGCATTGAGCTCTTCGCCATTTGCATCTTTGCGTCCAGTGATCACAGCTGCTGGAAGGACCGAGGGTGCGCCCATGCGAGCGAGTTCCCAAAGCACCTCGTACTCATGGTGTGCAACGGACTCGCCGATCTCTTTAACAGCGATGACGCGCCCCCCAAGATTAACAAACCTCACAATGTGACGGGAGATGCCACGAGGCAGAGCAGCCAGCAGATCCTCAGGCCACTCCTCCAGCGGAACTTCCCACGGCAGGTCCAAAAGTGCCGGGTCGACATTCGCCGCGGTGATCTTAAGGGACTGGGGCACGCAGCCGCCCTCCTTCGATGTATTACGCCTGACAAGGACAAACTCATCCTAAAAGCAAGTTCTGCCAAGGACGCTACAGGAGCTAACTATAGAAGTTGGGTGACACCAAAAGCGGTGCCACCCAACTTCTCACACATTTTGCTCTAACTGATTTGTGCGGATCAGTCGGTCACCTTACGGCAGACGTTCGCCCGTCGAAGCAGAGAACGCATGCTCCTGGCCGGGGATAACCTCAACGCGGAGGATAGAACCGGCAGCAGGTGCTGAGTTCGGAGGAACGCGGACAACAACCTGTTGCGCCCCCGTGTCGACGACGCCGCCGTCGCCAGTACCTGCGAGGTGCCCGTACACGTAGGAGTCGGATCCCAGTTCTTCAACCAGCTCGACTGTGACGGGAATCGCGTACTTCGCGTCCGGACCTGCAACACGCAAGCCTTCAGGACGGAAGCCGATGACGATCTTGCCGTCATCTTCAGGTGTGATCGCAGCAAGCGTCTCACGACGCAGCGGCACTGTTGCACCCGCAAGCTTCGCGACATCGCCATCAATGGTGAAGTCCGCCAGGTTCATGGCTGGGGAGCCGATGAAGCCCGCAACGAACTTGTTAGCCGGCGTTTCGTACATGTCGCGAGGCGACCCGACCTGCTGCAGCAGGCCGTCCTTCAGCACGGCAATGCGGTCGCCCATCGTCAGAGCTTCAGTCTGGTCGTGGGTGACGTAAACGGTTGTTACACCCAGGTTGCGCTGCAGTGATGCAATCTGGGTTCGGGTCTGCACGCGAAGCTTCGCGTCCAGGTTCGACAAGGGCTCATCCATCAGGAACACCTGAGGCTTACGAACAATCGCGCGACCCATCGCCACGCGCTGACGCTGACCACCAGAGAGTGCCTTCGGCTTACGGTCCAAGTAAGGGGTGAGGTCAAGAATCTCAGCTGCCTCATCAACACGCTCACGAATTTCTGCCTTCGGGCGGCCTGCGATCTTGAGCGCGAAGCCCATGTTGTCGCGGACAGTCATGTGAGGGTAGAGAGCGTAGTTTTGGAACACCATTGCGATGTCGCGGTTCTTTGGCTGGACGTTGGTCACGTCCCTATCACCGATAAAAATGCGTCCGGAGTTCACATCTTCCAGACCAGCGAGCATGCGCAGAGACGTTGACTTACCACAACCGGAAGGGCCGACAAGAACCAGGAATTCGCCGTCGGCGATTTCGAGGTCTAGTTTGTCGACGGCCGGATGGTCCGATCCCGGGTAGATTCGGGTTGCCTTGTCAAAAGTTACTGTTGCCATCTTCAGTTTCCTCCACCGGCAGGTACGTGCCGGACGTTCCGTTGTAGAGATCGGTTCGGCGCCGCCTTTGACGCCCGGACGAGATCCACATCGCATCTGCATCCTCGAGAAGGCTAACACGCAAACACGGCCTAGAACCATAAGCTGGGCAGATGGTTGGGACACCGCCAGGGTGGGATTGGCCACGAAACAGCGCTGACGAGGGGCCTTCTGAGTCGAAAAACGACCACGAGGACAACAGCGTGGATGCCGCGACCCCTTTTCCCCCCTCCGTCTCGTCCCAAGGCTGGATCGGTGGTTACCACCTCCTGCACAAGATCGGAACGGGCGGTACAGGCACCGTTTGGGAAGCCGTTGACGAGGGCGGAAACAAAGTCGCGCTCAAACTCCTTCACCCCTCCGTCGCAGACACGGAGGATGCGCGCAAAAGGCTCCTGCGGGAAGCGCGCCTGGTGAACCAGATAAAATCCGACAACATAAGCCAGGTCCTGGACGTCGAAGCGGACGCGTTCGCCCCCTTCGTCGTAACCGAACTGATTGCTGGGCAAACCCTGGACAAGGTAGTCGCCAACGCACCGGCCTCAGCCGAAGAGCTTCACGAACTTGCCATCGATCTGGCCGATGTTCTCGACGACGTCCATGAAGCAAATGTTGCACATCGGGACCTGAAGCCCTCGAACATCGTGATGAGTCCCGACGGCCCGGTATTGATCGACTTCGGGATAGCGCAAAGCTCTGACGACGGACGTATCACCCAAACCGGGTCCGTCACCGGAACCCCCGGCTACGTTGCCCCCGAGATTCTCCGGGACGCATCCCAACCCACCATCGACCAGTGGCAGGACGGCGACTGGTTCGCATGGGCGGCCGTACTCCTCAGTGCCTCCACCGGGCGTCCGCCATTTGGGACGGGAAGTGCGGATGGGATCCTGCATAGGCTCTTCTCGGGCGAACCCGACACGCAGGGCCTATCGCCGCATTTGGACCGCGCTTTCAAACTGGCGTTGAGCCCTGAGCCGGCCCTCCGAGTCACCCCAGACACGCTCATCGCGGCTTTGGAGGAGCAGTCTCTCGCAGATCAGTACGCCGCAGATCAGTAC
>CAYFRT010000067.1:0-7820 GCA_964345585.1 uncultured Actinomyces sp. | reverse complement strand
TCAGAGGCCATTTACTTGGCGGTAGCGGTGGGATTTGAACCCACGGTGGCTTGCACCACACAACATTTCGAGTGTTGCACCTTCGGCCGCTCGGACACGCTACCAAGCGTGAAAAGTTTACACGGTTGCCCATGCCTCTCCAAGCGAACCGAGTCGCGCGAACCGTGAGAATGGCGACGAAAGACGGAACGAGGGCAGAGGAAAGGCCCCCACCTTTCCGCAGGCGGGGGCCATCACCTGACGGTACGGATCCGCTGACTCTTGTTCGTTCGGGGCTCCGTATCGCGTACGAGGAACCCTAAATCAGGCTTCTTCGACCACTACAAGCTCGGCGTAGGTGTCTTTTGCGCGCTTGTAGCGGGCGGCGACGTCCTTCCAGTTCACAGTGTTCCACCAGGCGTCAACGTAGTCGCCCTTCACGTTCTTGTAGTCCAAGTAGAAAGCGTGTTCCCACATGTCCAGCATTAGCAGCGGAACCGTTCCCACGGGAACATTGCCCTGCTGGTCGTAAAGCTGGAAGATAACCAGCTTGCCGCTGATTGTGTCGTAAGCCAGAACCGCCCAGCCGGAGCCCTGCAGGCCCATTGCGGTCGCCTTGAAGTGAGCCTTGAACTTGTCGAAGGAACCGAAGTTTGCATCAATGGCCTCGGCCAGTTCACCTGTTGGTTCGCCACCGGCGTTTGGAGCCATGTTCTTCCAGAACACGGAGTGGTTGGTGTGACCGCCCAGGTGGAAGGCCAGGTTCTTCTCGTAGAGGTTGATTGCAGCCAGGTCGCCGGCCTCGCGAGCCTTCTCAAGAGCAGCCAGCGCGGCGTTCGCCCCGTCGACGTATGCCTGGTGGTGCTTGGTGTGGTGCAGCTTCATGATCTCGGCTGAGATGTGTGGCTCCAGCGCGTCGTAGTCGTAGTCAAGTTCGGGTAGAACGTATACGGTTGTCATCCGGTGATTCCTGCCTTTCTAGGGGGCGCTCAGTCAGTGAGCGTGTCAATGTCGGACTTAAGTCCTTACTTGTTCCAAGGTAGCCCTTCGTGGTGCAAGATCCAAGAGATGTTGCCCAAAAACACTTGGCCCGCCACCGTTTATTTCTTTGTGGGGCGCGAGTTCTATGCTCTTGGGTTACAGTCCAAAACGACAGGGGCAGTTTGACCTCGCATAGGACCGGCGTTATAAGGTCAGCCGTGACAGCCGAGCGGTCAGAAGCCGTGGCGTCATTTTGTCGGTCCGTTGGGAGATCATAGGTATCTGAAGATGGTTCGACGGGGTTGGGAGGGAACAAACTGCCCAACTATGGAGAGAGCCTACGCGGCATTAGAGGAGAGGTACCGGCGTGAAACTGGTCATCGTGGAGTCGCCTGCAAAAGCGCAGACCATTAGGGGCTACCTGGGGGATGATTTCCGCGTGGAAGCGTCCGTCGGTCACATCCGCGACCTCCCGACTCCTTCCGCGTTGCCGCCCTCCATGAAGAAGGGGCCCTACTCGAAGTTCGCCGTGAACGTGGAGGACAATTTTAAGCCCTATTACATGGTTCACCCCGACCGGAAAAAGCAGGTTGCCGAACTCCGCAAGGCCGTCAAAGAGGCTGACGAACTGTATCTCGCAACTGATGAGGACCGGGAGGGGGAGGCGATCGCTTGGCACCTCCTGGAAGTCCTCAAACCAACCATCCCCGTCAAGCGGATGGTGTTCCATGAGATTACGAAGGACGCGATTCAGGGGGCCCTGGAAAACACGCGGGACATTGATCGTAATCTGGTAGACGCACAGGAAACGCGTCGTGTTTTGGACCGTTTGTATGGGTACGAGGTATCCCCGGTTCTTTGGCGAAAAGTAGCGCCCTCCCTTTCGGCAGGTCGCGTCCAATCAGTGGCAACCCGTTTGGTTGTTGACCGTGAAAAAGCGCGCATGGCTTTTGTTAGCGCTGAGTACTGGTCTTTGACAGCGAGCTTGGAAGCGGACAAGGCTGGGGAGGGTCCGCAGAATTTCGACGTCAACGTCGTTGCGCTCGGGGAGCACCCGGTCGCGGGATCCTCGGACTTCACTTCCGAAGGAGAGCTGACGAAGAAGGCCCAAGAAGTCGGCACGGTCGTTTTGGACAGCGACGATGCGAAGACGCTCTCTGATGAACTTGAAGGGGGTCAGGGCAAGGTCGTCTCCGTCACCCAAAGACCTTACCGGCGCCGTCCGGCTGCCCCGTTCACGACGTCGACTTTGCAGCAGGAAGCCTCACGACGGCTGAAGTGGAACGCTGCAACAACGATGCGAATGGCGCAGACCCTCTACGAAGGTGGGTACATCACCTACATGCGTACGGACTCCACCGCACTGTCGACGCAAGCCATCGCCGCGTCCAGGCGTGCTGTGACCAAACGGTTCGGCAAGTCTGCATTGCCAGAGAAGCCCCGCGTTTACGCCAAGCAGGCGAAGGGTGCGCAGGAGGCGCATGAGGCGATTCGTCCCTCGGGCGACAAGTTCCGTTCTCCCGACGAAGTGCGGGGAAGCCTTTCCGCGCAACAGCTGGCGCTGTATGACCTCATTTATAAGAGGACGTTGGCGTGCCAGATGAACGATGCCGTGGGTTATACGGCGACAGTCCGGGTCGAAATGCCCCTGGTGAAAGAGGTTTTGGGGGAGTCGGTGGTGTACGGGACCACCTCGGGCACCGTGATCACCGACCCGGGGTTCCGCCAGTTGTATCGGGAGGCGAAGGACAACGGCAAGAAGGGCGACTCTGAACGCGATCTTCCGCAGGTCGTGGAAGGGGAGCCAGTAGTCGTCAAGGAGACCTCTTCGGAGGACCACCACACCCAACCTCCGGGCAGGTTTACAGAGGCCACTTTGGTGAAAGCCATGGAGGACCTCGGAATTGGGCGACCATCAACGTATGCGGCGACCATCCAGACAATCGGAGACCGCGGTTACGTAATGCACCGCGGTCAGTACTTGGTGCCGACGTGGCTGGCGTTTTCAGTTACGCGACTCCTGGTAGAAAACCTAAACGAGCTGGTCGACTATCAGTTCACCGCTTCGATGGAGTCTGATCTGGACAGGATCGCGGCAGGGGAGGCCGCTGGAAGTGAGTGGCTGGATACCTTCTATTACGGCGAAGTCGGTAGGAAGGAAGTCAAGGCGCTGGAGGCGTTGGAGGACGCGGAGAAACCCGAGACGACTATTGCCTCCCACGGCCTGCGGGGCACAGTGGAGACGCTGGGGGATATTGACGCCCGGGAAGTCAACTCGGTTCCCGTGGCACCAGGTGTTGTGTTGAGGAGCGGCCGTTTTGGTCCCTACCTGCAGACGGACGATGGGCGCCGAACCTCGGTTCCTCTGACTGTTGCCCCTGATGAGATGACTCCGGCTCTGGCGGAAGAGCTGCTTCGTATTGCGGACGCGGATGGTCGGGAACTGGGGGTTTACCCGGAGACCGGCAACATGCTGGTTGTGAAGAACGGGCGTTTCGGCCCGTACATCACGGAGGTTCTTCCAGAAGGAGCGGAAGGGAAACCGAAGACAGCCAGCCTCTTATCCGACATGGAGATCACGACCGTCACGTTGGAGGACGCGCTGCAGCTTCTCAGCCTGCCTCGTGAAGTGGGGAAGGATCCCGCTGACGGGGAGGTCATCACAGCGCAGAACGGACCTTATGGCCCGTACCTGAGGAAAGGGCGCGACACTCGACAGCTGCCTAACGAACAGGCACTGTTGACGGTCACATTGGAGGAAGCGCTGGAACTGTATGCACAGCCAAAGTACGGCAGGCGCGGAGCAGCGAAATCCAACTTGCGTGAGTTCGGGGAGGACCCCGTCACCAAGAAACCGGTTGTTGTGAAGGACGGCCGTTTCGGTCCGTACGTGACAGACGGGACGACGAATGCGACTGTTCCTCGCAGCGAAACCGTTGAGGGGTTAACTGCGGAGCGCGCTTACACGTTGCTCGCTGACAAACGGGACAAAGCCCCGGCCAAGCGTCCGACGCGACGGGCACCAGCTCGCAAGACGACTGCGCGCAAGCCAGCCGCTCGCAAGACGACGAAAAAGTAGGACGCGCGGTGTCCTCGGGAAACGTCACACGGCTGCAGGAATTGATCTCTGAGCAGTTGGCGCACGGCGGATACTTCCTCACGTTCGAAGGTGGGGATGGGTCTGGTAAAACCACCATCTCCAAGATGCTGGCCGACGTTCTTCAAGAGGCGAACATCCCCGTCCTACTCACGCGCGAACCAGGCGGCACCCCGCTGGGCGTCAAGGTTCGGGAACTGGTGATGCACGGGCCCGACGACGTGGACGCCAGGACCGAGGCGCTTCTTTATGCCTCCGACCGCGCCTACCACGTTGCGACAATGGTCAGGCCCGCGTTGGCGGCGGGAGCCTTGGTACTGGGAGACCGTTACATTGACTCCTCCGTGGCTTACCAGGGTGCGGCTAGGAACCTGGGGATAGATGAGATTAGGGGGCTTTCCGAATGGGCTACGGGCGGCCTCTACCCGGACCTGACCGTGTATTTCGACGTTGACACGGAGGTGGGACTCTCCCGCACGGGGTCTGCGCCGGACCGCTTGGAAAGATCTGGGACGCAGTTTCATCGCAGGGTCCGGCAGCACTACCTCGAAATGGTTGACGAATTCTCGGACAGGTTCATGCTCTTGGACGCCGCGGGAACGATTGAGGAGACATACGACAAACTCCTCGAACTCCTGATCAAACACTTCGAAACACAAACCGCAACGAGTGATAGATCATGACTGTCTGGGACGCCCTGATTGGGCAACCCGGGGCCGTTGAGGCGCTCAGCCGTGCGGCGACCGAGGGGCGGCTGATCGTTCAGGCTGACCGCGGTGATGATTCCGCGCGAAACGAAGATCGCGAGTCCCTCAAAGGGGCGCTCAGTCACGCTTGGTTGATCACTGGGCCACCCGGCTCGGGACGCTCCACTGCGGCGACGGCGCTTGCGGCTGCCCTGCAATGCACGGGGGAGCCGGTCGGGTGCGGGGTGTGCCCCGGTTGTCACACAACGTTGCAGAAAACGAATGCTGACGTGCAGCAATATGCCACTGACAAGCGGATAATCACAAGGAAAGATGCCCGCGCATGGGTGCGACGTTCCTACGAAGCTCCTCCCGGAGGTAAGTGGCGCGTCACCATAATTGAAGACGCTGACCGCATCCAAGATCAGTCGGCAGGAGTGCTCCTGAAGGCGGTTGAGGAACCCCCAGAACGCGGAGTTTGGGTTCTTTGCGCGCCGACTTTGGACGAGGTGATCCCGACCATCCGCTCCCGCTGTCGCCACCTCAACCTACGCACACCAAGTGTCGAGAACGTGGCAGAGTACCTCTCCAAGTCCGAGGGAGTCGGTTTGGACGTTGCTGAGCAGGCAGCGATCCTCGCCCAGGCGCACGTAGGGGTTGCCCGCGCCCTGATCCGCAACCCTGAACTGCGCAGGGAACGCGTGGACCTCATGACCACGCTATTGAAACCCAGAAGCGTGGGGGAGGCGGTGGTCGCGGCTGGGCGTCTCCACGACGCCGGGAAAGCGCAAGCAACAGCCGACACGGAGTCGAAGAACCAGCGGGAGCGTGCCGCTCTTTTGGAGAATCTAGGGGCGGAAGAGGGCAAGAGGGTTCCACCCGCACTGCGCCCCCAAATCCGGGCTCTGGAAGAGGACCAAAAACGACGGGCAGCGAGGGCCCTCCATGACACGCTTGATCGCGTACTGACAGACATTCTCGGCTTCTTCCGCGACGTCCTCACTGTTCAGTTGGGCTCCGAGGCGCAGTTCGTCAACGTTGATCTGGACGAACAGATCAGAGCCAAGGCTGCGGCTCTCACCCCCAGGGCAGTCCTCACCTGCGCTTCCGCAATCGAGAAGGCGCGCGCGGATTTGCAGACGAACGCCGCGCCTCTCCTTGTGCTCGAGTCTCTGGCCATTACACTGGCAGATCCGGACGACCAGTTAGGACCTCACGTATGACCCTCCGCCAACGAACCTTCGCTGCCGCCGCGACCGTTGTGGCGTTGCTCCTCGCGGGGTGTACCAGTTCAGTGAAGGAGTCCACCGGCAGTTCCACCCAGGGTTCCAACCCAGATTCCAACACGGTCCAGGCAGTAGACCCAGCAGGCTTTGACGACTACTACAACCAGGAAATCAACTGGGAGAAATGCGACGCAGACCAGGTGGTCTCGCCGATGATGCAGGTCCCCTCGGACATCTCCTCATACGAATGTGCGACCCTGCAGGCCCCAATGAACTGGGACGACCCGGACAGCGAACCGATCGAACTGGCCGTTGCCCGCTACACCGGGAAAAAGCTGGATAAGAAACTCCCCCCACTTTTCTTCAACCTCGGAGGCCCGGGTGGCGGTGCCGTCGACAGTCTGGCGTCATTCGTTGAGAACATTTTGACCCTTCAGATGGCGCAGAAGTACCAGACGATAGCGCTGGACCCGCGTGGCGTTGGTGCCTCCAGCCCTATCTGGTGTTTGACGGATGAAGAACGGGACGAATCGCTGGCTGAGTTCACGGACACGGAGGACTGGAGCACCGAGCAACTGGTCGCCCTGTACCAGGACGACACGGCAGAATTCGGCAACCAGTGTCTGGAACGGAATGGGGAGATCCTGGGCTACGTAGACTCCGACTCCGCGACCCGCGACTTTGACATGGTTCGCTCCGCACTGGGAGCGGAAACTATCGACTACCTTGGCTTTTCCTACGGAACCGTTCTGGGTGCTATCTACGCCGACTTGTTCCCAGGCCGCGTGGGGCACTTCGTTTTGGATGGTGCCGTTGATCCGTCGCTCAACATTAACGAACTGTCGGCGCTCCAGATCGAGGGCATGGAAAAATCCTTGTACCACTGGATCGAGGAGTGCGAGGCGGAGTCGAACTGCCCGCTTTCTGGCGGCCTTGAAGGCGGTAAGGAACAGATGATCGAGTTCTTCGATCAGGTCTCCGAAAACCCCATCCCCACCTCTGATCCGGATCGTCCGCTGGATGGGGCGATGGCGAGGACCGCGGTGATTGGCTCCTTGTACTCCACTGAGTTGTATCCCCTCTTGTCACAGTCCGTTCGCATGGCGATGAACGGAGACGGATCAGCAATGCAGTTCTTGGCGGACTACTTCAACGATCGGGGCGATGACGGGGTCTACATCTCCAACAGTTCAGATGCGTTCATGGCCGTCAACATGCTTGATTACGAGCCTGTGGGGACGCCCGAGGAATGGCAGGCAACCTACGACGAACTGGTGGAAAAATACCCGGTTGTAGGATCTGACTTTGGGTTGGCTTCAGCCGGGATGGACAAGTGGCCGGTGGAAACCCGTGCACTGCGCCAAAAGGTGACGGCGAAGGGTGCCGGAGAAATCCTGGTCATCGGAACCACGAACGACCCCGCCACGCCGTACGTGATGGCGGAGGCGCTCGCGGATGCGTTGGAAGGCGGGGTGCTCATCACAGTTGAGGGTTGGGATCACACCGCGTACAGCAACGCTGCTGACCCTTGCGTCACGGGGGCTGTAGATAACTTCATGTTGAACGGAACGATTCCCGAGGACGGGTTGGTCTGTCCGGGCGAGTAACCTGGATCAGCGGGTTGAGGTTCCGGCGCCGAGGGATGCTACGCGGCCGGTCGTAGCACGCTTGCGGGCAAGTGCCGCCAGTGTCACAGGACGCCGTGCAAGTAGACCCATCCGGTTCCTATATACTTGTGCGCGGACTTCGGAGACCAGGTCACAAACCAACTCTTTAGTCTGACGGAAACAACATTCCGTCTTGCCGCCTTAGCTCAGTCGGTAGAGCGTCTCACTCGTAATGAGAAGGTCG
>CAYFRT010000066.1:0-7874 GCA_964345585.1 uncultured Actinomyces sp. | reverse complement strand
TACACCGCACCCTGGATGTTTTCCACGCCCTTGAGGGCTGCTTTGGCGAGGTGGCCGGGTGGGGTGAGCGTTTCGAGGCTAGAGGCCAGAACCACCATGGATCGCAACAGTTCCGCCTCTGCTTCGCTGGGGGCGGCAGGAAGCTTCGCCACAGGGCGATTATGCGGGACGGGGTCCTTGACTGGTCCGGGGTGAACCGCTTCCGCGGCCCTGGCGAGGGCTGAACTCTTAGAGTCGCTGGCAGGCAGCCATTCCGCTGCTGTCGCCAGGTCCACCAGGCGTTCCAGCGCTGCTGATGACGGCGTCCACATCGCCGCCTGTGCTGACACAATGCTGGGCTCGGTGAGTCCGCGAGCCAGTTGGCGACGCAGGGCAGACTCGGCCCTCCTCGCCTCTTGCCGAAGTGTCGTGAGTTCATCCGGCGGATCCTCGGTCAGGAGAGTTTTGTAAGCGTCATCGTCTGGCCAAAGCGGTGGTGGTTGTTGATCGGTGGTGACTGGTTCGTCGCCCTCGTCCAACGGTTCCGCGGAAATCCCCGACTCGAAACGCAACATTTTCGCGACCTTTTTCCGTGCCGTTTTCGCGAGCGGAATGATCCGTCCCTCACGAGACTTCGGCCAGATCGCATACCCAATCAGCACCACAATCGCAGCCCCAA
This sequence comes from uncultured Actinomyces sp., assembly GCA_964345585.1. Classification (GTDB taxonomy): domain Bacteria; phylum Actinomycetota; class Actinomycetes; order Actinomycetales; family Actinomycetaceae; genus Scrofimicrobium. The sequence continues at coordinate 7,216 of CAYFRT010000066.1, read as the reverse complement.
TGGCGGTGGCTTCAAGACGTTCGGGGCCGTAGTTGACCGACACGCTTCCGGGCAAAATGAGGTTCGTAAACACCAGGATCAGCGCGGTGAAAGTCGCTTGCTGCGTCACGGGAACATCCCGTTTGAGTAGCGGCGTGATCGCCATAAGAACGATTATCGCGATCGCTTGCGGCCACCCTTTTGGCACAAACTGGAAGACTGCCCAACCTATCCCTAGGCCACCTATCGCGCCGAGGGTTCTTTCCAGCGCGCGGGCGTAGGCGGACCCGGCGTTCGTCCTCATGATTAGGGCAACTGTCACGACGATCCAGTAGGAGTGGGGAGTGCCGACGACTCTGTGAACCGCGACGGCCGTTGCCATGGCGAGGGACAGTCGCAACGCCCCCATCACGTTGTCCTTCTTCGGGTGGAGGATAAATTCCCAGATTTGGCGGGCCCTAAACTCAACCTTGGGGGCATCGCTTGCCGGCGGGGCAGGTAGTTTTTTGCGGCTTGCTACAAGGGCTTCTTCGGCTCTCGCGTTCTGAGCGATTTGCTTTGGGCTAGTGGCGCTTAGATTTGCGGGCAAGAAACGGGCCGAGGTGACCTTAGCAGTCTCCATCCCGACCGCATCCATCATTACGGCGGCTTTCTTACCCCAACGCGAGACGGAGGTAAGTTTCCTGGCCTGGGTGGTTGCTGCGTAAACTTCACGCCTCGCTTTGGTCACGGGGTCCGCGAGGGTAGGGGAGATGGGCAGAGGCGCCAGCGGGGAAGTGGGACCGTCGGCGGTTGCCTCCTCCACTGCGTCCGCATAACGCTCCAACGCGCTCAGAGCCTCTCCCATTGCCTGCCGTTCCGGGGCGTCGCGAAGGAGCAGCCACTCGATGACAAGCATCGCGATGTATATGCCCACTCCCAGGGCGAACCAGAGAGCAGCGTTCCAGTGGGTTTCCACGGCGTCGTTGTCCATGGAGGTAGAGGCCAGCATCAGCAACGTGGCAGCCCCCGAAGACCAAGCCATGTCGAAGCCGCTCATATACCCGACGGCGAAGGAGACAAGTCCCATCGCAAGAATGAGGATGATGTCTCGCACAGTCGAGACCCCGGAGCCGGGCACCAAAGCCCCGATTACGAACCCGAAGATCCCGATGGTGGCGGTGGTCAGCGCGTAGCGAATGCGCGCCAGGTACGGTAGTGGCTTCTCAACTTGTAGAAGAAGCAGAACGCCCATAAAAACCCACAGCCCTTGCGAAAGGTGCCCGGTTTCAAGCGAGATTGCGAGCGGGATGAAGGCCCCAACGGCCCCGCGTATCACACGCGAAGCCGTGTACTCGTCAAATGGGCGCCGGCGTTCAAAAGCCACTTCGATCTCCGGTTTGTCTCGGTCAGTTAGCCGTGGCCGAAGGCTTCATCACCGGGATCTCCCACATCGTCCATGGTTGAACCTTCTGACAAAGACCGGGTCGGCCCGCGTTCACTCAATAATGGCATCGTACGTTGCTTCAAAGGCTTGCCGCTTGGTTGCGTAGTAGTCCCGTTGAGAAGGGTCGGGTGTCGTAAGGTCAGTTCGGGGGATCCTCGCGGTCGGATGCCCTGGTGCGATGACGGACAAAGCAAGCACCGCCGCCCCTCGCATCGTCACCCGTTTCACGTCAACCACTTGGACGGGAAACCCGATTGCTTGGGCCACAATCCCCATCAGCCCGGGGTAACGCTGCGACACTCCACCGGAGGCGATCATTCGATTAAGTTGAGGGTCTACTTCTTGAAGTTGCTCGAATACTCGCGCGTAAGAGATCGCAACCCCCTCGGCCGCCGCCCGCCACAAATCCAGCGGGCCGTCTGCAGAAGACACCCCGGTCAGCACAGCGCGAGCGTCTGCCGCCCAACCTGTTGCCCGCTCGCCAGTGAGGAACGGCAGCATCAACGGAGTGTTCGGGTTAGGTCTTGCACGCAGGGTGTGGTCAATGTCTTCCGGGTCTTGTGCGGCAAGCACCCTTTCCAACCAGAGCATCACCCGCCCAACGTCGTTGAGGGCACCACCGATGATGGAAGAGGTGGTTGAGACCGCGTAGGACCAGAGCCCGTTGGGGAGCTTATCGGGTGGGTTATTGACGATTGCTCTGACTGCTCCCGAGGTGGCTGCGGATAGCGCCGCGACCTCGGGGCTGTCCGCCCCCACCCCCAGATTGGAAGCGAAACCATCAGGAATAGCCGGGAACCAGACTGCGCCTTTTAGAGCAGGCCAGCGACGCGCAACCTTCGCGGACACGTCCGCTACAGGCTCTGAGGGGTCAACGATAGGAGCGAACTGCTCTCTTCTGGTATCTGTCACCTCAAGGAGCAACTCATCCAAGTCCAGTGTGTGGCGGTTCAAAATGCCTGCCCAAGCCATGGTTGACGTGGCGGCGCCTTCCACTCCGGCAAGCCTGGAGTAAATGTATTCGCCTAGAGACAGGAACTTCGCTGTTTCTGCCCAAATCTCGGGCCTGGTTTCTTTCAGCCACAGCATCCGGGCCGGATGGTAGGAAGCGTGTAGTCGTGTTCCTGTGCGTTGGTGAACATCGCCCTCGTCCAATTCCCTCCGAAGCTGTCTCACATAGGGGGCAGATCGGGAATCCGCGTAAGTAATGCAGGGGGTTATGGCCTTGCCCTCGGCGTTCACGCACACAAGGGAAGAAGCGAAAGTGTCCATCGCGACGGCTCGGATAGAGCCGGGCGCAAGCCCGTCGGTGACGGCACTGATGACCTGCTCAACTTCACGGGTCGCTTGGTCCGGGTCTATCTCAACAGCGCCGTCGGAGCCCTCGAAGAACGCGTGGTCTGCTTTCTGAGTGCGTTTCTTGATGGGGCGGGCGAACGCGTCATACAGGGAACAGCGCGTGGATCCTGACCCTATGTCGATCGCGAGGACGAACGGTTCTACCGCATCGCGAGCCCTCACGGAGGTGGCATCTGGAATCGTCACAGCCGCAGACATGGGGCTTCCTTCAACGTTGGAGTTAGCTTTTCCCAAGGGTACGTGGCTTGCCCCCTCGTTTCAGAAGTTCCGCTTCCCATGATCCGACTTGCTGTGGGGACCCAGGAAGCGTCAAGGGGCCCAGTAAGCATCGAGGAGCCAGTAAGCCGCCGAGGACCCAAGAACTGGAGAACCAGAGCGCCAAAACTGAATACGCGCGACAATCGGATAGCAAAAACCACTCACGTGTTGAAGCCAGGCCACCTGGCAGGGGAGGAATACGAACAACATGCCGGTCAACACCACCAGTAATCGGTTCCTTACGGGATACCGGTCCTCGTTCATGTTTCGCCTTACTCCTGGGGAGAACGCGGGCGACGTGGTCGAAAAGTTTGTTCGTGAATGGCTGGTTTCGCTGAGTGGATCTCCTGGTTTGGTTACGGCCTGGGACGGAGCCTCGGACTTGGATCTACCCGGCGACATCCTTGTTCAGGGTGCTCGCTACTCCTCGGGTGACGCTCACGTCGGAGGGCGACTCTACCGGGTTTACCTCCCCGAAAAACTCGCGTTGAAGGATTCAGGAAACGCCCTTGGGATTGGTGCCCCCGGCCGCCAGAGCCGAGACACGGGTGCAGACGAGCGCATTCACCGCACCACCGTTTACGTGTTCCCCGGGGATATGCGCGGCCATGCCGCCGCTCACGTGCTGGTACAAGGTGCCACCGATGACCCCAACATCATGCAGGCGATCGACGAGTTTGAGGTTCCCGGCATCGTTCCCATGCTCCTGGAGTCCCGCACTGCTTTTGACGGGAACACCCACATCACAGCCACCCCGCGACTGCTCCAACGCAAACGAGTGAAGCAAGCAGTAGACGCGATCCTGGACACGGAACGTCAAGGCGTGGTTGTGGTTGCCGCATCCCCTGACGGTGTCGATGACGATGCGTTTGGGTCAACCGTTGCCAGCCTCACTCGCCGAAGTGTCGGGGATGCGACTGTTTTCGTTCTCAAGGCGGACGCCGTCAACGCTTTCAACAATCACTTGCCGCCGCATCTGCGCGTGCCGCGCGGGGATATCCGCAGTTTCATGCCGAGTGTGAACCCCGACGACCCGCACTCGGGATATCGGCACAAGTATGTGGGGCCAACAACTCTGGCGCGGTCTATTTCCGAGGACGGCCTGGTCACCGGTTTTCTGCCGACCCTGCACGCACGCATGCCCAGGAGGAAACTCCTTGAAAAACCTTTGCCTCCCGAACTTAGCTACTTGAGGGCTCAGGTAGAGAAGCAGTCGTCGGGCAACAGAATCTCCTCTGTTGTCAGGAGGCGTTTGGCGGCACGTATGAGCGAGAGTGCCGAGAAGGGGCTTGGCGCCGAGGGTGAAGCATCATTCGATGGCGGGTTCCTTTCAGACAGTGGGCGGGAGGCGAAGGCGCCCTTGCAGCAAGAGTCCCTTACTGAACTTCGGGAACTTCTGGCGGGCACCGCTGCTTCGGACGCTGCTTCGAGCGCTGCTTCGAGCGCTGCTTCGCAGACGGCCTCGGAGGGGAGCCAAGAAACGCAAGAACCGGCTTCGACAGAGTCACCTGCACCATCTGATGCCGTGCAAGAATCCTCGGACCCTGAAGTGCAGGCGCCACCCACCCAAGCAGAAAAAGGGGAGGGTCAGCCAGAACGCGGGGAGAACCGGGCGTCGGAAGTTGTGGACAGGCCCCGCCTTGACCATGCTGCCAGCGGAATAAAGCGCGTGGTTTCCTTCCTGCGGCGTTGGCTATACCCGGACAGACACACCGACGTCAGCGAAAACACAGTGGACGTGAAGATCGTCGAGGTGGACCAGGTTTTCGTGGAGAGAGAAGACGAACGGCAGGCTGCCCTCGAACTGGTTGATGAGGCACACGATGAGCAGATGCACTTGGTCAACGAGCTGACGCTGACCAGGCAAAAGCTGGAAGAGAGCCGAGCGGACGCCGCCCTCCTTCAACAAGAGCTGCGCGAGCACTCAGCGAAGATAGCGTTCTACCGTAAAGAGCTCATTGCCGCTCAACGGTTTGACGCGCTGAACCAGAATTTCTTGGAAGACGACGAATGGCCGGAGCCCGAGGACCTCCACGAGTTGGTTGCACTCCTGACCCCCGACCCAAGTGGCAACGAGGACCAGTCGCCGCAAGACGATTTGGGCGCCCAAATCCGAAAGTTCATTCGGTTCACCGGCGATTTGGGGCAAGTAGATCAGGTGGCACAACGTGACGGTCATGGCCACTATTCAGCCGACACGTGGCGTTTCATTCGAGCGCTGTATGACTACGCCTGTCTGAAGACGGCGGACGAGTCAAACATGAGTGTCGACATGTACCTGAAGAATGACCAAGTTGATGGACACAAGGTCTCTCTGAAGCGGCACTCGGCCCATGAGTCTGACTCAGTGAGGAACCGGGAAGACCTCAGGCGCGAGCGAATGTTCCCCGTCCCAACTTCCGTGGACCCCTCCGGCAGAGCGTTCATGGAGGCACATTTCCGGGTGGGGGCCGGGGACGGGTTTTCCCCTCGTATGTACTACTTAGATAACTTGGAAAACGACGGCTTCATTTACATTGGGTACATCGGCAAGCATCCGAAGAACACGAAAACCAACTAGGAACAACCTGATTGGACCTGCATAAATAGTCCGAGGTGGTCCCTATCTGTCCTCGTTCTGCACACTCCTCTTGAGGGAGGCGAACCAGGATGCGAAGACGCGCGCGACAGTGCACGCGTTAGTAGAGTTGTGGGCCAGGAGGACACATCTATGGATTCCCAGAGCCCCGATGACTCTCTAGAGCCCGGCCCGGCGAAGTCGCAGCCGACCCTCGCAGGGCCGACGCGCGACGACGAGGTCCTCTCGAATGTTCGGGCGCGGCAGAACGAGGTAACCGCTCACCAGGTTGCGGCCCACAGCCGCCTGGCGGTGGACTACCAGCCGGTGTTGCGCCTGGGACGCATGTTGCTTGCCGCCGGGGCCAGCGCCTTCCGAGTGAAAGCGTCCATGGCTACGGTTGCCCGGTCCATCGGGATCCAAGAGCATCAGGCGGTGGTGACGCTGAATGAGATCATCGCGACCGCTTACTCGGGGGGAACCTTCCGCACGGAGGTGGCGGAGGAGCGGTCTGTCGGGGTGAATGCCACTACTATCGACCGGGTGAACCGGTACGTGTCCAACATTCCTGCTCACGTGACCCCTGACGAGGTGGACCGGGAACTAGACCAGATCGCCCGCCAAAAGCCGCCCTACGGCCCGGTGCTGAATGCTCTGGCGGCTGGATTTGCGTGTGCCGGATTCTCTTTCCTCAACGGGGGAGGGCTTGTTCAGATCATCTCCGTGTTTATCGCGGCACTGCTGGGGCAGGCGCTTCGGCGGTGGCTGCTACGCCGCGGTTACAACCACTTCGGTGTGTGGATGGTGTCATCTGCGTTTGCCGGGATGGTGTTCATCGGTTGTGTTGTCCTGATCGAGGCCTTCACCCACACCGAATACCCCCACCACGGAGGAATCGTTGCGGCAACGTTGTTTTTGGTGCCGGGGTTTCCGCTGGTGACCTCGATCATCGAGATGGTGCGTCAAGACTTTTCCGCGTCCATTCCGCGCATGGTCTACTCGATTGGTTTGGTGATTGCTGCCGCTAGCGCTCTGTGGGTGGTGACTCACGTCTTCAACTGGCCCATCGCCAACTCAGCGCCGCCGGCCCTGCCCCCTTTCACGCAGATTCCCCTGCAGCTTGTTGCTTCCTTCGCCGCATCTTTCGGTTTCGCGGTGCTTTTTGTTGCCCAACCGAAGGCGTGTTTGTGGGCGGCTTCGATTGGTGCCGTCGTCAATACAGGGCGGCTTGTCCTGGTTGAGACAGGGCTTCCGCCACAACTGGTCATCGCGGCCGCGGCGCTTCTCATTGGTCTGGCTGCGGCGTTGGTGGCGCGTCATACCAAGTACTCTCGGGTCTCATTGTCAGTGCCGGGGGCGGTCATCATGATTCCCGGGACGTATCTGTACCAGGCGATGGCTGCCGCAAACAACCAGCAAATGGGTATTGCTGTTGAGAACCTGTCGTCGGTGATGCTGTCGCTGACTGCGGTGGGTGTGGGGTTGGCGGCTGCGCGTCTGCTTACCGATCACACGTGGAGGGTCGATACGACTGCGACCATTCCGGAAATCGCGTTCCCGTTCGGGGAGGACGTTGGGGCGCTTGACTGATACCCGCGCGGGAAGGCTGAACTGGAACTCCCGCACGTCTTCGTCAT
>CAYFRT010000065.1:0-7948 GCA_964345585.1 uncultured Actinomyces sp. | reverse complement strand
ATCAGGACCTGTCGGCAGCCGATATGCCGGGTATCAAGGTGCTGTTCGATGGTCGTCGCATAACGACGCCCGAAAACTGGGCAGGCACCCCGCGCTTGGTTATTGGGGAGTAGCCACTACATGGTGTGGGTTGGAGTTTTACCGCTGGTCGCTCTGTTCGCGGCTCTAGTCATTGTGCCAGGGTGGATAACGGCCCGGGCGTTGGGCTTCTCCATGCTCGGTGCGGCAGGGTTTGCCCCGGTTCTGGGGTTGGCAACAGTTGGTGCTTGGACTCTGATTTGGGGACTGCTCAGACTGCCTTGGGGGTGGGTGGCTTACGGTGGGTTACTGCTGGTTCTGGCCGGGCTCTGGCTGGTTTTCCGTCTCTCAGGCCTAACCCGGCGGCTCACGTCTGACACGTGCGACCCACGTCTACGTACAGCGCAGCTGGTACTGGGTGCCGTGGGTGTCGCAACCTTTGCTGCCGTACAGTTTTGGTCCCTTAGCCACGCGATGATTGCCCCAAACCAAATCCCACATTTGGGGGATGCAGACTTCCACCTACAAGGGGCACTATTGGTTTTTGAAACCAAGAACATTTTCCCCGTAGGTGCACTGAGTGACCTCTATGCGCCGGGGGAAATCACTAGCGTCTACTACCCAACGCTGTGGCACGGTCTAGTTGCTTTGGCGCTACCCGTCGCTTCGGTCGTGGTCGCGACAAATGCGCTTATCTTGGTAGTATCGCTTATTTTTTGGCCAATCAGCGTTGCAGCGCTGGGTCTGGCATTGCTACCAGAAAACCGGTACATAACCTTTGTAACGCCTGTTGCAATCCTTCCCCTCGCCGTGTTTCCCGGCGTAGTCGGCGTAGGCTTTTCTATTCTTCCTTTTGCACTATCAACGATTACGTTCCCAGCTGGCGTTGCCGCCCTCATCATGTGGCTTCGATCCGGGAAGCTCAGGTTTGGCGCGGTTTATGGGGGCGCTCTTATTGGCGGTATGGTCGCTCAACCGACCGTCGCGGTCATGACAGCGGTAGCCGGCGGGGTCGCGCTCGTCCTTCTCTATGGACGCTGGCTCACCCGATCGGTGAAAGAACACCGCTGGCTAATCCCGGCCCTAGTGGGATTCGTCGCCGTGATTGCGGGTGGATTCCTAGCGGGGACTTTCCGCCACAACAGTTTCCTAGTGGCAATGGCCTCTTACCCTAGGCCGCAGATAAGCGAACAGCCGCTCGTTGACTTTTTTGGTGGGGTTGTCGCAGCCGTTTCTCAACCTTGGAAGCCATGGTGGGGGGTTGTGATTCTGGCAGTGCTTTCACTGCTGATTCTAAGTAGAGATTGGGCCACTTGGGTCGCACCTGTAATGACCGTCATTACGTCCGTAGCCTATATCGTCTCACTCGGTCCCGACAGCACACTGCGTGCGTTAACTGGACCTTGGTACAAGGACCACCTGCGCCTCGGTTCTTTTGCTGCGATGCTGCTAGCAGTCTTGGCATCGGTGGCAGTGGCATGGGCTTTTGGGAAGATCTTGCCTAACGGGCTTCCTCTCGGGGCGACCGTAGCCGTCTTTACGGCCAGTGGTCTGGTCATCTTAGGGTTGTGGGTGGTCGTAGATCCAGCAATTGCGCGCGTCTTGCGGGACCACGTATCTAACGGCTACGTGTTGGACGACCAAGAATTCACCCCCCTCAAAGCGGATTCGATCCCCTTGATGGAACGATTAGATCAACACTTTGAGCCAGGTGACAGGCTGCTGTCTAGCCATGGTAATGGGGGTGGCTTTATTGTTGCCTACTCGCACCTGAAACCTTTCATCCCTACGCGAGACCTGCTGACTCCCGAACAAAAATATTTGGGGGCGAATCTGGATCAGATTGCAGAGGATCCGCGGGTATGTGAAATCATCAACGAGAACAACATCACCGCATTCATGGCTGACACTGGCAGAGTAGGTAGAGAGGTCTGGGGGCCGCTTGCGGGCCCACCAGCAGTGGACACAGATGATGGCTTTGAACTGGTCGATCAGGAGGGGAGCATCAAGGTTTGGCGGATCACAGCATGCGACTGAGTTTGCTTGGGACTGAATCGACACCTGACACGGTGGTGGAAGAAGCTGGAGGTTGGAGGTGAGCTCCACGAACATCGCATCGGTTCGGCCAGAGCGCTCTTTGCGTCAGCAAGCAAACCTGGTAGCCGCGTTCGCCCGACGTGATCTGAAGACACGTTTTAAGGGGTCTTTACTGGGCTGGGTCTGGTCCTTGGTGGTACCCATCGCAACTCTGGCGATCTACTCGGTTGTCTTCTCTTTGATATTTCGTGCGCAGCCACCGAACATGGGCAGCCGTGACAGTGGGATTTTTGTTCTGTGGCTGTTTTGCGGTCTGACTTTCTGGACGTTTTTCTCTACCGCAATAAATGCTTCTATAGCCGAGCTCCGTTCGGCTGGTCCTATCCTCCAGAAGGTTTATTTTCCCGCGTATGCGCCCGTCTTAGGGACGATCCTTGCGATTGGCACCCAGTCCCTGATCGAGCTGTCCGTATTGCTCGCGGTAATGATCGTGATGCTCAACGTGGCTTGGACTTGGCTGCTGATCCCGTTCTGGGCGATTTTGGTAGTGGTGTTCACCGCAGCAATTTCAACGACGGTGGCCATAATGAACATCTACTATCGTGATCTAGCCCACCTGATATCAGTGCTGTTGCAGCTGCTCTTCTATACGACACCCATCATTTACCCAATGTCACTAGTCCCTGAGTCATGGAATGGCATCCCCATGCACCTGATCATCAACCTGAACCCTTTGACCAGTTTTGTGCAGCTCTTCCGGTCCTTGGTTTACGAGTTAAACTTTGGAACACCGATGATGTGGCTCAATGCGACACTATGGTCCATCCTTGTAGCGCTAGTCGCTCTCTGGGTTTCCAGAGTCAAGGGAGCAGATTTGGGGGAGCACGTATGACCACGCCTGCTATCCAAGTCGACCACGTCACAAAGGAATTTCGTTTTCGAGAACAGCAGCGGGATTCGCTCAAAGAGCGTTTTGTCCGGGGTCGCGGCGGAGCTGAGAAGACTTTCAAAGCGGTGGACGACGTATCGTTTGACGTAGCGCAGGGAAAAACATTCGGACTTGTTGGACACAACGGATCCGGCAAGTCCACCATGCTTAAAATGCTGGCCGGCGTCTACCGACCAACATCTGGCAGTATCAAAGTTCGCGGGCAAGTTTCTGCCTTGTTGGAACTTGGGGCTGGCTTCCATGGGGAACTTACCGGCCGTGAAAACATCTATCTGAACGGCTCGATTTTAGGGTTGTCGAACCGTCAAATTCAGGAGTCGATAGACCAAATCGTGGATTTTGCAGACATCGGCGGGTTCATCGATGTGCCGGTGAAAACGTATAGTTCGGGAATGTACGTGCGTCTCGGGTTTGCCATCGCGGTCACGCTGAGCCCCGAAGTGTTGATAGTTGATGAAATCATTGCGGTCGGTGACGAGGCTTTTCAACGCAAAGGCTTTGACCACCTCTATGAATTGCGACGCCAAGGAAGCACGATTCTTCTAGTGACGCACTCTTTGGGGATCGCTAGGGAACTGTGTGATGACGGGCTCTGGCTGGACAAAGGTCGAGCCAAGATGATTGGCCCGATTGGCGAAGTGATTGACGCGTATGTCGCCGACGTGAACCGCGAGGAAGAAGCGCGTATAGACAGCCTAGATTCTCAATTGAGGGATCTACCGCGTCGCGGCTCCGGAGAGGCCCGTATAGTTCGCCTAGAGATCCTGAATCGTCAAGGCAAACCAGAAAAAGTGTTGCACCCCGGGGGGGATTACACGATCCGGTTTCACATCAGCGCTACGACTGATCTTGACTCAGTTGGGGCCGGTCTTGCGTTTACGACTGAGAATGGCTTCCTTTTGTCCGGTCCTAACTCGGACAGAGAAAACAAGTTTTATGACATTCCGCGGGGTGAAAGTTTCATAGATTTCCATATTCCGAGCTTCCAGTTTCAGCCTGGGGTGTACTCCTTAACCGCGTCATTGGGAAGCCAAGGCCACGTTTGGGACTTCGTTGACCGCGGTTGGCACATCGTAGTGCGCAGTGACCACCCGGTAAACGAGCCTGGACCGGTGCGGGCGATTGGGCACTGGTCTGCCTCCACAGATCACTCGTTGCTGCCTTCCGACCAAAGACTTCTCTCTTCTGAGCAACCCGCCACAGTCCGTCCAACACAGAAGGGCTAACCCGTGAACTCAGACGAATCAACTAACGCGACCCTTCAGGCAGAGAACCGTCGTCTGCGGGCCGCGCTCACCCAGGCTCATGAGAAGAATGCTCACCTCGCCCGCGAAAACGAAGATCTAATCTTCCGCAACGAAGAACTGGCGGAACGAAGCCGAGAGGCACATGCTCAGATGCGGCTTATGCGCGCGTCGACTTCTTGGAAAGCCGGTGCAGGATTTCGTTACGCTCGCCGAATGGGTGGAAAAGTGATCCGTAATCTGCGTCGCGTAAACAGGATCGGCAACTGACGTGCGTGCCGCATTCGATCGAGCGCGCGACTGGTTAGGTGCTGTATTCAAAGACCCTTACGACCTTGAACCGCGAGTCATTGATGGGTCAGGGGCGACACTCCACGAAGAAGTTGGAGCGCTCGACTCTCTTACGGGCCCTCGCATAGCATTGGTTTCGAGCTGGTCGCAGACCGAGGTTATGTCCCGCTCGTTGTCAGCCTACTTGAAAGAGTTACAACGACTGGGATATCAAACAGTCGTCATTTCCACTTCTCCTGTCGCTACCGAGTTGGTTTGGCCGCATGGCAGACCTGCAAACACGGTCGTCGTGCGGCGAGAAAACATCGGATATGACTTCGGATCATGGGCAGCTGCGCTGAACGCGATGCCATGGGTTCGTTCCAAACCATTTGTCCTGCTGACTAACGATTCGATGGTGGGTCCTTTTGCGCCATTGGACCATGTCTTGGAAGCGGCAGAGTCCTCTAGCGCAGACCTGTTCGGTCTGACCGAGTCTTATCAGATCATCCACCACCCCCAGTCCTTCTTCCTCCTTTTTAAGAGAGGTATCTTGGCGGATCCAGCGTGGGTAGACTTTTTTGATTCGGTGCGGCCCCAGGACAGTAAAGTCAAAGTTATCCAGGCGTACGAGCTCGGTCTTTCTCGTTACTGCGCTAGAGAGGGCTATTCTTGGGAGACGTTAGCAACCGCTTACGCATCCCGCGTCGGTCGGGATAACCCGACTCTTGCCGGTTGGGAAGCCCTGCTGGGCAGAGGGATACCGTTCGTCAAACGCAATCTTTTAGTTGATCCACTCATGCCTTCGACATCGATGGATATGCAGAATGCCGTTAAATACCGTTACGGTGAGGACGTACAGGATTGGCTGCCTCCTAGATACGAGCTTGGATACAAGGCGGCGGAAGGACTCAAGACGTGAAGATTCCCAACTTCTCTAGGAGCAGAGTCGAACAAAAGCTCGCCCACGAGCTACGACAGTGGCGCTCCAAAGTCGCCACGGCACGTGAGAATGGCGCCCTTCCTTGGCAAAACCTCCCAGAAGCTTCCTTCATGACTTGGGTGAATTTGACCAACGGTCGCTACCGGGGGGACTTCCCTGTTAAGTGGCGTTCGTTTGACCTTCCGTTCACTTCCAACTGCCGGGTGGGGGTGGCCGTCCACGTTTTCTATCCTGATTTGGTGGATGAGCTTGCCCAATCCATCCAAAACATCCCCGTCCCCTGCGATGTGTACGTAACGAACTCATCGGGTGCTGAGTTGAATCCGGACATTTTTCAAGTTGGAAACGTCGAAAATGTTGCGATACTTCCAATCGAAAACCGCGGCCGAGACATCTGGCCGTTAGCGGCGGTGGTCAACGCGGGCTATCTGGACCAATACGAGCTCATCCTTAAGATTCACACCAAGAAGTCTCAGTGGCGTGCGGAACACGCAACACTGGACGGAACCGGGGATCAGTGGCGCGAAGATTCACTACGGAACCTGTTGGGATCGCCTCAGGACGTACAGCAGATTCTCGATGGCTTCGCTGCCGATCCAAGCTTAGGGGCGGTGGGCCCGAACGGGACACACTTGGGGCCCGAGTACTGGGGTGGGGACTACGAGCTGGTGACCGAACTTGCGAAGAGGCTCGGGTTGCAGTTCAAGAAGGACTCCTTAGACTTCATCGCTGGGTCCATCTACTGGGTCCGTGGGTTCGTACTGCAAGGCTTGAGAAGCCTATGTCTTTCACCTGACTGCTTTGAAGATGAGGCCGGCCAAATCGACGGGACCACCGCCCACGCAGTCGAGCGTCTCATCGGGTTACTCACGGTCGAGGCGGGGTTAACGAATCGCGAAGTGGGCCAGTTATTCGGCAGCTGTGAAGATACCGATGAAGATCGTGGTTGGCACCGTTTCCTGCCGACCACGGAATTAGTCCCTGCCGCGCGATATATACCGTTCTATTTACCGCAATTCCACCCTAGCGATGTGAACGATCAAAACTGGGGTGCAGGGTTCACTGAATGGAATAACGTGACTCGCGCGCGTCCGGCGTTCCCCGGCCACGTCCAACCTCTACTTCCCGGCGAACTCGGTTTTTATGATTTGCGGAACGATGAAATACGCACCCGACAGCTGGAATTAGAGCAGTATGCGGGCATCGAAGGGTTCATGTACTACTACTACTGGTTCTCCGGCAAACGTGTTTTGAATGTACCCATCGAACGTTTGGCTGCGGACAAAGAATTGGCCCAACCCTTCTGTCTAATGTGGGCGAACGAAAACTGGACCCGAACTTGGGATGGCCAAGAAGAAAATGTCATTTTGGGCCAGCGCTACGACGAAGTTCCGGCAGAGGACTTCATCGAAGACGTGATCGAATTTCTCCTTGACCCGCGCTACTTGCGTGTTGACGACAAAGCAGTATTGGCAGTGTACCGACCCGCTTTAATAGGCGATTTTGCATCGGTGGCTAGAGTTTGGCGAAAGCGTGCTGCCGATGCGGGTGTGGGGGAGCTGTTGCTGCTCAGCGTCGATGTCACCAAGGATTTCGGGGGGTTCGAGGGCAACCTTTCCAAACATGGCTTGGACGGACATCTTGGTTTCCCACCGCACGGCGTGGTGTGGCCGCGCACCAAACGTTCCGAAGTTGTGCCTTCTCACCGCTTTACCGGCCACCTGGTTTCTTACCCAAGAATGGCCGCAGCTGCCGTGGATCAGGCGGTGGCCTTAGATCCCGATGGGTTTCCTGGTGTTATGGTCTCCTTCGATAACACTGCTCGCAAATCCTGGAATGCAGATGTCTGGTACGGATCGAACCCTTACACGTTCCGGCGCTGGCTGGCAGATGTGACCCAGACGATGATGGTGCGTACCCGTGAAGAGAGGCTCGTCTTCATAAACGCATGGAACGAATGGGCTGAATCAGCAGTTCTGGAGCCGACCGAACGGTGGGGTAAGACGTACCTGCAAGCCGTACGTAGCGTCGCATTCTCTTGAGCTCAACTTCTGAATGACCAAAGACCAAAATATTACGAAAGGTAGCCAATGAAGGGCATTATTCTTGCCGGTGGTTCGGGTACACGGCTGCATCCTTTGACGATTGGGGTGTCTAAGCAGTTGATGCCCGTGTATGACAAGCCGATGATCTACTATCCTTTGACGACGCTGATGTTGGCTGGGATTGATGACATTCTTGTTATTACTACGCCTCATGATGCGCCTGGGTTTGAGCGTTTGTTAGGGGATGGTTCGCAGTTTGGGGTCAAGATTTCTTATGCCCAGCAGGAAGTGCCGAATGGCCTGGCGCAGGCTTTCGTGATTGGGGAAGAGTTCATTGGGGATGACAAGGTAGCCCTGATTTTGGGTGACAACTTGTTTTATGGGCCTGGGATGGGTTCGCGTCTGTCAGAGTTGACTGACTTGGATGGTGGGGCGGTGTTTG
>CAYFRT010000064.1:0-7993 GCA_964345585.1 uncultured Actinomyces sp. | reverse complement strand
TGCCTGTTACGGGTGCCTCGGTCCTGGTGACGTTGCTGGCAGCGGCGGCACTAACCACCTCTGGTGTTGCGGTCAAATCCCGCAGGAGGCAATAGAGGTATCAGCGTCGTCTGACTACAGAAGTTAGGGACAAACGGTCGGGGGGAGTTGCTTAGGCGGCTCCCCCCGTTCACTTTGGGTCCAGGAGCCAGGGAAAACGCTGCGCGGGAGCCGGGATCTCGCGCCTGGAAGCCTGAAGTGAACCCGGCGCGGAGGCTGTCATCCTGCTTGGAGCCAGCGGGGTGCTTCCGTGTCCTTGATGTGGCGCCGTGTCCCCAATGTGCTTCCGCGTCCTTAATGTGGATGTTATGAAACTGTGTGGACCTGAAATGGTGACACCAAGAGCTCCGGGAAGCACATTAGGGACAGGGAACAGTGTTGTGAAACAAAATGGGCGTTCTCCGCCGGCGGTCTTGGGTACGCGCTGGCCGTTGAGCCCTATCGCGCAGGGGAGATGCCCCTCACCCCGGTGTAGCATCGGAGACATATTCGGCGTGACGAAGCGCCATCATGTCTCGATCAGTGAGGACTAGACAATGGAAGATTTCAAACTAAAGACAGCCGACGGAATTGACCTTTACGTTCGGAAGTTCACGCCTAAAGGGGCACCCAAGGCGGCGGTGCAAATCCAGCACGGGCTGGCGGAGCACGGGGCTCGATATGAGAGGTTCGCCAAGGCGCTCAACGCTCACGGCTACGTTGTTTACGCACCCGATGGTCGCGCCTCCGGGATTTCTGCGGCGGGCGAGTACGGCAACTGGGGCCCCGACGGCTGGGCCGGCTGGGTGAACGACATTCATTTGTTGAACCAGAAGATTCGGGAGGATTACCCGGGCCTGCCAGTGGCGCTGTTCGGGCATTCCCTGGGCTCCTTCGGTGCTCAGCACTACCTCCTGGACTACAGCGATGAGGTCGACGCGGTGATCCTCTCCGGCACGGGTGATGTGGCGACTTTGGTCACGGCGATGGCGGGTGACGAGCCGGCAGACCTGTCAGCATTCAACGCACCGTTTGAATTCCGGACGGGGTACGAGTGGCTCACCCGTGACGAAGCCGAAGTCGACAAGTATGTCGCTGACCCGGCTTGCGGTTGGGCGGCACCGATGCCCAGTGACCTCATGAGCGCTGCAGTCGCGTCCGACCTGGAACAGGTGCTCAAGGTCCGCGATGACCTTCCGATCATGCTGGTCTCCGGCTCGATGGATCCTGTTGGTGGGGTAAACGGCGAGGGCCCGATTGCAGTGGGGGAGCGCTACAAGGCAGCCGGCGTCGTGAACGTTGAAGTCAACATTTACCCGGAAGCCCGGCACGAACTTCTCAACGAGACCAATCGGGAGGAAATCACCGCTGACATCTTGGAGTTCCTCGACGGAACAGTGGGTGCGTAGGGGCGTTTCCGCCAGCCTAGGGCGGGTCCGTCGGTTGGCGGACCGCCCTGCGCAACGCCTCGAGCGCGTATTCCCAGTCGATCCTCTCTTGTTCCAAACGCACTGCGCCGTGTTCGCGGATCTTTGACAGAGTCGCGTTTTCGCAGGGTGTGAGTGCAGGTAGTTCCCCGCGGAACGGCTTGGGTTCTGGAACCCAGAGGTCCTGGAAGGTCGTGAGGGTTTCCTCGTCCATCAGACAGGATTCCAGCATCAGTCCGGACTGCCTGGCCCGCGACAGGATACGGAATCCGTGACTGTCAAGGTCGCCCCAATAGACGCACTGCGACCGGCGGATCCAACCAATATTTGAGAGGACCTGCACTTTGTCTCCGTGCCCATCCACGGCTACCACGCCCCTCATGGGAGGCAAGGCCAGGAAGGTTTGGAGGTTCTCGACTATCAGGACTTGAACGTCTTCGAGGGGGAGGGCGTCGAGTTCTTCCAGCGGCGCACTCAGATCGGCCAGGCCCGACGGGGCAAGTTCCGGGTCAAGGAACCGAACCCGCACCGTTTCAGGCATCGTGCGCAGCCCCAGGTCCTTTCTCCCCAACAGTGTCTGGACCAGACCCCTGTGTTTTTCCAGCCACTTCGAGTCGATCCCACGGATGGGAAGCTCACGCACGAACCGTCCCGAGGTTGGGTTGTGCAAGAGCCACTCAGTAGTCCCCCGGAGACGTTCGAAATCTTCGCGAGGCATGCCCCCGATTGTTCTGCCGGTGCTTGCAATGGCTCCTCGCAGTTCCGGGCCGTCAGGAAGTGCGGCTATGAGGGCCTCCGACCTTTGATGCCACCGCTTCCATTCTCGACTGACGCCGGCGAACCGCGTGATCGCGTCGGGGCCAGAGATTTTTGCCCGGGTTGGTAGTCGTTGCTCGCCAACTCGGCTCCACTGACGTGCTTCCCAGAGGATCTCCACGTCGGGGTCCTGTAGAGATTCCCACGACTTCACCCACTGAAGCGTGGCACCATAGTCAGCCAGAACCTCGCGTTCCGTCGGCGGGTGCAAAGGCATGTCGATTTCCGCGGGCAGACGCAGCCCCGCCATCCAGTAGCGGCCGTCGGTGGTCCAGCGTTTGTGGGCGCGGGCCCGCAAATCCTCAATCGTTACTGGGGCGGCCATGGCTAATACTCAATGCTCGCCAGGTGGGAAGATCGCCGGTCGGGGTTGGTGATCACACTGATTCCACCCAGGTAGGGTTCCAGGGTTTGCAGCAGTTTCTCTGGGGTTGCCAGCACCATGTGGAACCCAAACGCGTTGAACACATCCATTGCGACGCGGGTGTAGTTGGAGTCTGCTTTGTCAAAGGCCTCGTCCAAAATCACGGTCCCGTACTGTGGGTATTCGCTGTCCTGATCAGCGAGTTGATACCTGAGGGCTGCTGCCAGACAGAAGACCACCAACTTTTGGCGCTGACCACCCGATAAGCCGGCACTGGAATCGTGGATGTTGATCACGTTGCCTTCAGGGTCCAGTTCTTTGGCGATGAAAGTGACGTGTTCCCTGGTATCCAACACGCGCTTTCGCCAATCCTGGTCGGCCCTGGTGCTCTTGGATTCCAGTCGGTCCATGATCGCCGCAAGTTTTTGGAAACGTCGCTCCGCCTCCTCGAACTCCTCATCGGCCCAACTGCCGTCAACGATCTCTTTGAGTTCGGCCAGAAACGAGTTAACTTCTTCGGTCCTGCGGGTCTTGGTGTTTATGTGAAGGTAAACGTCCTTGTCGTAGGGGGACGTGGCGAGCGAGGCGTTAACCGGCTCAATCCGCTGCGCAATCTTACTGGGCGCGCCCATCAGTTCGTCCCGTAGGAACGCTATCGATTCGCGTGATCGCTCGTTGAGGAGCCTACGGAAGTTCTGTTCGTGTTCGGGAAGGCCTCGCGTCAAGATGTCCTCGAGCAAATCCAGGTAGCCTCTACGGTCCTCAATCTCTACGGTCAAATCCGCGTTTATCGCAACAGTCGTCCACTCTTTACTGAAGGCTGTGGCGAACTGGGAGAAACGCCCGGACGCTTTTTGCACTTGGTCTTGGGCCTTGGTTAGCTGCGTCCTGAGTTGGTCTTGCACCACAGCGGCAATCTCGTGAACATCGTTGTATCGGATGACACGGCGTTGCTTCCTGAAACGTTCCTCAAGGGCGGCGCTGGTTTCCGCGGGCAGATCCGCATGGGACTTCGCCTCAAGTTCGGAGATCATCCTTTCCAGGTCATCGCGTTCCTTGCGGGCCAGAACCAGTTTCTCGCGGACCGCGTTCTCCTTGTCGCGCAGGCGGGTCAGCTCATTTTGGGCTTGCTCCAGGGCTCCTGTGGCCTGCCCCAACTCACTGTCGGGCCGCACCATGTCCGCAAACTGTCGCTGTAGTTCAGCGATGCGTTCCGCGGGGGCCTTGGTGTCGATTTCGCTCCACGGCTTTTCCAGGAGTTCGCGGAGCATGTGGCGTAGTGCCATGACCTTGTCGCGTTCTTCCGCAGCCGCGTTCATCTCCGCGTCGGCGCGCTCAAACTCTTCATTGGCTTGGGCCAGTTTCGCTTCCAGCACTCGTCGTTTCGGTTCGACATCCCCGCCCAGAACCCACTTGGATTTGTTGTCGATCCTGTTCTGGTCTGCTTTCACGTATCGTCGTTTCGAACGCTTGATGAGGCCACGGATAGTCACGCCGCGGTCCACCTCATCCAACTGTCCAGGGTCGTCAACACATGCGAAGTTGAATTCGGTGCTGAGTCGATGGTTCAAATACTCGTGAAACTGTCCTTCCCTCACATCAACCCTGTAAAACAGGGACCGTTCGTCTTTGATCGGCACGGGTGGCGCGCTGTGACCGGGCACGGCGTCAATAGTCAGGTTGACGCCCAGGTACGTGTTATCGACTGCCTCGCGCACCGCAGCAAGATCGGAGTCGCGTACGAGGAGCGCCGTAGACATGGGTGCCAAAACGCGTTCAATCGCGCCGGTCCAGTCCTCGAATTTGGGCCTGACGGAGATCAGTTCTCCGGCAAAAGGCATCAGCCCAGCAGGGATCCCCAACTGGTCCGCCAAATGGTCCCGGACCTCCAACAGTTTGGATCCGATGTTGCTCTTGTGCAGGTTCAGGGCTCTGAGCTCGGCACTGAAAGAACGCACGTTTGCCCGTGCTTGGGAGCGGCGCTCATGTAGTTCGTGATCCACGCCCTCTGGAGGTGGCGAGTCAAGTGTTCTCTCCGCAGTTGCTACCAGTTCGATGTAGTCCGATTCCTCTTCGGGTATTGGAAGCCCCGCATCGCTCATCCGCTTGAAGAGGGACCGTCTGCGTTCCTCGACCCGCTTCTGATCCCGTTGAGCGTCCTGGATTCGGGCCTGTAGGTTTATTTGATCGCCCCCACCAAGTTCAAGTACTCGGCGGTTCGCGGTATTCACCCTCTCGCTGGCACTAACCAGCTGCTCTTCGACCTGAGCCAAGGTGTTGTGAGCTCTGGTGACATCCCCATTAGCGGAACTAAGCGCTGTTTTTGCCCGGTCCAGTTTGAGTGCATCCGCGAACGGCAGCACCGAACTGCTCAAATGTCCGAGGTGATTGGCGGACTCCTGCGCGCCCTCGTACTCCATCGACGCCTGCTGCACCAGCATGAGGGCGTCTCTTTGGTAACCGAGGTCCACAACGTGGCTGTGTGCGTCGCGAAGCTCCCTGAATTCTTCGACGGCTCTTTCAGCCATGTTGAAGGTGCGAGGTTCATCCAGCATGAACCTGCGGAACAACGTGTCCAATGTTCCAAAGTTTTTCGCCGCTTGAGTGCGATGGAGCAGTTGGAGCGCGGTCTCGTTGCGAATGCCAAGCAGTCGACGCATCCGGTTGAAGTAGGGTCCGGGCTTCGTCCCTGGCGCCACGACGAGGGGTTTGTGATCGGCTTTCAACTTCTTTGCATCAATGCCACCCTCGGCGTAGGGAGCGAACTCCAGGAGCCCCTGTCTGGTTCTGGTTATGAAGCTGAGTTCCTTCAGATCACTGGCCGAGCTGCTGCTGCCCCGCATGTGGAAAAGGCGATACAGAGAGACCGGGTCGTCGCCTTCGCGTTCGAACCGGACCATGATTCCGCTCCAAGTTGCCCCTTTGCGTAGGTACGAGGCAACGGTGCGGTCCTCCAACGCGTCCGCCTCTTTCGCCCATGCCCCACGCACATAGGTGACCCAGGTGCGGTCGGCGTTCCGGCCCGGCCCTTCCTGGGCGGCAGCGTTGAAAGTGATGACCCGTTTTGGGGCGAGGGTGGCGGTGATTGCGTCAAGGAGAGAGGATTTGCCCGACCCGGAGGGGCCCGTGAACAGGTGGCCTTTTCTGGCAATATCGACGCCGTGAAAGTTGTCGAAGGTTCCCCAATTGACGACTTCCACCCGAGAGAGGCGCCACTGCTGCGAAAGGTCTGGTTCGCTCACTGTGCGTCTCCTTCATCGGGGCGGTCCGGATCTTCGCGGTCTTCCGGGGGCGCTGTCCCGTCGCCCGAGGCTACCCGCTCATACGCCGCCTCAATCGCTGCGATCCGGTCAGAGTCCACCAGGAATCGCACGATGGGGGAGATCTCGGCTCGCCCCGTTTCTGTTTCGCTCAGCAAACCCCAGCTCACAAGTTTTCGCCACGAGGAACGAACCCGGCTACGGAAGTCCGTTTCGTCCCTTCCGGCCCGGTAAACGGCTAGTTGGTCAATGATTTCTTCGAGGCCAATAAACGGGCGTCCTCGTCCCTCCTCGGCCAACAAAGTCTGGCGAACAACCAGCAACACGAGGGTGTCCATGAAGGTCAGTGTCTGGGTACGAACCACCTGCGGGGCTTCTTCATAATCGACTTGGCGGACGAAAGCGATCTCGTGTTCCCGATCCACAACCAGTTCCAGGAAGAAATCGTGGAGGCGGGATCGAATAGCAGACTCGTTCGAAAGCAGCGTCGACCACTGCTCACTGCGCCGCCGCTGTGAAAGGTGAGACTCCCTTATCAGGCTGACCAAGACGCGGCGGACGTCCTGGGGGAGTTCGCCCTCATCACCAGCCCAAAGCCCAGACGTGCCTTCCCAGTCCTCTGACTGTTCTTCCGGTTTTACCGAGTTCAACGCCATTCCACCTTCTTCACAAAACGGTGCGTGACAACGTTCGCGGTGCGGGTAACCGAATCAGTTCCTTGCCACGAAAGTTCTTCCGTATCTGGCTCGGTCGTGCCTTGAGTGGCCGCCAGCGACAATAGCCCGGCCACGCTCGCCACCCCTTGGGAAGCGGGAAACGCCTGGAGTACCTCACCAACCGAGGCTGTTTCCTGCCCATCGAGCACCTTGTTCACATTGTCGATTAGTTCCCCAAAATCGATTTCTGTCAGACGCGCCAGGGCCCGAATCTCTTCCAAGTCGACCACGGTGTTGTCATTGATGACAATGGGTTTTGCCGCGTCATACTCTTCGGGGTCATAGAGCCTGATCCCGCTTAGATGGGACATCTCCGCACGGGTCATCGGTAGGTCTATCCCAATGCCCTCGTACGGTTTCACCACTTCACTCACCGCCATCGCTTTTTGGAGCGCCGTTTGGATCTGCTTCCGCATGACGCGGTCCCGTTGGTAATCCTGAGATTGGACGTAGCGGCGAAGACCCCGGGCGAAAGTGGTGGTGACCTCCTGGATCTCCGAGGTGAGTTCCTTCAACGTCGCAATGAAATTCCTCAGCATTACCCGCTCATTAACGCTCAGCGGACGAGCGAAAGGCCGATCCAGAACCGCGTTCACATCTCCTTCAAACGCGCCGCTAATCTCCGGATCCAAAATCAGATACGTGAAGGCCTTGAACGTGCGGCCCGCGTCGCTCTCCGCGATGAAATCCACGCCCCGAAAAATGTCATCCAGCACCTTGCTCTGAGTGGCATCCGATTCCAGGATCTGTTCCCGCAGATCAGCGTTCAATGCCTCGAACTGTTCCCGCACGCGCGCAAAGTCATCCGGCACTGCACGCGTCTGATCCAAGATGTCCTGGAGCCGCTCAGTCGCCCGCTCCTGCGGCATCGGACTGTCCTCGCCAGCGCGGATCGCCGCAATCTGTTTGTCGATTTCCCGACGTTGTTCCTGGAGGCGTTCGAGGCGACGCTGCGACTGCGGATCAGTATCTATCGCCAGTTGCCGGATCTGATTACTCAGGTTCGTAAGCCGGGACTCCGTGGCAGCGACAACAGGAGTCTCCAGTTCCTGCACGAACCGGACTGCTTGCAGAGCGTGGCTGCTCAGTTCCAGCGTCTCTTCGCGGCTGTCACTACTTGAACGGCGTACGAGGAATCCCGCATTCCTCCACTGCGTCACGTAGTACTGCGCGTTGCCGGTCAGTTCAAAGCCGGCGCCCCGCAGTTCTTCAAGATCCTCATCCACCCGTTCATACAGCTCATCGGCGGGCAGTCGCCGTTCTCCCCCTCCTAGGTGCTTCGTAAGGAGTGCGAGGGCTACGGGCGCATTGTCCGCGCGAAATAGCCGCAGGGCCGCATCTTCATCGACCAGTCTGCGGAGGCGGAGTGCATCAACCTTTACCGACATAGCG
>CAYFRT010000063.1:0-8049 GCA_964345585.1 uncultured Actinomyces sp. | reverse complement strand
CGGGTGCCTTTTTGAGTGGGGAATGCCGCGCCGTGCCTTGGCTTCCCACAAACGGGGTTCACCCTCCGGCCGGAGCCGAGCGCTTGTGGTGCGCGGGCTGACTCTTCGCTTGAGTCCACTCAAGCTGATTAGCTGCGTGATCTGCGTCATCGAAGCTGGTGCCACGGACTAGATCGTGGATTTTAAGGCGCACTTGCGCGTTGACGTGGATCCAAGGGTCCTCCATGAAGGCGCC
Source organism: uncultured Actinomyces sp. (assembly GCA_964345585.1). GTDB lineage: Bacteria > Actinomycetota > Actinomycetes > Actinomycetales > Actinomycetaceae > Scrofimicrobium. The sequence goes on along the minus strand of CAYFRT010000063.1, from coordinate 7,814 downwards.
GGCCTCACCGTGGGGTGCGCCGTACTCAGACGTCACGTAGTGGGAGGCAGCGCGCGCTCGTGACGCCGGTTCCACGCTGCCACCCACCGACGACGGGAGCCACCAGCAGGCATCAGGTAGCGCGTGGCGCGTTTTCATGATCCTGGTTGGACGGAGGCTTCCGAATCTCTCCCGGACGTTGGACGTTCGTCCGCTAGCGCCAGGCATGGCAGCAGTCCAAGCATCCTGTTGACTTTCGATAGGTATCTGTCGATAATCGAGAGGTGGCTACTTCTTCTTACAGCAGTTCGCGGTTCCTTATCCCCGCGGTGAAGGCTCTTACTGTCATCGGGATGCTCGCTGCGGTGCTCTGCGTTCCCGTGCTTTGGCTGGTGTCTGGGGAGGTCGCTGTCGAGGCTCCTGAGTTCGCCTGGTTGCAATGGCCTTACTTCGTGATCTGTGTTGGTCTTCTAGTGTGTGTTGAGACCATCGGGGTGGCGCTCTGGAGGCTGCTCTCCCGCGTCGCTCGCGGGGAGATCTTTGATGCGAGAGGCCTTGTTTGGGTGAATGCGGTTGTCGGGGCAGCATTTGCTGCGGCATTTCTCTTCGCGGTGGCCTGTGCACCGGTCTTCTTTGTCACCCATGGGCCCCCGGTTCTTTCATTTGGACTCATAGCCGCCGTTGGGGCGTCGTTTGGTTTCGCTCTCTTGATGGTTGTCATGCGGCAGCTCTTGGTTCAAGCCACCAGTCTTCGCGACGAAATGGCTGAGGTGATCTAGATGCCAATTGAGGTGGACATCGACCTGCTCTTGGCCCAACGGAAGATGACTGTGGGAGACTTCGCTGCCGCCGTGGGAATAACGCCAGCCAATGTTGCGGTCCTCAAGAACGGTCGGGCAAAAGCGGTCCGCTTCTCCACACTGGAATCAATATGTCGCGTCCTTAACTGCCAGCCCGGCGACATTTTTAGATTCGTTCCTGACGAGGATGACTGATTCTGGCGCCGTGGCCCCACACAATCGACCGACGGTTGATACAGGGTTTCTCGGATTGACACCGAGCATTTCGGGATACAACAGCTCCAAGTCAAGAGGGACGGCCATGGCAAGCCGCCACGTCCTGCGCCCGGCGTGCGGATCCTGTCTGGTCTTGACCCAGACACTCAACTCGTAGTCTCTGGTAGTCATGTTGCGATTGCTTTGGGGACTTTGCGGACGCTCACGAGGACGGAGCAGCGTTTGAGTGCGGTGATCACCTGGGGGTTTTGGTTTTGACGAATGTGGTTATTCGGCCGACAGCGTCGGTTGTTCGCGCTTTGGCTATGAGTGCTTGGCTGCTCGGCGGCTACCAATACCTCGAGTTCGCCTCGCTCGGTGCCACTACGTCCTGATCTCTATCGGACGCCTCGTGTGTGTTGAGGCCATCGGTGGCGCTTTGGAAGCTCCTCTCTCGTGCGGTGCGCGGGGAGCTCTTCGATGCGAGGGCCTTGTCTGGGTGAACGCAATTGTCGGAGCGGCTTTCGCTGCTCCAGCTCTCTTCGCTTTCGTCTGTGTGCCGGTCCTGTTTGTGACTCGTAGGCCTCCCGTTCTTTCGCTTGGGCTCGTCCTCGTGGTTGAGGCATCCCTTGGTCTTGCTCTCCTAATGGTGGTTATGCGGCAGCTGTTAACTCAGGCCACCGGCCTTCGCGAATCAGTGGCAGAGGTGATCTAGGTGGCGATTAAGATCGGCATTGACCTGCTCCTGGCTCAACGAAGAGAGTCAGTGGGAGGCTTCGCTGCCGTGGTGGGAATAGCGCCTGGCAATGTTGCGGTCCTCACGAAGGGTCGGACGAAGGCAGTTCGTTTCTCAACCGTGCTCATTACCAATCATCTGGGTCTAGGGAGCCAGGGGAAGTCCTGCTGTTCGTAGGGTTGTAAACTCTCGCGTTCGGAGCTTGTTGTGAGGCTTCCAGAAATTTATCTGGATGGCGAGCTCCTTGTGCGCCGACTCCGCTCGCACTAGCCTTTGGCCCACCAGCCGCTTGCCCCCTTTTTCCTTCTGCTTGCATGACGGAAAAAGGCTCCGTTGTCGTTGGCATCCCGGATGATCCCGTCGATCAGGGGATGGTCATGGATCCACAGAGCGCCACCGTTGCTGCGCTGGTCGTCTACTTCAGCTCCAACGGCACGTGCCCGCTGTGCTGCCACAGCGAGTACGTCCGAAGGGGAGTTGACCCCAGCAGACTTGTTCGAGAGAAGCTGATTGTTTGCCGGCAGGTCGGAATCCTCATCTTTGAGGACCCGGTGGGCGGTGACAGTGCCCTCGTCACCAAAGCGAAACCGCACCAGATCACCTCGGATTATTTCGCTACGGATCAGGAGCCTACGCACGTCACCAATCGTGGGGCCGTCACCGTCCCACCGGATAGCTACCTGTTCTCCTCCGCGCGTCACGAATGTCCTCGAGGACGCTGGGGCAACGTTGAGTGCCGCGGCGACAGAGGGAGGGAGGGAAGACGACCGCCGACGCAGTAAATTCTGATTGGCCTGTGTCACCCACGTCCATGCTGACCCCACGCGTTGCACATCCTCCGAGTGAAGATCGGGGAGCTCTACCGGCTGCTCAGCCTGCGCTACCTGCACGGGATCCTGTTGCCTCAGTCCGACATTCAAGCCCTCTGGGACACTAGGAAGCACTGCTTTCTGCACAGGTGGGGGCTGGGTTGTCTTGGGCGCGGGCGTTGTTGGTGGTGCCGTTTTAGGGGAGACGGCGGGAGGATCCTGCGTAAAGCGCTCCTCGTAGCGATCCCACAGGGTGCGGAGGGCAACGTTGTCGGATACACGATGCCAAACGTCCAATGCCTGAACGCTGGATCCACTCAACTGTTTGGCCGCAGCCGACGGTGAGCTGACACGTTGCCCGTTGGGGAGCTCCAGCTGTCCGTCTTCCGTGACTGTAACTTCGAATTGTTGGCCCAGATTCTTCCGTACCCAGCGGAGTCGATCTCCTGGACTCAAAAGTCCCAGTTGGAACACATCAGACAGGCGTGTGGGGCGGCTCCGAGTTACTCTGCCTCGCCCAGCGAGTTGCAGGATATGCGATTCGTCCAGAGATAGAAGATCCATCCCTGCGCTGTCTTTCACGATTCCCCAGTGTTCCGCGACGAGCTGCACCATCTGCCGGTGTCGTTGCTCAAGCGCTCTTCGCGTCGGTGGTTGGGCTGGATCCAACGTAGTGACAATGGACCGCTGTGCCTCATTCGTCGGCGCGGTTAGAAGACACAGTTCCTGCCAGGTTGTGGAGCGACGCACCCGGGCATTGTTGGTTGTGGAAAGGACCATGGATCCCAGCTTTGAAGCCCAAAGTTCAGAGAGTGCGTCATCGTTAACCTCAGGTAGAGGATTCGCGGGGAAGACGCTGATCCACGTGGACTCCGGATCAAGCAGGCCGGCCGCGCCTGTGGCTTCCCAATGAGCACGCCTCAGCAGGGTGACGCGTTTCGCGGAACGAGGGAGTTGGCCGTGGAGTGCAGCGTGAGCGCTGTAAATCAGCGGGTCAGGAATAGCGAAGATCTCATTGCCCGGAAGATCCGCGCCAACGTGCAGGGAGTTCTCGAACCTTTGGAGCAGGTCCGTCATGGCTTCCACGCGCCGCGTGCGGTTCGAACCGGCCAGCGTGTGGATCCCGAATACGCGATCTATTCCTCTTAGCAGGCGATCACGTTCATGCTGGTCATCCACGTTTGTGAGCACCCACATTGCCACGGGTTTCCAGTCACCGGAGTGGTGGTCATGAAGAAGATCCAGGACCTCCGCAACGTCGTCATTCAGGCTATTGCTGACCGTGTCGAAAGCCGCACTAAGTGGTGCCAGAAAGTCGTCTATGAAACGTTCCCCTCCGACGTCGGGGAGGAGGCGTTGGGTGATTTGTGTATCGAACTCCTCGGCCAGCGAGCGTCGCAGAGGGGCACGCTTCTGCGACACCAGAAGATGTCGGAAGAATGCATCGGGGTCGGCCTCCACAGACATCAGGGCTTCATCCCATTTTTCTGCGTAGGCCTCGCGTTGCTCTTCGCCAATTGAGCCCAAAATCTGAGCTTTGAAGACATCCGAGGCCGCAAGCGGCACACCCCGCGTGTTCAGGACACCGAAGATGCGATGCGCGTTTTGGAAGTTATCCGTCTCAATGACGATGACTGACACGGCGAGCACGAACTGGACAAAGTCCAGCAACTCCTGTGGGTCTTCCAAATCGCTTAGGGTCTCCCAGATCGCGTCCGAGCTCCGACGCATGTTGCGCTGACCCTCCGTCGGAAGCGCATTGGTGTGCTGCTCTCGAAGCCCCGCCAAGTCGCCTTCGACGAAGTGAGCATTGAAGAACTCCCTGTCGATCTCGCGCACCTGGACGCGCGGTGACGCCCCCACCCCTCGGATAACGTCCGCATCTGTCTTCAGATAGGCGGTGATTGCTGACGCAATCGGCCCTGAAGTAAACTCTCTCAGTACCGAAAACAGGATCGCCAGTGTCGTCAAACGTTGCTGGCCATCGACAACCTCACCGACGGCTGCCCCCTCTTCCCGGATCAGGACGATTGACCCCAGAAAGAAGTCGGTGTCCTTTCGACGCCAAGCCGCCAAGAGGTCTTCGGCTAGATCTTGAGCCTGGTCGAAATCCCACACGTACGGGCGTTGGTAGTCAGGAATCACGTATCTTCTGCGCTCACTGAATAAGCGCTCAATCGATTCCTGGTGCGACTTAATGGCCATTGTCACTCCTCAGCCATGCCGGCTCGCTGCAATCTGTGAAGATCATGGCAAGACGGTCCATTTGATTGTCACCAACGTGGTGGAGGATGCCGAGCTCGTCAGTGCCTCTTCCAGACGGTCCAGTACCGAGTCAGAACGCCTACGCAACTCCCTCAATACCGAACGCATCTCGTCTTCCAAGTCTGCTGCTTCATCTTCAAAGCGGCGCGCTTTTCTTCGAAGTTGCAGCCTTCGCGTTGCATTGTCCTCGCGGTCAACTTGGCGAAAAGCCTCATCTGCTCGTCTTTGAAGCACACGCGTTTGCTCAAGGAATTCTGCTTCTCGGTCTTTCTGGTTCTGGCGTAGGACTTGATGTTGCTTCTCGTGGTACTCCACGTTGCGTTCCTCAAATGCCTTCCGTGACGCCAACATTTCTTGTGTCAACGCTTGGTCCAGAGGCTCTGTATTGATCTTCTCGTCCAGCGCCTGGGTGGCGATGCAGGTGAGGTCCAGGAGGTCTTCAATGTCTTCTTGATCAAGAGCCTCGCCAGATTCTGAAATGGAAGAGATCAGAACTTGGGACATCTCCTCGCCTTGGTCTCCTTGTGTCCCCAGTTCGAGGAGGTTTCCTTTCAGGGTGCCGGACTGGCCAGCGAGGCGTCGGATTGAACTACTAACGCGAGGGGAATCGGCGATCGAAAAAAAGAGGTGAGCCGCGCCCGTTTCCCGGTTGGCTGCTGAATGCAGAACATGCTGACCCAAATCGCTGGAAACACGGTACCGCTTGGCTGCCTTCACCGGATCGGACTTGAAGTAGTAGCGTCCGGCGGCATCGGGCACCCCGTCCAGGTTCCCTATGGTAAAACGCCGCCCATCTCCTTGAAACGTTGCGATGCCGTCGAGTTCGTGGCGAGTTACGGCCAGAAATAGACGCTCGAAACGGTTTAGAACGGCGCCCGTTTCATTATCAAATGTTCTTAGACGATCCTGGACCCGAGGGTCCAGGCCCTCGAAAATTAGGTTCCGAGTGCGGGCCATCTCCTGATTAATTTCGTCAGCGTGGTCTGCTTCAAGTTGGTGGAACGCCGCCTCCAATTCCTCTTCCGTACGGCAGTTGGACAGAATGCTGGCTACCGCACGCTCAAATCCAAGACCGTCTTCGATGTTTCCGAGGACCTCGTCGCTGGCGCCGAAAATGCTCGAGAAGAGCTGGAACTTGTCGGTTAGGAGTTCCAGCACGCGTCGCTCAGCCGTGTTTCCCCGGTTTAGGAAGTTGGCGACAATAACGTTGTGCTTCTGCCCGAATCGGTGCACGCGACCGATGCGTTGTTCGACTCTCTGTGGGTTCCAAGGCAGGTCGTAATTGACCAGCATGGAACAGAACTGTAGGTTGATCCCCTCGGACGCCGCTTCGGTTGCGATCATCACGCCATCGTGGGTCCGAAAGTGCTCTACCAGCGCTTTTCTTATGTCGGCGGATGCCACTCCCGTGATGACGTCACTGCCCTGGTTGTCTTCCAACCAGTGCCGGTAAATTTCCCTTTCGCGAGGTGTGTCGTTGCTCCCGTTGAACAAGACCAGCCCCTCTCCGAATCCGTTGGCTTCAAGGATTTCGGCAAGAAACATCTGCGTTTCAACTGACTCTGTAAAGACGATGGCCTTCCTCGGTGCGCCGACCTCCTCTAAGCGGGAGAACCCTTCCCTGAGCGCATCCAACAGGCGCTCAACCTTCGCGTCCATTGGCACAGACCTCGCAGTTGTCACAATCGATCGGAGTTCCTGGATCTCTTCCCTGACCTCAGATGATTGGGGGCGATGCGAGGGGCCGGGCAACGGTTCGTTTTCTGGGAGGCTTAGAACGTCTGAGGTAATTTCATCGCCGAGCACTCCTTGAAGGTCCCTCAGTGGACCATTCGTGGTGTCGAGGTCTGCTTCGAGTCGGTCTGCAACGCGGGTCAACGTTTTCGCAACCGCCCGGGTTGATGACCCCAGCCGTTTTCTAATGACCATTTCAACCAGGGAGCGTTGCGCGGACCCAAAAGCGTTAAGGTGCTCCCGGTGCAGATATTCTTCAACCCGGCGATACACTTCCTGCTCCCCGGGGGCCGGGTCAAACTCGAACGTGGCGGAGTGGCGTTCAGTGAAGTGGATGTAGCGGTCTGCGTCTCTTCGGAGTGTCCTCTTTGCGATCAGGGAAACTCGGTCCGGCAGGCTAGTATCTCCACTGCTCAAGCAATATCGTGCGCGGAATGCATCCAGCGACCCGAAGTACTCGGGATCGAAAGCCGAAACTAGGCCCCAAAGTTCCTCCAGCCGGTTCTGGAGCGGGGTCGCGGTCATGAATACCACCTTGTTCGCCGCGCGGGCCACCGACGCCACAGACTTGGCGATTTTGGCCCTTCCAGTGTGGAGGTTTCGAACTCGGTGAGCTTCGTCTGCCACAAACAGGTCCCAGGAGAGTTGCAGGCGTTCTACGTTGGCGTGGACGAACTCGTAAGAACAGATCAGAACGCGTGGATCTCTGCTTGGACTCGCGCTCGCCTCCAGCCACTCATCCCGGTTCGCTGAGTCCAAGACTACGGAGGGGATCAGAAACTTCTCCGCCAGTTCTTGCTGCCACTGTTGGCGCAAACTGGCTGGAACGACAACCAGGATGGAACGTCTCCGCTCAGCCCACGCCTGGGAGATAACTATGCCCGCCTCGATTGTTTTCCCGAGTCCGACTTCGTCCGCCAGAATCACACCGCGCAGGAACGGTGTGCCCAGCGCAAAGAGTGCCGCGTCAATCTGGTGAGGTTTGGGTTCAACTTGAGCGTCGTATAGAAGCCCCGCAAGTTTGCCGACGTCATCGCTGGCATGTTCGCGTAGCAGTTCGTGAGCGTGCAACTTGGCTTGGTGATCAGATATGCGATGCGACGAGGGGTCCACTATTTTAGCCAACTCCTGCACAGATCCAACGGCTCGAACACGACGCCGCGATCGCGGCACTAGACCACTCTAATCCAATGGTGTTATGGGTCTGACCCCACCCTGCTCAGATACCGGAACAGGTGAGTCCGGATCACCAAGAACTTCGGCGCCGGTTCCTCTTGTACATATCGATCTGGTCAG
>CAYFRT010000062.1:0-8227 GCA_964345585.1 uncultured Actinomyces sp. | reverse complement strand
CTGCCACGGCCAGTTCAGGTGATCACGCAGGCAGCGTTGGCAACTGGAATCGCATTCCCCGCCAGTGCTGTGTGCGCGTTGAAAGAATGGTTCGACTTGCTCCAAATACCACTGGATGTTGCGGGCTACTTCGGAAGCGTATCCGGCGCCGTTTCCAATTGTGTCCGCCAGGAACAGCCCGCCGTGCAGGTCGCCATTTCTTTGGGTCGGTGCTAATCCAACCTCAAGTTCGGCCGGTTCAATATCGAGTGTATTTGCCGCCACGCCTCGCAAAGCGAACGCGAGAGAGATCCACGCGGCCCGCCCAAGTGGAGTGACCGCCGGAATCCGCACAAACGAAGGTAAAGACAGGGCAGAGAGGAAGAGTGCATCCGTGGTGCGCTCTGCCAAGTACGCGACATTGTTCGCGGGCCGATCTGATTGGACCCACCCATCTGACCCTGCTCTGCGGCGCCAAGTGGGATCGAGCATTCGCGCGTCCACCAGTCCGTCTTGAACCCTCCCGTCAGATTTCGCGGTGACCAGTTGGAAGGGCTCTCCGTTATCCGTGGCGATCGAATACACGGAATGCTTGGTCATGAGCGGAGCATTCGCGTTCGCCACCTGCCGGGGTGGAACTTCAGCGAAAGAAATCTTCGGAACTGCACGTTGCGGCGATGCTTGGCGCTTCGAATCGTAGGGGCGAGGACGATAAGAAGTTCGGTAGCCGCGCGGCTCCACGACCGTGAAGCTCTGGAAGCTGTCTCCGCTCGCCCCACACACTTCGCATCTGAGTGGGACAGAACCCCCCTGTTGTTCGAGGGCGCTACGGACTTGCGCGGTCAAACAAGAACGACAAACGGAAGCGTACCGTTGGCGAGGGTAGGGCGATCGGTCGGATACTTGGCCGCGTGATTTGCCATATCCGACAATCCCGACGACCGTATGCACTTTTTTGTCCTTGATTAACTCCATCCCCGGGGAGTATTCGTGAATCGCAATCGGCGCTTCTCGCGTTAACTTTTGCTCTACCCCAGTTGTTTGAGGGCGCTGGGTATAGAGCGTCTTAACATCGGTTGGGAATCCATATAGCGGCAGAATCCCCTGGGCGGCAAGTAGCTCCGAAAGTGGTTCCGTCGGGTCGGCATCCGCGCACGCCACGTCGATCTCTTGCAGCAGACTGCTCCATATCCGCCTAAACATGGGTCCATCCGGGTCTTCACCAACCGCTTGTAGTGCCTCACGCAATAAACGTCCATCAGCCAATTCAGCTGCGACGATCTGTCGACTCTTAGGGGCTGAGTCCTCTGTCCCACGCCAGTGCTCGACATCGCCGTAAGCGCCAGTGACGCTTCGTCCGCCCTCGACCTCATGTCGATGCACAGCAAACACGCGGTTCAAGAACTCTGCTTGGACGGCACGTTGACGGATTGCCGTGGAGCCCAGATCGATAGTAGGTGCGGGCAGCGGCCCGGCAACAAGCTCTCTGAAGTTCGTGAAGTAGTACTGATCGTGCCCGCGCTCCACCTGCGCAATGGTCACGCTCACCGACAGTGCCGTGTCCCGGCGCCCCGCTCGGCCAACACGCTGCTGGTAATTGAAACGTTGGGGCGGCACGTTGGCTAGCAGCACACCCTTCAACGAACCAATATCTATACCGACTTCCATGGTCGTGGTTACTGAGAGGGCATCAATCTCACGCGGGCGAGCATCAAATGGGGGGCGCAAGAGTATCCCTTGGAACTCTGCCTGACGGAACTGTTGGTCAGACCTATCGGTTTGTCCGGTAAGTTCTTCCACCCGCAAACGAGTCACCTGATGGTTGCTGATGTCTCGGCGCGCGGGCTTCTCCGCGGGTTCCCCCAATGACTGCGCGCAGTTGATACAAATCCCCGCGGAGCCGTGTGCGTGCACGGTCCGACATGATTCGCATTGCCACTGCTGGTCAGGGGCCGTGCGAACCAAGAGTTGTTGTCGGCTCAAAGAGTTTTCTGAGGACGAAAGCTGGAAGGCTTTTCGCAGCTGGTCTTCCAGTTGTACCTGATCCACCCCGTGTTTTGCGGCAACGGCTTTCAGGTAGCGGGTGACAAGTTGCGGCAGGGAGCTTCTGGACGAAAACTCCGATTGACCGTGGACTCGATATGCGCGGCCCATCAGGCGAGTAGAGGAAGCAAGAAACTGCTCTGCTACGTGTCGCGGTAAGAGTGGAATGTCGTCTGGATTCGCCCGCACTGTGACGTAGGCGATGCCCTTGGATTCGACGTCTCGGTCGCCTCGGGCTAACAACACTTTGAGGATTTCCCGTTCCGTTTGTGCGGCGATTTGGCCTTGCAAACGCGTAGCCAGAGAATCGAGTCTGGTCGTGGGTTGTTCCCCACTGTTCCAGTCATAGGCATCAAACCAAGAGCGCGGTGTGCCGTCCGTTGACAAGGTTGCATCCAGGTCCAGACCTAGGCCGGCCGGGTTCTGTCCCAGCAAGAGCAACTGGCGCTGGACGCGCTCTCGCAGATCAGTGAGATTGAGCGCCCCTTGAACGTCGCTGACCTCTTGTAATTGACGCAAATGTCGTGGGTCGACAGGTCGCCGCATAAGTGTCGCCAGCATGACTCTTCCCCAAATGTCAAACACCTCGGGGTGGTTGCGCTCCAGTAACTTTTCCGCTTCCGGAGACAATTGTGTGGGGTTTCCGTCCTCGTCCAGAAGTGGCGGGATCGCCATTTCATCGCGCAACTCTGTTTCCGTGAGGGAGTAGAGCGACTTCTGATAGTGGGCTTCCTCTAAGTCAGCAGCTGCCCGCGCAGCGCCTTGGCGGCTGTCAGAAAATACGACCAGTTTCGACCCCGCGCCACCTAAGAAAGTCCGCATCGCAGTGGAAGAGATTTCACTGAGAGGTCCCGAACGTACCATCTGCCCGCCCAAAGGGGAGCGAGCCGTATCAACGCCGATACCCCCACTTTGCCCAGCTGTGGAACCACACTGGGGGCACCAAGTTGGCAGGCCAGACACGTGCGGGGACGGTGGATTCACCGCCAAAGCGAAGCCGGTTCGCACCCCTCCCATGCCTGGGCGTCTGCCGGTCCGGTGAGGACGGTATTTACCCGCTTGCGGCTCATATACCACCGGTTCGAACGAGTACCGAACTTGGCGACGCTTCGCGTCGGCATCATCCGGATCGGCACTGGTACGGACTTTAAACTTGTGGGGAGGTACAGCCATTTCAGTGGGCCAATAAACCCGATAGCCAGCCGCATCCTTGGTGGTACTCGCCTTTTCTGGCAGATCATCCAAGCGGATTGAGGACGGCAACAGGAATTCGCTGCCCTCTTTACTGACGCCTTGCCCCGCGAAGAAAGCTTCACCGCATTCTTGGCAGGCGAGCAGCTCTAAGACCCGGGCACCACAATCACAGCGCATCCGGGCATCTGAATACAGTTTGCCCGCGATACGTGGACCCAAATCGTTTGGTTCAACCAGTGTGCAGTCGGGGTCTGAACAGGCCCATAGTCCGGCGAATGTACTGGTCATAACGTGTCCGCGGAACTTGACCGGCGCAGATGAAGCGGCTGAGCGGGCAATGAAACCCGGTAGTCCGCGCCCGTCCTCGTCCTCTTTATCGAAGAAGCGTGCCACTTCCTTATATGGCTTTGGGCTGCCACCCCCAGGTTTCCCAACCCCGTAGAGGCGGGCCAGATTTTGGTGGGTCACTTCCACTTCAGCATTACTTAGCTGTTCGGCGGACTGACCCAGTTGTGTCAGTTTGGCGGTTTCGATGGGCTGATCATCATCGGTGAACTCGTATTCCCCACCCAAGATGGTGAAAGTGTTTGCCGGCAGATTGAAAAACTCCGACAGATACTGCAACGACTGTTCCGAGTTGGGTAGGCTCGCGGTGGTGGCGATGACCGATAACTGGTTGGGCCGCTTGTCTAAGCCGAGTTTCGCGAAGAAGCGTCGCAGCAGGTATGCGGTTTCGGTGCCGGCCGTCCCTCTTTGTAGGTGCAGTTCATCCACGACCAGCGTGAACTTGTTTTCTGGGGACTCTTCCAGCCAGCGGCGCGTGGAATCCAGCATGTGTTCTTCGTCTTCACGGCCGAGCATGATGGAGAGCATGCTGAAGTTAGTAATCAAAATATCCGGAGGATAGGCCTGCATATCCCACCGGTTCAGCGCTTCGCTTCCGTGCGGAGTGGGGAAGAAGTATTCTGCCCCCTTGGTGTCTCCGGAAAGGGCCGCGCGGTTGTCGGCGATTTCTCGCAATTCGCGGCGCAGATCGTCTTCAACCGTTCTTCCGTGGCGGGCTCCGCGTAGCTTCGGGCGGGGTTGTGATGGCTGTGCGGCACTGGTGTAGCGGCCGAAGTGGAACCGGTTGCCCGCTCGGTTCTTGTCCAGCCATTCGTGCGCAGCGGGCGAATCGAGCAGCCTGCGCAAACGCACCATTTGGTCTTCGGCCAGCGCGTTCATTGGGTACAGCACCAAGGCTCGGATCGCCGGATCACGCTGTTCGTTGTGTCGATCCGGCACCCAGCGGCCGCTACCCCCGTCTTGCCACCATTTTGGACCTGTTTGAGGGCGGGGCGGCTCCCAGTCGCGGCTTTCTTCTAACAGTCGAGCGATGATGGGCATCAGGAAACTTTCTGTTTTTCCCGATCCCGTGCCCGTCGCCACCGCGATGTTGCGCCCACTCATGCTCTCTAGGTATGCCTTCGCCTGGTGAGCATATGGGTATTGGATGTCCGGTCCGAACAGATGAGTACCAATAAAATCGGCGAAATCGGCCACCCCGGTTTGTGCTTCCAGTTCTTCAAGGTCGAGGTCGGAAGCACGATAGGGAGGTAAATACTCCAAGTAGGGTGGGGCAACTGTGACCCCGGTGGATCGCAGCAAGGCGTCGCGGCGCTGCTCTAGATCCGCGTTGCGCAAGGGCAGGGCGTTGCGGAAATGCTCCGCAATCCCGTTGCGCAATGATTCAACCAAGCTCGGTAGCGAATGTGGCGACGTCGGGGTCACTGAACAAACTCCACTTCCTCAAGTTCTGATGGCCACGAATTATGCGTACGAGACCAAGGGTGGCCAAGTTTCTTCGAGACCAGCGCGGCAATCGACACGGGCACGTTCGTATAGAGGCGCCACTCTTTGGTTGGGGGTGCATTCAATTCGCGCACGCGGGTTGTCACAGTGCGGGGAAGCAGGCCGGAGCGGCTCACCAGATAATGCTCCAAGTCGGGTGGAAGAGGCAGCTGACCGGCAATCGCGAATTGGTCATCGGCCCCAGGGAGCAGGCCGAAAAGGTCTTCCGTCGGCGTGTCTTGGTGGAATGCCCACTGGCCTAATACCCAGCCGCAGTCCACTAGGAATCCGGTTTTGTTGTTCCACCAGGCATAGCGTTTTCCGCCGCGGCGGTGGATCCGCAAGAAGGTGTCTCGCCGCAGACCCGCTATCCCGCCGTTGAGTTCCCGCCACCGACCGCCCAAGTGTTTGCGCGAGCCGATGTATTCGTCAATCTGGGCGCCCTCGGCCGACAGGATCTGATCATCAGCGTTGGCGAGCCTTCCTGAGAGTGAAGGGATGCCGTCCTCCAGTTCCGTGAAACTGGGATTGTAGAAATGCATTCCCAGCAGGTGCGCGGCCCTGATGGGTGGACGTTGCGATCCCACCTGCATGAGAATCGTGGTGGGGGCCAGAGGACGCACGCCCTCACCGGTAGCAGCCTGCTGTTGCTGGGTGTAAATGTGCGTGTCGGTGTCGGCTAGCGCGTCATCTTGAGTTCGATCGGGGGCGCCTTCACCCATTTCAAGAACTGGCAGAGTGTCTTCTGTGCGTGCGCCGGCTAGTACTGCCAGTGCTTCAGAGTCCGGCAGCCACGTCATACTCGGCTCTTGCACAATGATGCGCCCACCGTCTCTGCGGACGTGACCGAGCGCCTCTAAGGAGCGGATTGTCGCCCGAAAATCCGGGGGATCCTCTTTGAAACGCTGCCTCCACAGCCAAGCGAAGCCCGCTTCTGCGGTGGGGAAAAGTGCCCCAGCAGCGCCGCGTTCCGTGAGCCAATACAGAAACGAGTCGAAAGGGTTGTCTTCGATCCGGTCCGCAGCGGCGGCAGGAAGTGGGGCATGTTGCGTTTGAGGGCGGTTGCCCCGCCTTCCACCGGCGCGCCCATTTTGCTGATGGGCAGACTGGCCCAGTTCGAGAGCGTTGGTGTTATACCTCTTCTGCTGACGCTCAAAGAGTTCCCGTGCCTCATCACTGTGGTGGCGGTGGTGGGCTCCTTGCCCGAAAAGTTGCAGCACTTCCCAGAGTCCAGCAGCATTTGCATGTGACACGCGCGGGGGAGCCAGCAGAGTCTTCTGATCTCCGCGCAGGTGCACCACGTCCCAAGGCAAGTCTGCGTTCGCCCGGATCGCCAGAAGAATATTCGCTTCACGTCTGGCTGGAACCGAACGGGCCCAGTCAAGCCAAGAAGTATCGAAATACCGTTCCGGATATGGCGTGTCAGTTGCGTCCGACAAGGCAGCCAGCCAGTCACGAGGGGCATCATTGAGCGTTAATTTCAGGACATCACCCAGATTGTTGATCAGCATCACCAAGTGTCCGTCCCCTCGGTTCAAACTGAAATGAATGATGTTGTTACGCGCCCGCGAATTAAAGCGCGGCTCACGTAACGCAGGTGCTGTTGGGGGTGACACCCAAAACGTGGATGTGTTTTCCTGCGTGTTCTTGACAGTTACCTTGTGGAAACCAGGGTCAAGGAACTCTTGCGAGAGTGGGTATTCAGCAGTCAAATCCTGGGTTGAGACCCGCGTACGAGGATGGTGGAATGCTTCCGTGAGGTTTCCGTCGACCGTAACTTGAGGCAGCGGTTCGGTTGGGTGGAAACTGAACACCACATCAGGTTCGTATCCCATCAGATACGACCGGTCCGCCAGTTTCAGACCCCCAACCAGCCGGTGATTACGCTTCCTACGAACCGCGCGCTTCGGAAGCAATGTGGACACGGCGCTTCCAATGAAGTCAGTTGATCCATCCACTGTCAGCCAGCTGTAACCGTGCGCCACACTCGGCGTACTCCCATAAATGAAAGTGGGATCGTTACCCACACTCGCTTCGGAAAGCTCCGCACAAATTTCCTCTGCGCTGGACGTCTTGATGAGGACCATGAGATGACTGCCCGCCGCCGGGTTCGCAGTCGATATCCACTCGAGACGCAAGGCGTCCGAGGTGAAGAAAAGGATTCCGTCCTCAGGTGGATTCCAAGATACCCACCAGTTTTCCGCGAATTTCCAGTTGAGGACGGGCTCATCCAGCCAAGCGGCAGCGTTAGTCGTTGTCGAACTAAGCGCCACGTAGTCAGTGGGGGAGTCCAGCTCCCACTCCACTCCATCAAAGTCGCGCACGACCGTGCCGATGACGCCCGCCTTACCACTGAGTGGCGCAACCAAGTCAAACGCCTGCTGGTTCGGATCCCACAGCACATGGGCATCTAACCGCAACGGTTGCGTTGCCGCGTGACGTTCTAACTGCCAATACTTCAGGGACGCTTCCAAGGCCACGCCAAGCTCTTGAGCTACGCCGGCATTCCCGGCTAGGGCAGCGAGGCGCGAACTAGATCCCTGATCGACCAACCAGTCTTTCAAGAGAGATACGAGTTCTTGCCGGGTAGACATACGGCTTATCGCATCCTTTCTTTCGCCGAAGAAGCGGTAAATGTCCTGCTTGTCCCTGTGTCGCAGAAAAGCTTGGGAGCGCGCCCAACCTTGGTAAGAAAGACCAGAGTCGGCGTTGGCCGTTGGAATTCCGTAGCGGGAACCAACCTCTTCTAACCATTCGTTCCAAATCCGCCACAAACTAGGCATGTGTTCGTACCCGTCTGGCTGCGCTCCATCCAAGTCGGCGTAACCCAACAGTTCGCGCAGCGGGCGGTAAACATCATTCGCATGGTAAAAGCCTTTATCCCGGGTGACGGCCAGCACGGCGATAGCCAGGGCAGTCAAGAATGGTGGGTCACCGGGAAAACCGTTCCGTTGCCACGCAATAGCCTTTCGGAATTCTTCATCGAAAGATGTGCTGGCGAAGGCGGTAGAGAAGTCAGTAACCGCCGCTTGCGGGGGCGCTATTCCCGAGATTTCTGCCAATACTTCATCGTCAACGTACAGGTAAAAAGGATCGTTGGGACTGCCCGATCGTTTCACCAGGCGGTCCATGAGCGCTTGATTCCATTGAGAAAGGTCCATCACTCACCATCCATAATGCA
>CAYFRT010000061.1:0-8377 GCA_964345585.1 uncultured Actinomyces sp. | reverse complement strand
AACAGTTGCAGTGCCAGTGGCGGCTGCCCACTTGGAGCCCTTCACGACATCGTCAACGCCGTTTGCCTGGATTTCGCTGAGTTCGAAGTCGCGTCCGGCCATACCGTCAATCGCTTCGGTCCACTCATCGGGCGTTGCATTGAAGACAACCACAATGCCATCCAGATCAGAGTCAACGGAACCGTTCTGGTCATCAATCGCCATGACAATGACGCCTGGCGTTGCATCCTCGCCTGCATTCGGGAAAGAGACCTTGTCCTTGATCAGGTCGGCGCTACCCAGCGTGAACAGCGGACTGGAGTGACGCAGTTCCATCAGTTCCGCAATAAGATCTGTGGTTTCCTGCATCGCAGCCTTGTCAGGCGTAGCGATGTCCTCTAAGAGCGGCTTCATGATGCCCCACTTCTCGCCGTTCTTTTCCTGGATAGGCAGGCCCTTGCCGAAGGTGTTCCATTCCATGGTCCAGTCAATCGAGTTGAACCAGTCACCCGAGTTGTAGGAGTCACGGTCAAGAGACTTCGAACGCAGCAGTTCAGTACCGGAGGCAATGAATGCGGGGGACTGACCCAGCAATACCGTGGCGTTCGACAGTGCCTGCATCCGCACGCGAGTATCCATGGTCGAATCCGCGGGCAGCTTGAAGATGCCGTTGTCGAACAGGGTCTCGTTGTCGTGTGCTTCGACGTAGTTCACAGCTTCCTGCGGGCTGGCTGTGTAACCGGTGGGCGCACCGTTGTAGTCGATCTGCGCGCCAGTCTTCATTCCGTCCTGGGTGGGGAACTCCATGTCCTTCAAGGAGCCAGCCAGGCCAACCATGATCAGCTCCTGGTTGTGAAGCAAAGATGCCTTCTGTTCCTCGGGAGTACCCAGCGCAACACCGTTGGGATCTGTGAACTGGCCGGTGCCAAAGCCCTGGTAGTCCGACATCTTCTCATCGAATGGGCCACCGCCACGAACTCCGTCGCGCAGACGGTCGTTGAACGCACCGATGTTGGACCCAGCGATGTTCGTCTGGGTCGCCTGTTCAAACAGTGCGCCGCCAGCGACTTCGCCGAAGTCCCAGCCTTCTCCATACAGGTAGATCTTCGAACCGTCGACGCCGTCCTTCTCAAGCGTCAGTTCGTCGAGGGCGTTGCGGACATTGATCATGTTCTGCAACGAGTGATGACCCATCAGGTCAAAGCGGAAGCCGTCAACGTGGTAATCCACTGCCTGAGCAACCAGGGTGTCGACCATGATCTTTTCAGCCATGGTGTTCTCGGTTGCAACGTTTGAACAGCAGGTCGAGGTTTCAATCTGGCCCTTCGCGTTCAAGCGGTGGTAGTAACCGGGAACAACCTTGTCCAGGACGGACATATCAGCCTGGCCAGCGGCAGCAGTGTGGTTGAAGACCACGTCTTGGACCACGTGCAGATCAATGTCGTGTAGCGCAGAGACCATTTCCCGGTACTGGAGGTTACGAGCGCCACCATCTTGATTACCGGTCGTGGCGTAAGAGCCCTCTGGAGTGCCCCAGTGGAATGGGTCGTAGCCCCAGTTGAAGCCATCTACGTTCTTCACTTCGTTGACTGCAGCCTGCTGCATTTCTGAAGCAGGGCCCCAACCATCGACACTCGCGAGTTTGCTCAGGTTAGTGTTCACCAATTCGATGCCATCAACATAGGGCTGTTTCTGATCCGCACGAAGCTCCGGAATCGACGTTGTTGCAATGTCGAACGTCGGGAGCAAGTGCACCGTGGTCAAACCAGCATCAGAGAGTTTCTTCAGGTGCTTCATGCCATCCGAATCGGTCTCGGTGAACGCCATGTAGCTGCCACGGTTCGCCTCGGAGACAGTCATGTCCCAGATGGAGAAGTCGCGGACGTGCAGTTCGTAGATCGTCTGTTCAGATTCGTTGCGCAATGCGGTCGGGAATTTCCCGGCCCAGTCAGCAGGCTCCCAAGCAGGATCCTCCATGTCAACGATGACCGAGTAGATCGAGTTGACCGTCAGGCCCTGAGAGTAGGGATCCGTAACCAGGTTGCTAATAACATCGTTTTCCGAGGGGACGTACACGTTCACGTCCCACAGGTACTTGGCGTTGACCCAATCAGCCTTGCCCTCGACGGTCCAGGTGCCAGCAGCATCGTCCCAAGTAGCGGGAATAACTTCGTCAGGGCTGGCCGGCGTAGCAGGGACTTCCGTACCCGTCCACAGGTTCAAGGACACGCCCTCTACTTGTGCGGTCGGTGCCCACAGACGCAGCGTGGGAACGTTGCCGTTCCAAACCACACCGAGGTCTTGCTCAGCGGCGGCTGCGCCGTAAACATCGTCAAGCACGCCTGAGATCTGGGTGCCGGTGCGTGCCACAACGTCGGTGTTCTCCGGCGGCTCAGTGGCAGAGAAAACGATGGGGCCGCGCAGGATGTCCTGCACAACGCTACGCTCCAGTGCATTTTGGTCGGCATCTTCCAGGTGCAGAGCGATGTAGCCGGTCTTTGTCCGCAGGTCGCTTGCGACCTCGTCGTCGGTGAGGTCGCCGACCACAACGTTGACGTCATCCCAGCCCTCGAGTTCGTAAGTCAGAGACTTAGCGGAATCAGTGGTGCCTCCTGGTGAAAGCTCGATGGGCCATGCCACCGTGCCTGCATTCAGCCACAGAGCCTGGGAGAATCCGACGCCCGGAATGGGTTTGGTGGAGGTTTCTGCATTGGGGGTGTTCGTTGTTGGGTCGAAGGTGAAGACGACGGTTTCGTTCTCATCTGCGATGTAGAACGAGCCGTTGCCACCGCCCACGCCCCAGTCATTGCCCCAGGCCATGCCCTTGGCCACCTTGTACTCGTAGGTGCCCGTCTCTAGGCCGCCAGTGGAGTAGCGGTAGGTGCCGTCTTGCTGCGGAAACATGGTGGAAGCCAAGCACGCGGGCTGCCACTTGCCGTCGTTGGGATCCCCCGAGCAGCCCACCTGGTCCTGGTATGACCCAGGAACGGTGAAAATGTCGGAATTGTTGGCCGCAACCGACTCACCAGTTTCTACGTTGAAGACGAAGTGCACTACTCCGCCATCTGTCGTGAACTTGATGTTGTCGCCGCCAAGATTGCCCCACTGGCCCCAGTTGGTGTCCCAACTTCCGGTGGTGATCTTGTATTCGTAGTCGCCGGGATCAAGCGTGAAGTCCGCGAAGTATAGACCCGAAGCCGGGTCCAGCATCAGCTCAGTAGCGGTGCACTCTGGCTGCCAGTCGCCTGAGCACCCAGCCTGCGCTTGGAAGCTGCCCGCGGCGGTAATGAGCGTGCCGTCAAGCGGCTCAACATCTGCCGAACCTGCTTCCTCGGTTTCTGCTGTGCGGCCTTCAGTCGCTTCTGTTTCCGTTACTACGGTTTCCGCAGCTTCGCCTTCTGGTGCCGGTTCAGCAAGCGCCGCTGCCGGCGCCAGTAAACCGAGCGTTAGTCCCAAAATGGACGCGGTCCCCCAAGCAACCGCTTTCCTTTGTCGCACTCTGTATCTCCTTGAGCCCAGTGTTGTGTTGTCTGGTCTTGGTTATGTATGAATCGTGGTGTTGATTTGATCAGTCGCTGGCTGAGTTTGCACCGGCCTAACTCTGCGGGGCGCTGGCTTTGCGCCGGGAATTTGAGGCTGCGATCGCGACGCCGCCACCCACCAGAACGACGCCAAGGCTCGCCAGAAGCCCAATCTGGGCGCCTGTCACCGCGAGTTTGACGACCTGTAGTTCGGCTTCAGCTACACGATCGCTGGTCTGGCCTTCGGCGCGGACAATGTACTTGCCCAGTGCTACGGAATCTGCGATCTCCAACGTGGCGGTGGCCTTACCGTCTGCTCCTACCACTGCAGTTGTGAGCTTCTGCTGCTTTCCGGAGCCATCCAGGTAGAAGGCCACGGTTTCGTTCGCTTGGAAGCCCTCGGCCGTCGCGGTGAGTTTCGAACCGGGAGAAACCTGGGTCTTGCTCAGCGTGAGCTTGGCTTTGTCCGAGGGGCCGGGCTTCTCCGCTGCTGGCGTCACCTTCAGAGCCGCATTCGCGGTCCGGTCGCTACTGTTTCCTGTGGCCAAGACCAGATAGTCGCCTGGTTCCACAGAATCAGCGATGGTGAAGTTCAGTGTCACTTCGCCGGATTCATTTGCTTTTGCGTTGCCGAGCGTGGTGGCGGTTTCTGATCGTTTTTCAACCGCCGTGCCCAGAGCGAAGTCGACGACCTCGCCTGCTTCGAACCCGGTGCCTGTGGCAGTCACCTTGCCGCCTACCTCGACAGAGGAAGTCGAGAGTGTGAGTGTCGGCTCTGATGGCTCCGGCTTCTCACCTGCGGCGGTAACCGTGAGGTCAGCTTCTGCGGTGCGGTCGCTGTCGCTTCCGCGTGCCTGGACAACGTAGTCACCCGGGTCGGTGGATTCATCGACGGTGAAGTCCAGGGTCACGTTGCCGTCCTCGTCAGCGTAAGCGTTGCCGAGCGCGGTATCCGTGGCACCGTCGGCGGAAGCGAGAACGAAGTCGACCTGCTCATTGGCTTCGAACCCGGTGCCTGTAGCGGTCACCTTGCCGCCTACCTCGACAGAGGAAGTCGACAGCGCCAGCGTTGCCTCATCGGGCTTCACCGGCGGGGTGCCACCGGGGCAGTAGAGTTCTTCGCCGTTCTGGTAGACGCACATGCTCGAGTTGTTCGTGTCGATAACGAACTTCAAGGTTGCGCCGTCTTCGGACAGAGTGAACTTGATGTTTTCGCCCTCTTCATTCCCGATGGTGTCATCCCATCCGGTGGAGAAAGCGGCCTTCGCTTCGTAGGTACCCGCAGCGACCTGATCGGTGCTGAACTCATAGGTGCCGTCACCAAGGTTCGTCGCCAAAGAGCCGAAGCACCAGGGCTGCCAGTTCCCACCGTTGGCGCCCTCGCACCCCAGTTGACTCTGGAAGTCACCCGCCAC
This sequence comes from uncultured Actinomyces sp., assembly GCA_964345585.1. Lineage (GTDB taxonomy): Bacteria > Actinomycetota > Actinomycetes > Actinomycetales > Actinomycetaceae > Scrofimicrobium. Next base: position 3,462 of record CAYFRT010000061.1, on the reverse strand, counting down.
CACTGCAACCTTGCCCAGTGCTGTGTTGGTGAACTTCTTCGAAACCGGATCCCAGTAGAAATCGATGTCTCCACCAGCGAAGTCGTACTTGACGTTCGAGCCATCGAATACGCCGTCAGCGCCGTAGTTGACATCCCAGGAACCGTTCAGCGCGACCTTGTATTCGTAGTTACCCGAGGGCAACGTGAAGCTCTGCTTGTAAAGACCGTTCTCGATAAGCAAGAGCTTCGAGGCTTCGCAGGCAGGCTGCCAGTTATCCGCACAACCCATGTCCTTCTGGTGTGTGCCTGGGATGTTCACCATGTAGATCTCGAACTCTGCGCCCGGATCGTCTTCTTCGCCCACGGCAATTCCCACGGAACCGTAGGTGGAGGAAGCCGCATGGTTACCGGCAGCATCAGTTGTGACCGCACGGTATTCGATCAGAGTGCCAGTCGGCAGAGCAGCCAGGTCCTGGTAGACCGCAGGTGCGCCCGCTTCTGAGACGCCCAGCGGAGTCCAAGTATCAGACCCCACGACACGCCAGGAGAAGGAAGTCTGCTGCCACACGTCACTGTCGATCGTTGCGGTTACCTTGGTTTGGCCGCTAACAGCCGCGCCCGGGTAGGGCAGAGAAGCCTTCACTGGGAATGCGTCATCGGGCGAGTAGACCTGCTTGTCCGCCTTCAAGACGATGGACGACATGGCAGGGACTTCGATCGTCATCTTGCCCTCGGCGTCAGATGTCACCGAAGCCTCAGTTCCGTAAACGGGAGCGAAAGAAGCGCTACGGGTCAATGCCGGAATCTCGACACTTTGAGCTGTCGTTGCGTTGTTGACCGCGACCAGATACTCGACCTTCTCAGTGGCATCGACACGTGAGAACGCGTAGATACCTGGGCCATCCTCAACGTAACGCTCAATCTGAGCGCCGTCCTTCAGTGCCGCGTGGGAGTCACGCAGGTTGGCGAGCTTCGAAATGGTCTTGTACATGGTGGAATCCGTGTTGAACAGCGGGTTTCCATCAACGGCCTGGCCATCCAGAGTGTGCTGGCCGCTGTAAGCGCCGCCCTTGTCGCCAAACAGCGGCTGACGTGAATGCTTGTCGGTGCCATCTCCCGCGCCCGTGAGGCCCTGCTCATCGCCGTAGTAAACGACGGGCTGACCGCGGGTTAGGTACATGAGTTCGTGGGCCAGTTCATCGCGCTTCAAGGAGTTGTCAACGCGAGCCACCATGGCGCCAACACGGCCCATGTCGTGGTTCCCCAAGAACGTTGGCAATGCATTTGGCGACCGGTTGGGCGTCACGAAGTATGCGTCGTTTGCAAACTGTGAAGCGAGGGTGCGTGCTGACGAACCCGTTGCGTAACTGACCGCCGAGGCCTGGAACGCGAAGTCCAAGATCGAATCCATGTCTGTCATACGCACGTAGTCAGAGGTGATTGACTGGTCGGCCGAGTAGACCTCTCCGAACATGAAGAAGTCATCGCTTGCATAGTTCGCAATGGGCGTGGTCCAGTCTTCCCAGAACTCAAAGTTCACGTGCTTGACAGTGTCAATGCGGAAGCCATCAATACCGAAGTCAACCCATGTCTTATATACGTCGACGAAGCCGTTGACAACGGTGGGGTGTTCGGTCATCAGGTCGTCCAGGCCTCCGAAGTCACCAAAGGTGACTGACTGGCCCTCCCACGTCGTGTCCCCACGGTTGTGGTACAGAGTGACGTCGTTGAGCCACGCCGGGACCTTGATGTCTGCTTCCGCAGCTGTCGTCACCGGGGTGTATGGGAAGGATGTCAGCGGATCAAACTCGGGGAACGGCGCACGGTCCTTAGCGAGCTGGGTTACATCGACCACGTTGCCAGCGGCGTCGTAGTAGGGGTACTCATTGATGTCTTTGTACGAGTATTCGCCCTCTTCGTAATAAATGACGTCTGCCGTGTGATTCGTGATGATGTCGAAGTAGACTTCCATCCCCTTGGCGTGAGCAGCGTCGATGAACTGCTTCATCTCCTCATTGGTGCCAAAGTGAGGGTCGATCTGGGTGAAGTCGGTGACCCAATATCCGTGGTAGCCAGCGGAAGCGTCAGCACCTTCGCCTTGCACTGCTTTGTTCTTGAACATGGGGGCCAGCCAGATGGCTGATGTACCCAGTCCCTGGATGTAGTCGAGCTTCTCTTCCAGACCCTTTATGTCACCACCGAAGTAGTAGCCGGTGTTAGAGGGGTTGTAGCCGCCTTCTTCCGGAGTAGTTGCGTCGCCGTAGTTGTTCGAGGGGTCCCCATCATTGAACCGGTCAACCAGAACAAAGTAGAAGTTCTTCCCCGCGCCTGGCTGACGAACGGGCTGCTGCACTAATGCGTCATCTTCAGCGGTGTACTCCCCTGTGAGAGTGGGGGTCAGCGCCAGACGTTCCGCGCGCTCGTCCGTCTTGGTCATGTAGGTGAACTTGATTTCGGTAGGACCATCGATCCTGACGGTGCGGTTATCCGAAGGATACGACTCATCCCAACCTCCGTCGAAGGCCACCTTGTACTCAAAGGTGCCCGCAGGAATGTCGAAGGTTGATTGGTAGACCCCATCCAGGCCTACAACTGGCTCAAGCTGTGATGCTTCACAAGCTGGCATCCAGTCACTTTCACACCCGATTGCTTTCTGGAGGTCACCCACCAGAGTCACAGATGAAAGGCCGGGATCTGCCATTGCGGGAAGCCCCGCTATCGTGAAACCTGACGCGAGGAGAAGACTTGTTGTGCCTAGAGCAACAGTCTTCCGGATCTTTCCGTTCATTCTTACCCGTTCTTAATAGCTACGTTGCTGCTGGAACGCGACGCGACGCCATCGTCGGCGCGCCGCACGTCCGTAGCCGACGATACCACGCAGCAGAATAGGGTGTCACTGTTATCTTACGCTCAGGGCTTTTGTGGGGATGGCAGCCTCTAGCGGCTCTCCGATGCGCACCCCGGCGCTCTTTCGGACAGGAACCGCAGCAGCTTGATCGCGCCGGCCTTCGATAGTGGTTCGTTTCGGGTGCCGCACTTGGGGCTTTGAATGCAAGAGGGGCAGCCGTCGGAGCAGGCACAGCCCTCGACCGCCTCCAACGTGCGTTGAATCCACTGACGTGCCACGGCAAATCCATGGGCTGCGTAACCAGATCCTCCGCGGAGAGCATCGTGGACGAAAACGGTTGGTTGCATCGTCTGGGTGTGTTCCGCAATGGAAAGGCCTCCAAGGTCCCAGCGGTCGCACCCCGCCAGGAGTGGCAGCATCCCGATTGCTGCGTGTTCAGCGGCGTGCAACGCGCCCGGAAGGTCGGCGGTGTCGATCTCCGCGACCGCAAGCGCTCCCCGGTTCAGCGTGTACCAGGTGGATACGGTGGGGAGGATTCGCTCTGGGAGCCGCAGTTCTTGGTTGGAGATGAACTCCATGTGCGGCAGGCGTAGCAGGTCGTAGTCGGTAACGCGTGTTGAAACTTCCACGGGC
>CAYFRT010000060.1:0-8450 GCA_964345585.1 uncultured Actinomyces sp. | reverse complement strand
GTCTGATGGCCACGACAGCCACAGCGTAGAGCCCGTCATGGGAGGCGGATGCTGTTCGGGCAGGTAGTCCCAGAGCACCTTGCGGACGACCGGACAAGCGTTGACTTTGAAAGGGTTGTTCTTTCAAATCCAGATCTCGCCGGAAGAACAATCGCTCAACTGGGGATGTCATCGAAGTTCGGTGCAATGATCACCCGCGTGCGTCGGGGAGATCTGGACCTGTTGGCGCGCGACGACCTTGCACTGCAGGCTGGCGACAATCTTGCTGTAGCGGTCCCCGAAGAGCATTTTGACCAGGTCAAGGACTACTTGGGGGACTCTCAGAAGAGAGTCGCAGAGATTGACGCGTTGCCTCTGGGAATTGGTTTGGTGCTTGGGATGGCTCTTGGCATGGTCGCAATCCCGCTGCCGGGAGGCAGCGTGTTTCAACTGGGCACGGCTGCTGGGCCTTTGGTTGTGGGGATGATCCTTGGTGCGCTGCGACGCACGGGCCCGATTGTTTGGTCGATGCCAGAGTCAGCGAACCTGACCATCCGCCATCTGGGGTTGCTGCTCTTCCTCACTGCTTTGGGGTTGTCCGCCGGACCGGACGTCGCGGCGCTTTTCCAAGGTCCGATGGGCGTCAAAGCGATAGTGCTGTCTGTCATTATTGCTGCCGTTGGGTGCCTGACAGTGGTGCTTGCGGGATGGTTCATGGGGCTTTCTGCCCCCAGAACTGCGGGCGCAGTCGCTGGTTTTTTGGGGCAACCCGCTGTGCTGCAGGCAGCGGACGCTAGGGTGAAAGATGAGCGCATCGCAAGTTCCTACAGCGCATTGTTTGCCGTGGCGATACTGGTGAAGATTTTGTTGGTGCCGCTCGTGTGGTCTCTGTGAGGGGACACGACCGTAGCCAGCGTTAGATGCGATGGCGGTTTTGAGTGGCGTTTCATGGTTGGGGTGGAAATTTCGTGGGCAGTGAGTCTAAGAACCAGAAGCAAGAAAGGTCAGAGAGAAGCGTGAATGAGGCGGCGGTCGAGAGGTTGGCCGACATCATCGAGGGGTCGAAGAAAATCGTTTTCTTTGGCGGAGCGGGTGTTTCAACGGAGTCGGGAGTCCCGGATTTTCGGAGCGAAGCAACCCGTGAACGCGCACAAAGAGAGTTCGGTTATCAGCCAGAGGAATTGCTGTCTGCGGATTTCTTCTATGCGCACCCAGAGATCTTCTACAAGTACTTGCGCGCGGTACTCACCGTTCCGGGGGTAGAGCCGAATGCGGCCCATAAGGCTCTCGCACAATGGGAAAAAGAAGGGAAAGTCCTGGGCGTTGTCACCCAGAACATCGACGGGTTGCATCAGAGCGCCGGTAGCGAGGAAGTGTGGGAACTCCATGGATCCCTTGCCACCTACCACTGTGTTGACTGTGCGAAGCAGTACGTTCAAGAAGACGTTATGTCTCAATTGAACGAGGGCTCCTCGGTCCCAGTGTGCGAATGCGGAAGCATCCTGAAACCGGACGTTGTGCTCTATGGCGAGGCGCTTCCAGAGTCGGATTTCACGGCTGCGATGAATGCCATCGCGGAAGCAGACACGTTGATCGTTGGGGGAACGTCGCTGGTTGTTTATCCAGCAGCTGGTTTAGTTCGACTTTTCAACGGCAAGAACCTTGTGGTGGTCAATCTTGATCGCACGGGGGCGGACTCAATGGCTGACTTGGTGATTCATGAACCAATCGGGGCGCTCTTCGAGGCAGTACAGGAAAACCTGGAACAACGCTGATCGCTCGGGGCCGCTTCGGGCGGCGGTCAGGCTGACGGCAACGACGAGGAAACTGATGGGTGCGAGGATTCCAACCTGTGCATAGTGGCCCAGAACCAAAGCACGCTCGAGGTTGACAGTCCAAGTGCAAGTGATTGTGCTGCTAAGAAAAGATTCCTTGTGAAATTCGTGTCAGCGACGGCATCAGATGCTGCTGTTGCTGCGGCCGAACCAATCCCATAGTTGTGCACCATCATGAATGCCAGCAGTAGTCCGACGGCCATGGCAGCGACTGCAGTCACGGTCAAAATGACGTACAGGGTAGTGCGAAGAGGATAAGCGCGGCCCTGTTCCACAACCAGGAGACCCTGCCGGGCCAGCCAGATCAGCGCGATCGCTCCGAAGATCAGGACTACAGCGTTGGCGCTAACAGTGTCTGAAAACCGGTGCCAACGGGCGGTTATCGTCGCAGAAGCAATTGTGGTGGCCCATGTGACGGTGACCAACATTACGGGTCCGCGCCAGCGGTAGGGAACGACGATCAGCAGCGAAACCAGGATTGCCATAGCGATCGTGGTGTGACCCGAGGGGAACGAGTTGTGAGCGTTATCTTGATAGATGGGAGCAAGGTCTGGGCGGGTCAAGAGTACTTTCTTGAGCAGCTCGGTTGTGACCGTGGCACCGGCTAAAACCCATACCCCCGCGGCTGCGATCTGCCACGCTTTTCTGATTAGGCCGATGATGACTATCGCTACGAGGGCAGCCCCAAGTGAGACGTAGGAAATGACTCTTAGATTCTCCAGCGCCTCGGCAACCTCTGTTGCGTTGGCTTCCAGGGTCGCGCCAACCAACGCCGAGTTTTCCAGATACTGCCCGGTGTAGGTGCGTACGAAAAACAGATACGACCCTACAACAATCGCTAGACCTATCATGATCATCCAAACCCAGCGTGCAACCGAACGGAAGGCAGGAGGAGGAGAAATGGTGGCGTGCTCTGTCACGAATCTTCCAATCTGGCGCGGCGGCGTTAGCCGGGCACTTGTCGCAGTGCCGTATAGATTCTAATGCGTACCGGATTGAGGCTGAGAATCGAGGCGGCGATCACAGCGTGACCCCGTAAGAGTTCTTTTGTTATTGGGCTCAAAGTTTACGGGGCGGCCCACTACTTGCTGCCGTGACGACATTGAAGAAACGTAGGCAAGTCCGAGGATGCCTGCGATTCCCGCCACATATACGACAATCCACAGTGGATGGCTCCTGCTGCGGGTGCCAGCCTCTTCCCGTGGAAGTGTTAGCTCATCTGCCACACGTTGCGCGGTTACCACTAGCCGATGACTGTTAACGGAATAGGGGGTGCATGTCACCAAGGTCAGATGGTCGCCGTTTGGACGTGCGGCCGCCCTCTTCTCGGCAGTTTCAGGGTCCAGGACTTCTTTTCTCAAGACTTCATAAGAGAGCTGGGTACCACCAACGTCGATGATGACCTCGTCGCCGATTTTGACCGAATGAAGTGAATCGAACATTGAGGAGCGGGGGAGCCCTGTGTGTGCGGTCAGGACGGAGTTTGTCCCCGGTCCGCCGACGGGAAGATGAGAGGCTTCAGCGTGTCCCACTCCGCGTAACAGGACTTCCTCGGATGTGCCGTGATAGATGGGCAGATTGATCCCGACTGAGGGGACGCGGAGAGCCGCCATGACCGGGGTCCCCTCAAAGCGGAGTTGATTCGAATACTCAGTCTGGTCAAAGATGGTTAGTTCTTCGTTGTATTGTCTTGCTGCTTCCAGGATTCGTGAAGATCCAGGGCTGGACGTCACGGAAGAATAATGCGTTAGCTGGCGTGCTTGGCTCTGTGAGGCAAACCAGTGTGTTGCGACAGGGTAGAAGATGACCGACAGCCCGAAAACTGCTGTCAAGACAAACGCGAGATGTCGAACGTCAAGTCCTCGGTGTTTCGTCTGGAAGTGTTTGAGCGTGTCTGCGTGGCCTCGTGCTCCGCGGCTGCTCTGCGGTCGCGATGGAGCGTGCTGAGGGACATGCCTAGTGGAGGTCATCTTCTACCCTGTCTTTTGTTGTTACCAGATCAGAGTGTTGCTAGCTGCCTGTGCGCGATGTTTCCGGGACATGCCGTACATGCCACCGGCCAGGACTACCAAGCCCAGACCAACAAGGCCGATAAGTCCGTTGCCACCTGTCAAAGGCAGGGGCTCGCCTGCGTTATGGGGCGTATTCAATACCTCTATCTGTGGGGCTGCCCCAGCCTGCGAGGCGACAGTGAAGTGGATGGGTTCGGCCAGCAGCTCGTATCCCGCAGGCGCCTTGACCTCGACCAGCCAGTAGTGGAAGTAAGCCGGGGAGGACTGTGACAGTCCCACGCCATTTGCCCATGCTGAGTATCGCAGACCATCGATGGCCAGCTGTCCCGATGTTGGGGTTGTCCAAGAGGAAACGCCGTCGACACTGACCTTCTGAGCAGAGGCGAAATCGTTCGAATGCGATGCCCAAACTTCAAACACGGCCCCGGCAAGTCCGCGACCTTCACGGTCTTTCTTCTGGATCTGAATCCCACCAAACTTGGTGGTCACGGGAACGGAAGAGAACTCGGTTTCTAGTTCGTCCGCTCGCTTGAAGGTCAAAGTAGCGTCGTTATCAATTTCTCCGGCGGCGTTCACGCGAGCTGTCACAAGAACGGTGACCTTGGCTTCTGAATTCTTAGTGAGACTCTGAAACGCTCTTGTTCGAGCGTCCTTCCCCAACGTGACCGTCAGCGTTCCTCCAGAGTGCACCGCTTGAACGTCTTTCTCCGCTACACCGTCGATCTGCACTGTTGCACTACGGAAAGTGAGCTTGGGATCCAATTTGTCGGTAACGACATATTTCTCGGTTACTGCGCCACCGGGAATGGAGCTTTCTATTGTGTAGGTGAGCTCCTTCCCGACAGCGACAGACTCACGGTCATTCACGGATTTCTCGATCGTTGACATGACGTTCTTGGGATACGCGTGAACGTCATACACCCACCGGTGCAGGTCCGTTGGGTCCGTGAGAGGCACGGTGATCAAGAATGGCATCGCAGGTGTGATGGCTTCGCCTTGGGGCACCGTTGGTGTCGCGGTCTCTTGAACCAAGTACAGCCCCACGGGAAGATTCGCAAACTTGGTGACTCCAGAAGAATCAGTCTTTTGGGAGGTGGCTTCCCCAAGCCCGTACGAGGCGACGGAAGCTTCGGCTGCGAACGGGTCGAATTTATCTACCGCTTCCTGAGCTGCCTGCCATCCTTGGTTCGTTGTCAGATCAACCCCCTTGACCTGCTGCACTTGAAAAGTGACTCCGCTCAGCGGTGTGTAACCGCTGGTGGCGGTTACGGGGAGTTCCATTCCCAGGTTGTCTGATCCGTAGGCGACAGGTTGTTCAAATTTGTGGACAGTGATGGATCCTTTCGTGTTTGGGGGAATCAGGGATTCGGGCGCAGCATTAGCGGTGCTCACCATCCCCATAGATAGGAGGGCCGCAAGGCCTAATGCTGCGGTCTTACGGGAGGCTGGAATGTTGGGTTTCATGGTTATCTTTCTGCGCTGACGTTTGCGCGGGTACTTTTGTGAACATTGCTGTGCAGGTAGCCACCATCTGGGCTGCTCTGCCGGAGTTTTTGCTATTGAATCTGCGTTGGACGCGAGAGTCAGTGCAGGATGGTGCGTGCGTGTTTTGATGTGCGTTGGCGCGAGATTAAGGCCACGCCTGCTCCGACCAGGATGAGGGTTCCGGCAGCGGTTGGGACCAGCACTCCGATCCCACCTGTGTGAGGCAGATCGGGAATGACCGGCTCGGGGAGAATTGGAGTTTCGGTTTCATCCTCTTGATTGGGTAAACCCGGCACGGAACCAGTGGCGACGTTGTGTACTAGGCCCGCGACGGCATCGGCTTTAGTGACCGTGTAAAAGTACGAGGGGCTATCGACACAGTTCACTGTCTTCCCTGGTTCCAGCACCGTTCCTGTCGGCAAACACTCCACCGCTTCGGCGCCAAGCAGAGGATCAGATACACGTAAGGTCTTCAAACCAACGTTCCCCGTGTTCTTTGCGGTAAATCCGTAGTGGATGACGTAGCCCGACATGGCTTTACCGTCATTGACCTTGTTCCCAGAGCCGTCTTTGATTTCGATGATCCGCTTATTGAACTGATACTTGGGGTTGACCGTCGGATCTGTAGTAGTGGATGTCGCGGGCGGCAGACCGGGAACTTCTCCGACTGCATGATTCACGACTTTCCCAGCGGTTTGGTCATTCTTGGTGATCGTGTACGTGTACCGGTCAACGCATTCGACGCTCTCGTCAGGTTGGAGCATGGAGTTAGGGGCAAAGCATTCAACTGCGGACAAACCGAGCAGTTCGTCGTCGATCTTGAGGGTCGACAGGGCTACGTCCCCGGTGTTTTTGGCGGTGAACCAGTAGGTTATCTTGTCCCCTGCGATTGCGCCGTCCCAGCCTCGATCATCCTCCGCGAACGTCACTTTCGAATGTTTCACGAACTGAAACGATGGCGTACCTACGGGCGTCGTCACTTGGCTTTGGCAGACGGAAATCTTGTCATCGGCGGTACAAACACTGCTAGCAACGTTTTCGACAGTATTTACTAATAAACCCGATTCGGGGATGGAAACCACTTTTGCCACAACTACATCCGTGAATGAACCTGTGGAAGTGAGTATGCGTGGTCCCCACACGATTTCCCGCGTAGTGCTGTTGTATGAGCCCCCATTTGAGGCTGATAGAAGCTGCAGCCCCACGGGCAGCACATCGGTGGTCACCACATTGTTCACGGCTCGTGAATTCTCTGCGCCTGGCTTCGTCGTGATCGTGTACGTGATCGTGTCGCCCAGCGTGGGTTTGGAGTTGCTTGCTTGGGTCGAGAAAGAAGCCGTTTTCTTGGTGGTCAATGAGAGATGTGTGGCACCGGCTTCTGATGGGGTGCCAGTCGTAACCGTGCCCTGCCACTGCAAACCTAGACCAGGAGCGTTCCAGTTCGTTGTGATTTTGAATGGGTAGTTCTTGGCGGCGGCGTCCCCAAAAAAGGGGCCGCCTTCGATTCTAAAAATGCCCGAATGGGTGCCACTTGGAGCTGTCACAGCCTGTGAAAAGGTGATTTTTACGCTCAGGTTATCCGTGGACACGGAACAGCTAACCCCGGGCAGATCGTTGACGAGTCCGATGGTGAGTCTTTCGTAAAACCCATCAGCGCGAAAGCCCTCGAACAGAACAGAGGCACGATCACAGCCACCGTATTGGAGACCCGAGCTTCCAGATGCGAACGTGACCGTAAGGCCGTCCTTCATCTGAGCTGTTGCAACTTTTAGTGCGGGTGAAACAGATGGGCGATTGCTCGCGGCTGTACCGGAGCCTGGAACAAAATTATTGGTTTGACTGTTCTGTTTGGGAATGGTGACAAGTGCGTCCGGGCCCAGGAGCGTACCGTCGGCACCCAGAATGTTGAACGTATACGTTTGAGGGGTGCTTTTGTTGGCAGTATTGATTTGGAGCTCGATAAAGCCTTCTATGGCGACGTGCCCGGCAACCTCATCTGTGAGCACGAAGTTCAGGGTCTTAAACGCGGCGCCCGGAACTCCATCCGTTGCTGCTCCAACTTTCGTCACCGCGAAAACTCGGCCCGAAGAATCCTTTACTTCCCGGCTTGCCCCATTATTCGCAAAACCAAATGGGAGAGGAGCCGTGATGCTGTAAACGTCACCGGGTTGGGCGTTGTCAGGCACGTGGATAGCAACGGTCACCTTCAGCGGGGTCTCACCTGAGACGGTCCCGCCAGCGGGAAACCCCAACAGACTCACGCTGGGGAATATGTCGGCGTAGGAAACCGCGGCGAGCGGGACGATGGAACGCAGCATCTGAGATGCGGGTGCCCCCTGGGGAGCACTCTCATAGTGGGTGATCCCTGAGCGTAGAACAATCTGTTCACCCGTTTCAGGGTCGACAAACACCTCCTCATCGAAGTGGTCTTCTACGTCGTAGACTTCCTTTTCTGCTGCCCGATCATCTTCAAATGAGTCGACGGACCCACTGGGTGAAATGCTCTCTTCTGGCGGCGGTTCGGCCACGGTTTCTTGGGGGACAAAGCCTCCAGAGAGGTTTTCCTCAACGGTTTCAAGAACCGAAACGGAGGATTCTTCAGGGGGAGGGGAACCGGGATCCTCACTGATTCCAGCTGCCATCGCTGTGGCAGCGAAGGTGGCCGCGGCTGCGCCCGCAGATAGTGCGGAAACTGCTGTCCGCACCAATCTGCGGCGCCGAGGTGCTTTGACCGTTATCGTCATCTTCTTCTCCTTGGAGGCGAGTTATCTTCTCCGATTTGCGCTGATTTGTTGGCCGCAAAACTGGACGAAGACCACGCTAGGAATCCTCAGTCCAAGATGTCCCGCGCAAAGTACAGGCCTGTGGAGAAAGCTGAAGATGATTGATGGGGGAGGGAGGCAATTCCGGAGAGGGGATGTTCCCCTGCGTGACAGAAGGGGGCGTGAGAGCGGTGGAATTGAAGCAGGATATTTCCCGAACCGGCACCCCCGAAGGCGCGTTTACCACCCCGAAATATGCAGGCCAGTGCTGAACGAGGATCCCAGAAGCGCAGCAAAAAGCGGGGCCCCTTCCGAGATGGAAGGAGCCCCGCTTACTGCTCGGTGACGCCCTGTTCGACCTGCCTCCTACATATAGA
>CAYFRT010000059.1:0-8500 GCA_964345585.1 uncultured Actinomyces sp. | reverse complement strand
CTAACGACACGCTCAAACCACAAAATAAAGACACGAATTATGGCCGGTGGCCCCCGAGATCCCGAACTTGCCCTCATGGCGCCTAGGGGCAACGAAAAGCGGGGCCCCTTCCAAATGGAAAGAGCCCCGCTTACTGCTCGGTGACGCCCTGTTCGACCTGCCTCCTACATATAGAAGAGTCGACGCGGGCGGTGCACTACCGGGCAAACTTAGGCATTAGGCATTGATCGAGAATGCTGCGATCATCTGGAGCACACCGTAAACGATGGCCGAGATGCCGAAGACCCACCACAGAGCGGCAAAGCCGTACAGTGGCGAGAACAGGATCAGTGCGCCTGCAAGGATAGAGATGATGGCGAAGAAAACGGTCCAACCCTTGGAATCAGACTGACCCAGGTACATGAAGGCGAAGATGCCTTCCAGGATCCAGGCAAGTCCAATCGAGATGGTCATGAACAGTGCGAAGAACACCGCGGTTGCCCCGATGTTCGCAAGTGCGATCACGCCAGCTACAACCAGTAGGACGCCAAGGAGCATACGGCCGATTCGTGACCAGCCGCCCATTCCGGCGGAGAAGATGCCTGAACCGAAGTAGACGATTCCACCGACGATTGCGTATAGAGCGAAGATTACTGCCCCGGCACCCATGAACGCAGTTGCGCTCTTGCCTGGCCAAACCAGGATGATGATCCCCGCGATTACGGCCAGGAGTCCGAAGATCCCCAACCAGACGCGAAGAGCCCCTCTGGTACCGGAGCCAATTTGCATAGACATAAGTTTGAAGTGCCTTTCAGCTTTTGCTTACTGTGTCTCAGCAGACCGACTTCGAAGTAAGGAAGACTCTCAGTCTTCCGGATCGATTAGGCCCTTTTGGTACGCCTTTGTGAGGCGGCGAGGGACTGTAATCTCACGACCGCCAACTTTGATGGTTTGAAGCTGGTCTAGCTTCGCTTTCCATGCGGAACGGCGGGTGCGAGTGTTCGAACGCGACATCTTGCGCTTAGGTACTGCCATCGCGGTGTCGCTCCTTCCAAGTAGTCAAGTCAACTGATCGATGCCACGGGGCATCAGACTGTCCTGGCATGGAACGGCTTTTGAGCGCGTTCTTTGCACAGGACCGCGATCAATCTTGTCATGGTTGGCGCGCTTGATCCAACCATGATGCAAGAATGTCGGCATGCTCACGCTTGTGAAAGACCAAACCGCCACTGCTGAGATCGAGGTGAAGCGGTCCAAGTTTCTCTCACTTCTGACCCGGGTTGATGACGAACCATCTGCTCGCGAAGTGATTAACGAGGTCCGCCGAACCTACCCAGACGCACGCCACCATTGCAGCGCTTTTGTGCTCTTCAACGAGGATGGCCCCAATCGCATGCATTCTTCCGATGACGGAGAACCCTCGGGAACCGCTGGGCCACCCATGCTCGATACTTTGGTATCTGCTGGGCTCTCCGACGTAGTTGCGGTCGTTACTCGCTATTTTGGGGGAACTCTTCTGGGTACAGGCGGCCTGGTCCGCGCATATTCGGAAGCAACATCCGCGGCCATCGAAAACGCCCAGATAGTCGAGGTTAAGAACCTGGATTTGGTTCAGGTCACTGTTCCTCTCGACATTGCAGGGCGCCTGGACGCAGAAATCAGGAATGCTGGGTTCAGCGTCCAAGAAGCGGATTGGGGCTATGAACTTCGTCTCAGCGTTGCCCTGGGCGAGGACGACCAGGAAGCTTTGCGCGACTTGGTTGCCTCTGCTACGCGGGCAACCCCGCAGATCGAGTCAATGGGCAGCGTGCGCCACGAGGTGAGACACAGGTCCCGCACTTAGGTCCAAAGGCTTAGGCTCAAGGCGTGTTCGCGACCCGTTTGGAAATTTCAGTCTTTGCTGGCCCGCTCACGCCGTTTTCATTCTCCGGCTGCTGTCTGTGTATTTAGGGACCGCAGATTTAAGGACATGTTCGGCCCTCGCGATTAGCCCCAGGTCCTCTTCGGTCCCCTCGCATTGTCGTTGACGACGCACCTTCGCTCTGCCTGCCCTTTAGGGACGTCCGGTCCTGCCGGACAGCCACCGGCTCTGTCCGAAAAACAAGGGGGGACCCTAGGACCACTCTTCGGCATTTCCGCCCAGCCGCTTGAATAATTGAAACGAGAAGAAAATGAGCAACATTCACCAGCGAATCTCAGACACCATTGGCCACACGCCCCTCGTAAAAGTGGGAAGTCTCAGCCAGGACGGCACTTTGGTTGCAGCAAAACTCGAGTCATTCAATCCCGCAGGTTCCGTCAAAGACCGCGTTGCAAGGTCCATTGTTGATGCCGCTGAAGAATCAGGCGAGCTCAAGCCCGGTGGAACAATTGTTGAGGCGACCTCGGGAAACACCGGGATTGCTCTTGCGATGATTGGCGCCGCCCGCGGGTACAACGTGATCCTCACTATGCCCTCGTCGATGAGTGCGGAACGCAGGGCGCTAATGCGCGCATACGGTGCGGATGTCGTTCTGACCGATCCCGCTTTGGGAATGGCGGGGGCTGTGGAGGCGGCTAATGACATTGTGAACTCGACTGATAACACCATCGCAGCACATCAGTTCGAGACGGACGCGAACCCCGAGGCGCACCGCCGCACCACCGCAGAAGAGATCTGGGCCGACACTGAGGGCCAAGTGGATATTGTCGTAGCTGGCGTTGGCACCGGAGGAACAATCACCGGGGTGGGGGAGGTCCTCAAAGCCCGTAAGCCCAGTGTCCAAATGGTTGCCGTGGAACCGGCGGAGTCCGCGCTGCTAAGCGGCGAGGGGGCTGGTCCTCACATGATCCAGGGCATCGGCGCCAACTTCGTTCCAAGCGTTCTGAATCTGGACGTGGTCGATGAGGTCATTGCGATTCCTTCAGAGCTGGCCATCAAGACGGCTCGTAAGGCGGCGAAGGACGAGGGGCTCTTAGTGGGCATCTCATCGGGCGCAGCGCTTGCCGCAGCCGCACGGGTCGCATCGCGCCCCGAAAACAAAGGGAAAACCATCGTGGTTATCCTCCCTGACACGGGTGAGCGCTACCTGACAACCAAACTATTCTCCGACTTGATGGACTGAGGCACCCCTTGAAAATCCCGCACCCTTTCAAACAAATGCGGCAGGACCTGCAGGCCGCGACCGAACGTGACCCCGCCGCCAGCAGCCCACTTGAAGTGGCGCTTCTGTACCCGGGAGTTCATGCGGTGTGGTCATACCGCATCTCTCATTCCCTCTGGAATCACGGGATGCGACTCCCGGCGCGCCTCATGCAAAACGCGACACGGTTCTTCACGGGGGTGGACATCCACCCTGCTGCGACCATTGGAGAACGTCCTTTTATCGATCACGCTATGGGCGTCGTGATCGGAGAGACTGCCGAGATTGGTGACGATGTGCTGATCTTTCACCAGGTCACTCTGGGCGGGGTGACCATGACACCCGGGAAACGTCATCCCACCGTCGGCGACCGAGTCATCCTGGGGGCAGGCGCCAAAATCTTGGGTCCCGTGACGGTTTCCTCGGACGCAAAAGTGGGTGCGAACGCAGTCGTTGTCCACGACGTCCCGGAGAAGGGGGTCGCTGTGGGAGTGCCCTCGCACCTGGTTTCAAGAGACGGTTCCCGCGGCTCCCAGCGCCATGGGCTCTTGGAGAAGAGGACCGGGAGGGGCTCCCGTGAAGCGTCTTCGTGCCTGCCAAGCGAGCGAGACCACGTTCTAGTGAGCGAAGAAACCAAGGTCGAACGGTCTTCGGTGAAAACTGAGTCGGGCAGCGTTGAAGTGCAGAAAGCCTCGTACGGGTTCTGCAAGACGTACGTTCATGAAGACGGAGTGATGGTCGAACCCGCCATGTACATATAGTGCGTCCGTTACGTGTGGAGAACGCATAGGGTGGCGGTCCGAGGAGTCCTGCGACGAATCACGCGACCCAAATGCAGTCATTCGGTCGCGTCATAAACTAGCCTTAATGCATGACCGAACTAACATTCAAGGCTGATGCGCAGGCCGTCGGTACGGATTTGTCGGTCGAAGGTTTGGAACTGGCAACACTGACGGCATACGACATCCCCGCGCTCGCTTCGCTTTCCTTGGCCGCCTACGGCCAGGACCAAACCGCTGAGAACTTTTGGGAAGCAACGGATGAGCTGCGACTCTATTTCGACGGAGCATTTGGTGCTCCGCGCGATGATTCCTTCGTGGGAGCATGGCAGGATGGCGCCCTGGTGGGCGCTGTTTTTGTGGTGCTCGATTCGCCTTTCGAGGGCGTTCCTAGGGGCCCTTTTGTCTTGGACCTCATCGTCGACCCGGAGTATCGACGCCAAGGAATTGCTACCGCACTGGTGGGGGAGGTCGGCTCCCGCATAGAGGGTTGGGGCTACGATTCCGTGACCTTACGGCTTGACGCTAGGCAGATGCCGGAGGCTTTCAACCTGTACCGCCAGCTGGGGTTTGCCCCGCTGAGCGAAAATGTTCCGGACGGGGACTGAGCAGAACTTGTTGGGGCTTACGCCCCTCGACGGCCAGTTACCGTTGGCAGTTGCTACACCAGAAGAGGCGTCTGCCCTGGACCGTCTTCTCTGAGATCGGTTTACCGCAAACAAGACAGGGACGCCCCGCGCGGTGGTAGGCGTACCACTTGAGCGCCTCCGGGTCTTGTTCGAGGGCTACTTGCATTTCTGGGCTCTCGGCGTCTGGAAGGTCTCCTTCCCGCACGGTCCGGATCTTTCCGGTTCGAACCCCGTCTTCCAAGAGATCAACGTAATCGTCCCAGAGCCTCAGAAGTCGCTGCCGGGAAACGTTGGCCCCCTTGCGCATCGGGGAAATCCCCTGCCTAAACAGCCCCTCGGCTCGATAGATGTTTCCTACCCCCGCAATCACCGACTGGTCCATGACCAATTCGCCGACGGCGCGGCGGGAAGACCTCACCCGGTTCGCGAACTCCTCCGCTTGGCTCTTCTCACGCGCATTTGGTCCCAGGGGATCTGGGCCCAGTCGGTCTAAGACTGTGTCGACTTCGCCCTCGTCCAACACCTCACACTGGTTGGGCCCGTTGAGATCTGCGGCAACTTGACCGTTGTCGATGCGGAGGCGAACAGCGCCACGCGGCAGGGGCGGCTGCCAGGAGAAGTCATCATCTTCCTGTGCATTGTCGGCTGGATTGTCGGCCGAGGCAGCAACGAAGGTAGCCGCGTCCGTGTCCCCGTGGCGCGTATGTGGATTCGAGGCCACGCGTGGGGCGCCAATCGATTCGGCGATCCCGACCCCTTCAGCCGCATGGAAACGCCAAGCCCCGTAGAGCCCCAGGTGTACATGCAACCAGAACGGCACGTCATCTGAGTCCGCGTCGAAGCGCAAGAAAAGGTGTTTCCCAACCGAATAGGCGTCGGTCATAATTCGACCGTCCAGAAGCGCTGCGCCTTGCTCAAACCTTCCCTGAGGGGAAGATGTGTTGCACTTTGAACCGACGAACCATTCTTGGAACGTCAGGGCAAGCCGGCGAAGCGAATGGCCTTCTGGCACGGTCTACTACGTCTCCTTGCTATTTCTTCGGTTGCGGCACAACAAAGTTGACCAACCCGGGTGCCCGGACGATCACCTTCACGGGCTGTGCGCCACCGAAGGCTCGTTGCACACTGTCCTGCTCGCGGGCCAGCTTTTCGAGGTCCTCTTCAGAGATACTGGCAGGAACGTCGAACTTCCCCCGCAGCTTCCCATTGACCTGGACAATGCACGTCACCGTGTCTTCCGCCAGTAGGGATTCATCCTCAACAACAGGGAAGTCATGGAGCGCCAACGACTCTGTGTGCCCCAACTTGCTCCACAGTTCTTCCGCGATGTGGGGGGCGACAGGGGCCAGCATCAACACCAGGGGCTCGACCGCTTCACGCGGCGGATTTTTCAGGCCCGTGAGGTGGTTATTCAGCACGATCAAACGAGCAATCGCAGTGTTCAGCCGCATATTGTCGAACTCTTCGGTTGCTTCCGTGATGGTTTTGGCAACCAGGCGTTTAGTCTCCAGGTCCGCGGGTTCGTCGCTGACCAGAAGTTCGCCGGTATCCTCGTCGATCACGTTGCGCCAGAGTCTCTGAAGGAAACGGACGGACCCTGACACTGCACGAGTCTCCCACGGCCGTGAAATATCGAGGGGTGCCATCGACATCTCGAAGACACGGAAAGCATCGGCACCGTAGCGGTCGCACATTTCGTCCGGAGTCACGGAGTTTTTCAGGGACTTGCCCATCTTCCCGTACTCGCGGGTCACGGGTTCACCCTTGTAGGTGAAGCCCGTTTCTGGGCTGCCCTCGACCTCTTCAGCGGGAACGTAAACCCCACGAGAGTCGGTGTAGGCGTAGGCCAGGATGTAACCCTGATTGAACAGGCGGTGGAAAGGTTCGGCCGAGGCCACATAGCCCAAGTCGAACAGCACCTTCTGCCAGAACCTGGCGTACAAGAGGTGCAACACCGCGTGCTCTACCCCGCCAACATAGAGATCCACGCCCCCGGACACCTTGTCCTTATTGGGGCCCAGCCAGTACTGGTCGTTGACGCGGTTGATCAGTTCTTTGGCGTCGGTGGGGTCGATGTAGCGCAACTCGTAGTAGCAGGAGCCAGCCCAGTTCGGCATGGTATTTGTGTCCCGCACATAGTGTTGCTTGCCCTCGCCCAGATCCATTTCCACGTTCACCCACTCGGGCACGCGCGCCAACGGCGTTTCCGGCGAGGACTCCGCATCATCGGGTTCAAACGTCCGAGGGGAGAAGTCATCCAAGTGGGGGAGGAGGACCGGCAACTGGTCCTCGGGCAGCGCGTGAACGCGGCCGTCATCGCTGTAGACAACAGGGAAGGGCTCACCCCAGTACCGCTGACGGGAGAACAGCCAGTCGCGTAGGCGGAAGGTCGTGGTGGCCTCGCCAATCTCCTCGGCATCCAACCACTCGGTGATTTTTGCGATCGCTTCTTCCTTGCGGAGCCCATTGATAGAGAAGCCATCGCGGCTGGAGTTCACAATGACGCCGTCGCCGATCCAGGGCTCTTCTTGGTTGTCGAAGCCTTCGGGGGCGTCATCGGCATCAGTCGGGGCAATGGTCGGAACGATATCCAGGTCGAACGTCTTGGCGAACTGGAAGTCACGCTCATCATGAGCAGGGACAGCCATGATCGCACCCGTGCCGTAACCCATCAGAACGTAGTCTGCGGTGAAGACAGGGATGTCTTTGCCATTCACCGGGTTTGTGGCGTACAGGCCAGTGAAGACTCCTGTCTTGCCACCCGCCTCGGCTTGACGTTCGACGTCGGTCTTCCGGGCGGCCTCGGCCCTGTACTCCTTGACGGCTTCCGCAGGGCTGGTCTTCCCGCCGGTCCACGCGTCCCGGGTCCCTTCCGGCCAGTCTGTAGGCAGGTCGGCTTCCAACAGGGGGTGCTCTGGTGAAACCACCATGAATGTTGCGCCAAACAGGGTGTCGGGCCGCGTGGTGAAGACTTCCAGGGATCCTCGTCCATCCACTTCGAAAGTCACGTTGGCGCCGAGGGACTTTCCGATCCAATGCCGCTGCATCAGACGGACCTTCTCAGGCCAGTCAATGTCGTCCAGCGCTTCTGCCAGGCGGTCCGAGTAAGCGGTGATCCTCATGTTCCACTGGCGCAGGTTCCGTGTGAAGACAGGGAAATCTCCGCGTTCGGAGCGGCCGTCAGCGGTGACTTCCTCATTCGCCAAAACTGTTCCCAAACCGGGGCACCAGTTAACCGGGGACTCGGACAAGTAAGCGAGCCGGTAGCCCGAGAGCACATCGTGCTGCTCAATCGAAGTGAGCTCCGTCCAGGGACGACCATCCGGCGTTTCCATTTGGCCGGTTTCAAACTTCGCAACCAACTCAGAGATGGGTCGCGCGGCTCCCATGCCGCCCTCACCATTCGGGGCTTCCGGGTCATACCAAGAGTTGTAGATCTGCAAGAAGATCCACTGCGTCCACTTCACATAGTCGTCATCAATGGTCGCAAACGAACGCCGAGGGTCATGGGAAAGCCCAATCCGCTCCAACTGGCGCTGGTAAACGGAGATGGCCTTCTCTGTTGTGTCACGCGGATGCTGACCTGTTTGGATGGCGTACTGCTCCGCAGGCAAACCGAAGGCGTCATAACCCAACGTGTACAGAACGTTCTTGCCCTTCATCCGCTGGTAACGCGCCAGGATGTCGGTGGCGATGTAGCCCAGCGGGTGACCGACGTGGAGCCCCGTGCCCGAAGGGTAAGGGAACATATCCAAGACGTACCAGGGCTCAAGGTCTGCCCGAGGACCCGCCAACTCACCCACCGGATTATCGGCGTTGAACGTGCCCTCCTTCGCCCATTTTGCTTGCCATTCCCGCTCAATCTCACCGGCCATCGCGGCCGTGTAGCGGTACTTCGGTTCGTCAGAGGCCTTTGAAGCCATAACTTTTTACCCCCTGGTTAATCCCGGTCCAGGTTAGCTCAGCAAAGGGCATTGTCTCCAAGCGATCT
>CAYFRT010000058.1:0-8504 GCA_964345585.1 uncultured Actinomyces sp. | reverse complement strand
AAACAAACATGAACAGGATCGGCCCGACTGCGACGAACGTAGCCAAAATCAGTCCAGCCGATGATCTCACCGTTGAACAGGTCGATAACGGTTTCCAGGTACGACCAGCCTTGATCAGGGCAGATTCTAGGGGTCGTTGCAACGGGTTTGTTTATGCTGCTTTTAGTAAAGCAGATAATCGTTCGGCTGGGGTGTCCCAGTTGAGGGATTTTCGGGGGCGTGTGTTGAGTTCTTTGGGGTGAGTCAAGTTTTTCGGACAGGGTTTGTGGTTTATGCGACCTGGGTCACAATCTCGTGTGTGGTTTTAGTGTCCCAGGTTTGGCTGGGGGTTTGGTAGCCCAGGGTTGAGTGAGGCCTTTGTCGGTTGTAGAAGACTTCGATGTGCTTAGCGACTTTGTGGCGGGTTATTTGCCGACTCACAAAAACGTGGTGGTGGTACATTTCGTTTTTCAAAGTCGCGAAGAAGCTTTCTGCCACGGCATTGACGCTCAACAAACGCCGGTGGCTCCCATCGACTGGATGAACCCGTGGTCTTGGCAGTATTGGCCAAACTGTGTAGAAGTCATCTGGGTTCCGTGATCGGTGTGAACAATCGCGCCGGACTTGACCCCATGTTGGACACGTGCCATTTCTAACGCGTCAATCAGCATGCTCGCGCGCATGTGAAGGGCGATTTGCCAGCCCACCACCATGCGGGTCGCCAGATCGGTGAGCACCGCCAGGTAAAGCCAACTTTGCCCGGTTTTCAGATAAGTAATGTCCCCAACCAGCACTTCACCAAGAACGTAGCCGTGGGGATCAAAGTTACGGTTGACCTTGCCTGGGAACATCCCAGCGTTTGGATCCTGCCTGATGGTACGTTTGAAAGCACGTTTTTGAATGGCTACCAAACCCAGGTTTCGCATCAGTTTTGCCACCGTCCCTAACGACACGGCAACACCTTGACGGTTGAGGATGACGCAAAAGCGGCGACACCCAAAGATTTGCCCGGAATCTTCAAAGACTTCTTTGATTCGTTCTTCTAGTTCCAAGCGACGCTTCGAAGTGGCAGTGACCGTGCCAGCGCGACCAACCCAAGCGTAATAGGTCGAGCGAGGAACCCCCATCATCGAACACATCCAAGTGATGGCATAGTTTGCCTTCTCCGAGCAAATAAACGCACAGATAGCATCTAATCCAGCGTCTTTGCGAAGAAGGCCGCGGCTCTTTTTAAGAACTCGTTTTCCATCTTGATCGCCCGCAGTTCTTCTCCAACGGCATCCAAACGAGCCAAGTCCTTAGGAGTCGTTGCCGGGTCTGGCTCAGGATTATTCCTCTTCCACTGGTTCACCCAGTTACCCAACGTTCCCGAATTGATACTCAGTTCAGATGCCACATCCACGATCGGACGCCCCGTAAGTAACACCAACTCAACGGCTTCAGCTTTGAACTGCTTACTAAAACTCCTACGCGCTTTCGTCATAATCATGACCTTCTCCAATCCACTAAGGACTGTCCAAAATCAATATGACACCGCACAAGGCTGAGTCGCGCAGCAAAGTGTTGAGGGCTACTCGCTACAGGTGGCTACCTGCTTCGGCTAGTAGCTGGCTCTCCAGCTCTTCGGCCAAGGATCAGAATTTATGCAGAACCGTGCAGCCGATG
This sequence comes from uncultured Actinomyces sp., assembly GCA_964345585.1. Lineage (GTDB taxonomy): Bacteria > Actinomycetota > Actinomycetes > Actinomycetales > Actinomycetaceae > Scrofimicrobium. The sequence goes on along the minus strand of CAYFRT010000058.1, from coordinate 6,860 downwards.
GCGGCCGCACCCAGAACATTTGGGACGTGGAGATTATGCCAACGGGCCGTGTCATGCCGCCGGGTCTTGGGCCGGCTTGAGGTTGCAGGTGTGAAAAGCAGTACTACCTATCTGGCCGGTCTCGGCCGCACGGGGACGTCCCCTTAATCACGTCCTGCACGATCCGGTCGAGCTCCTCTTTGGGAGGTGCCACATGCCCCTCCCCCCAACGACCCAGTAGAACGTCGACGGCTGCGCTTTCCGGGATAGCGTCTAAAAATGGTCGCATGTGCTTATCTACATGCAGTTTATCCGTTTCGTTCTGCACATAGACAACAGAAATATCATCACGATTAGCGTAACTCTCGCAGAGATCAAAATCGGTGTACTTGCGGATAGCTCCCGCAGCAGCTTCGGGGGTTGTCGCTCCAAAAGCCGCGCTAGCGTACGCCTGCCACGCGTCAGGGCGATATCGCAAAATGTTTGTTTGAGGATTAACTGCGATCACCGTGACATCGTTGAACAACCGAGCATAATTGAGTGCTGCAAATCCCCCTCCGGAAACACCGAAGAGGACAACGGGTCGAGCCCCAGTTGCAGCCACCACCCAGCGAACGAAATCGTAAAAGTTGCTGCTTGGGGATTTCTCTTGTTCCTGCATACCACGCCAGGCGAGGAGAGCCAACGGTGTCGAGCCCTGGGTCTGCCAACATTACTTTGTGAACATTCAGGTCGCCAGGCAGTGCTGCACCAACAAAGTAGGGAACGGTCCATGTTTCTAGATGCACGGCTGCGGAAAAGCTCACGAAGACAACGTCACTCCCGCGACGGGCGGGGGTGATCGAAGCGTCCAGATAATGTCTACCAATTGGAACGGTCACGATGGATGGGCGGCGTAAGCGCAGTTTCTTACCGATCTGTGAGACCTCGATGACTCAGCGGGTCCATCGGCCCAGGTCACGCATGGGGCGCCCTGGGGTTCGCTTGACAGATTCCATATACGGCCTTGTATTTACGGCGTTGCTTTTTTGTTGAAGGATGGACGGCTACTCGCAATCGGAATCTCTCTCGCTTGTGGTAGGTAAAGTTCGATTCCCAGATGCGCCAACTGCTGGCGGTGACGAACCCCAACCGGAAGGCAAAGACCCAACTCCAAAAGTTTGCGGCAAGCGAACAGGCTCACGGCGTCAAATGATGGGTCAGATTCTATCGACACGTGACTGCGCCACGTTCCCATGCGGTGCTCCCAATAGAAGAAATCGAATGGGTCGTACCCATCTTCTTGGCGAATATCTGCGAAACTCACGTCCCTGTCGAAGCGGTTGAAAAAGTCCTCGATTTGCTTGTTTCCCTGTGTCCCATAGGCCCGTGCCATCTTTGCTGGCGTAAACGGTTTGGCCCACTCTTCCCAATACCAGGCTGTGGTTGACCAGAAAGCTTGCAAAATCTCCGAAAGCTCTCCACCAATATGAATCGCATTGGCAGGCAACTGTTGTTGATAATTCCAGGCCAGTCGGTGCCCATGATGCAGGTAGGTGGCCTTCTTCATATTTCGTAGGAATGCTTTGTACTCGCGGCTGTCAGAACCGCCAGAAGCCACCTTCGGGTCCCACCGGATTACCAGATGCTCCAGTTTCAGCCGCTCGGCCAATTCCTGCGATATTCGCAGGTCTTGGTCATAGTCAGAGCGGTGATGATAAGTGAAATACAAAATGTCCCGGGAGTGTTTGACTGTGCAGGCCAGAACAAAACGGGAGTCAACCCCTCCGCTCAGCGATGCGACCAGCGGACGGTTAAGAGTCTTGAGCAACTGAACCTGAGTATCCATCAACTGCTGGATCGATTTCAGTATCTCGGGCAACTTTTGCTCATCGCAGACCTTGAGTTGCTTCCTGGGATAAAAGCGTTCAGTTGTGCCATCGTTCAGGTTGAGGCGAACGTTCGGCGTTAGGTGGAAAACGCCTTCGAAGGGCGTGAAATGGCCTGGAAAGCCAGCACGTTTCGATTCTCTCCACGGTTCAACAGCTGATGAAGAACGGGGCGCACCCGATTCCGTCTGTGCTAGGTCCGCAGTTAGCGAAGCATGTGATGACACGACGACCCCGCCGTCAATCTTCGCGCAAAACGCCGCTTTTGTTCCACCGGCATCCGTGTAGAAAAATGGCGTTTTCCTCCACTCGTACGCCAGAACAAACCGTCCGCCCAACTGATCCAGATAATCCAGAAAATAGTTGCGTCCAAAGCGTAACTTTCGGCGCATCCGTTTTGCGATCGTCGCCAAGTCCGCTGTCGGACGATGTGTGTCTAGGCAAATGCCTGCCAGTACCAGCCAGTCGCCTGAGTCGTTTTGCCATATTTCTGTTTCTAACAGCGGGTCACAGGCCCAGACACGTCCTCCAGGCAACGCCGTCTGCTGCCAACAATCAGGTGTCTTTCGCGGTAGCACTCGGGGCAGTAACGCAAATCCGCGTGGATATAATGCTTGAACTTCCGCCTCCGGGACGTCACCGGGCACTGGCTACCCCCCCAATCTGTACACACGCGGTCTTCGCGGTAACGAACTCTAATCTCTGCCATTTGCAGACACAGGTAACGCAATTATTTTCGCTGCTATTTCTTGATAGTAGTCGTCTGTGTAGTGGTAAGGAGCCGGGCCCCATTTGTGGTCTACTTTCGCAACAGGATCCACATTATCGAGCGGCACAAACTTCCAACCGGCTTCAGCGAACAGTTCGTAAACATCTTGGAAATGATTGTTAGCTGTTGCCACCGATTTAAAAAGCAATGTCTGGGTCGCGGCCTTGGCGTCGTCAACCTCTGCCCACCTGGCTGGCAGAAGATAAGTGCGATCCCAGATGCCCGCATCTGTCAGCTGCTTCTGGATTACCGGCAGAGCCTCGGCCAATTTGACGAAATAGCTGAGGGAGGAAAACAAGTGGCGCTTCCAATCGGGTCCGGTTGCCTCGAGCACTCCGTGGCGGACCGCGTCCGGCTCGGAGGTGAGGATCCCACCATCAGGCGCCTCAAGGATCCCGCCGCGTTCATCCAACAGGTCCATCACCAACAATGGATTATCGCTCTGCTTAGCTTTGGCGGCTATCCGATCGATAGCGTTTCCGACCAAGTCGTCACGGTACATTGCCCTTTGGAATCGGGAGGGGAAATCAAGGGTCAAAGTTTCAGGATTTTGCACCGGCTTATTTGCCGAAAGCAGGGATTGCCGGGCAACGTATCGCCTCAGATTAACCGTGCCAGGGGCAAAGAACTCCAGCGTGTCACGTGAGACGCAACTGCCCCAGATCAAAAGATCAATCGGCTCACTAGCCACCGTCAGATCCCCTCCGTTATTTCACAGCCAAGATATCAGGCTGGCGTCGCGATGAGACAAGAAAGTGACGCAACAACCTTCGGCGCGGCTCCCAGGGTTTCGTAAGGCAATGAAGCGCATGTGCAGGTTGGAAACGACCCGGCACGCGGTCCTCGCGACCGTGCCGTCTGGCCGATCGTTTTCCTTGTCATCAATGGTTGATCTGGAACCCAAGAACGTCCAACCCGCGGCCAACGGACATTAGCGCAGTCTTGTCATACCGGAATGCTGATCGAATGCAAAAAGAGGCGCGAACTTGGCCTACGCGGCGTTTCCGACCAGTTGTTAGCGAGTCAGTCAGAATGGACCAAGGGGCACTTCGCGCTTGGCAGACTGGATCACACCGCCACGCCGCTGGTCCCACCGACGCCAGGCCAAATCTAAGTCCTACGAAGCAGCGCGCAAGAAACTCGAAGAGCTAGTGGCAGAGCCGAAGTTGGCTACACCCGAGGTACCTCCTCCCCCCCTGGCGAAATGGGCAGGCAGATGGCTCCAGACTCCCAAGGTGGAAAGACTCAAGCCACGCACTCAAGCCGAATACGCTCGCGATCCTTACCTGACGCGCTACCTTCTTGGCTTGGTCACTGGTGGACGTCAAGGAGAAGTGCTCGGAGGCAGGATCGAGTGCCTGAACTTCACCCTTAACGAGGCCGTTGAACCAGTGGGTTTGGGTATCGAATTCGCGTGGGCCTTGCAGCAACTTCCCTTTGACCAGGACTGCGGCAGCGTGGCCGACGACAACGGGGTGGCCTTGCAGGAAAAGCGTGCCGGCTACTGCTCCAAACGGTGGACCAGCATTCCTGACAATCAAGAGTTCGAGCAAGCTTACGAAGGCCTATGGCTGCTACGTCCTAGGAGTGATTCCTCCTGGCGTGTAGCCGCGGGAGGCCCTTTCGTCGCCAAAGTTCACTGTCGTTTGAAAGGTGACCGCTAAAAAGGTTTCCTGGTCACCGACGGGCGCGGGAAACCGACTGAAGCCAGCAACGATCACACACGATTCCAAGCTTGGCTGCGTGATGCGGGCTTACCAGCGATGGGAACCCTCTCCACCGGGCATTCGGCCAATCAGTTACTGGAGTTGTTCGGGGCAGAAGAGAAAATCCGCATGGATCAAACGGGCCACCCATCTGCCCGCATGAACCGCCACTACTCCGACCGCCAACGCGCCATGATCGAATACCTCATCCGCGAACTAGGCTCCGACCTAAGATTCGACTACGAGCCCGACTGAGAAACAGAACTCCACCAGTCCAGGAGGGCGGTGGAGAGCTATAGGTCAAATACATGCGGCAAGACACGGTCGGATGCGCAAGGCCTCCTCGACACCTCGCACAGCGTTGCCACTGGAATTATTACTGTGCGTAACTCTCATCGTGTCCAGCGAATCAGACCCCACAAGAGCAATGTCAATACGCCTCCCACTTAGGAAAGCTTCTTGCTCAGCAGCCTCATGAGCCGCCGTTGCGACATTAGAGTCCCGGAATTCTTCGCGACTCACGAGAACGTCTTCTTCGCGGTCATACACGAGAAGAAAATGAATCAACTCAAAATCGGCGTAGCTTGCACTTCCGCGCTGCCATGCGCTCATACGTTCAGACCGCTACCTTGCTGACGTAGCCACGGCTGACACCCAGCGCTCCGACCGTGTCCCGCGCTGAATAGCCCTGCGCAGTCAAATCGTCAATAAGGTCCTTGGTTCTCGCGTGAACAGCAGAGGCTTCCGCTTCGACGCGGGCGCGTTCTTGAGATAGCTCGAAGGCCTCACGTAGGGAATCATCAAGCCCTCGTGTCACGTAGGTGACCTGTGCGGCAGCGCCCAGTTCTTCTGCGAACACATCAATAAGTGGCTCTACGTCTTGGCGTAGTGCGGTGAGTGTGCGAGCAAACGTCGCCCCTCCACTACCCGTGGGCGTGTCGATAGCGGAGAGCCACTTGTCACCTTCGCGTGTGATTGTGACCGTGAATCTCACTGTGCTTTCTCGATTCTGTCGAGGAGTTCCTTGATTTGAGCTGCGGTGCCGGCGGGAAGATCCCCTCGGTGTTGGGGGATGTTCACGATAATTGGCTGGTTGTCGATGATGAAGCGGTAGATTCTGTGGCTACCTGTTTGGCGTCGAAATTCGCCGCCGCGTCGACGCCAGTGGTTCCAGCGACCAAGCCTGCATCGACAAGGCTTTGATGGCGCCACCGGTAAATCGTGGCCGAAGAAATCCCCAGTTCATTAGCGAGTGGGACAACTTCGCGACCTTCTTCGAGCAAACTCAAAACGCGCTCACGAAATTGGGGTGAGTACTGACGAGGCATAGGGATTCATCTCCCAACTCGGTTATACAAGATTCTCATAAACCGAATGAACCAAAACCAGTACCCGTCAGGGCAAGAGCCAACCAGTTTTGATGCCGGCCTTGTTCGGACTCGGTGATAGTCAGATCAGAGGCCGTGAGAATTCTCTCAAGGCTCTCGAGTCACAGTCGGGCTGTGGCTGGCGATTTCGCGCGCCGGATCGTGAGCGCGACCGACTTGTCAACGATCGCTGGATTGCGAAGTTTCACGTCTCGCAGCGCACGCGTAACTTTTTCTCGCGCCACTTTCGGCGCGGAAACGGGCGTTGAACGCACGGTGATCTCCAGGGTTTCAGTTTAGAAATCTGCACGCGATAACTTATGCTATCGCGATACGTGCGGGGCGGGAGAAGTGGCACGTTATGAGCGGGTGGACCCCAGATCCGTGCGCTGTTCTAAAGGGCATCGGCTTTGGGTTGACCGGGTGGGGTTGGGGCAAGAGTTGGGGCCGGGTTGTTTTACTTCCCGGCTTCTTCGGTGACTGTCTCAAGTTCCTGTTTGAGCCGCTGGTTCTCTTTGGTCAGTCGCTCCTGGTCAGCAACTAAGGGTGCGATGGAGTCAGCCAGGCCGTGTGTCGTTCTTTGAGAACATCGCAGTCGGCAACGGTGGTTGTCAGTTGCGAGGTCAGATCCTTGGCGTGTTCTTCAGGTCGTGAAAGGTGTCCGTTGAGCAGGAGTCTCAGCAAGAGACACTTGCAAGACACTTCGGGGACTAGAAGCAAGGGCTCTGAGATTTGTCTGACTAGCCGGGTGTTTGCAAGAGGGGCAATTGGAGTGTTTCGTGTGGGTTGCTTAGTTCCCTGTGTTTGGTGGATCCGCTCCCCTATCTCAAGATAAGGGCCTTGGTTGGACGGGCGGGAAAGCGGCAAGGGATGAGGCCGTCAGTGGCTCCTGGTTGATGAGCAGGCGCATCGATGTCGCTTTGAACTAGGGTTGTTTCTCGGGGGTTGAGACGTTTTGCGTCTCCTGAAACTCGCAGAAACTAGAAGATCGCCGCAGGTCGGGGCGGTTTTGTCGCACCCATACCCCCAACTAACAGTGTCGCCGGTGTAGGAGCCGATCTTGCTCCAACGTGCGCGCCCGGAGCGGCCTAGCCCTCGATCACGTTTCGGGTGTTTATCAAGCTCAAGCGCTTCGTCAACCAGCGGCGCTTTAGTTACGTGGCTACTCATG
>CAYFRT010000057.1:0-8535 GCA_964345585.1 uncultured Actinomyces sp. | reverse complement strand
CCAAGGAGTGCAGCAACATCTTCCACCGAGTCCTCAACGCTCGCAGTAACCACGTCCGTGGATGCGAGATCCATGACCCCCAGTCGCATAACCCTTGTCACACGATCCCCCATGTCAGGATCTGTTGGATAAATGTTCAGTCCGAGCGCAAGATCCATGGAGGAACCCGCACACCCGGCCACCGCCCGAAGAATGTCGCCGTCAGTGATGTAAGCGTGCACTCTGCCTTCCTCGTCGACAACCGGCATGCCTGTGGTCTTCGTGGAAATGAACTTGGTTACCACATCGCCAATGGCAGCCGTGGTCGGAACAGAAAAACCTCTGTTTGTATCAATGAAGCAATGGTCGGCTTTGCTGGCGCATCAACCTGCTTTTCTTCGGAGGCAAGCATCCGAGAGTACCAAACAGCCACGCCAGCCCCAACGACCGCAATAATCGCGGCAACGAGGATCGCCAACGTCAAGTAAACCGTGTAGCCTCCGCCAAATTCCACGTCGCCGGCGGGGTCATTGGAACCGCCAGCCCACGGCATTACTTACAGTGTGGTTGCAACAAGAATTCCGGCTACTTTATTCACAATTCTTCCGCGGCCGAGCCGCGATACGGGCGGATTAGTAGCTTTTTCTCCGATATTTATACGCCCAAAAACATTTATACGCCCAAAAACACGACGTGCCCGATTTCACAAAAGTCCAGCTAAGCAGGACCTCACCATGTCAAACTGGACGTGCACGTATGCGCCCGAAGAAGCCGCGTGCGTGCGAAACCGCAATGCAAACGCCAAACCCAGTTGTCCTTCCTCGATCCTCACACCCCAACTACCGGGTTGAATCGGGATTGGCTGTTAGGGCCCGGTGCACGCGTCGCGGACTCTATGGCTATTAGGAGAAAAGGATAATGACCTCCACAGACCCAACAATGTCCCCAAACGCCCCCGATTTTGCCGCGCAAGGAGCGGAGATCCTTCCCGATTTGGTGAAGTTTCGACGCGAGATGCACGCAGACCCAGAACTGGGTCTGGAAAACCCGCGCACTCAGCAGCGAATCCTTGATGCCCTGGACGGGCTGCCCCTCGAAATTACACTCGGGAAAAAGTGCAGTTCTGTCACAGCAGTTTTGAGAGGCGGTTTGCCGGGACCCACGGTGCTCCTACGCGGCGACACGGATGGGCTCCCTGGGGAGGAACTCACGGATCTCCCCTACGCGGCGAAGACAGGCACAATGCACGCCTGCGGTCACGACATGCACACGGCTGGCCTAGTGGGTGCTGCAAAGCTGCTCTCAGCTAACCGTGACAAACTGGCGGGCAACGTCATCTTCATGTTCCAGCCCGGTGAGGAAGGGTATGCCGGGGCACAGGTCATGATCGAAGAGGGCGTCCTGGACGCGGCTGGCGACCGGCCGATCGGCGCCTACGCTATCCACGTGGCCCCTGGCCCTGGCGGCGTGTTTATGACGAAGACTGGGGCAGCGGCAGCGGGCTCGAACCGCATGTTCATGACGATTAGGGGACGCGGCGGTCACGGGTCCCAGCCGCACTTGGCTATCGACCCAGTGGTCCCGGCAGCCGAAGTAATCCTCGCCATCCAGCACTTCGTTACCAGGAAGTTTGATGCGTTCGACCCAGTGATTTGCTCGGTCACCCAGATTGACACTGGTGGCAACGCTGTAAACGTGATCCCTGAGACGGTGAAGTTGGGGGCAACCATCCGCACGCTCACCGCACAGTCCTTGGACAAGATCGATGAGGGACTGAAGCGAATCATCACAAAGACCGCGGAAGCCCACGAGTGCACGGCTGAAATCGAATTCCAGCGGCTATACCCAGCCACGGTAAATGACGATGCCTGCACCGAGTTGGCCATCAAGAATATGCGTTCCCTTCTTGGCCCAAGGCGTGTCATGGTCGCCAAGTCCCCCATGATGGGGTCGGAAGACTTCGCTTTCGTTTTGGACGAGGTGCCCGGAGTGTTCGTCGCAATGCTCGCCACCCCGAAGGACATGGATCCAACTAAGGCCGAGTTCAACCACTCCCCGCGGGCAGTCTTCGACGACGGACTGCTGGGAGACCAAGCAGCCGTCCTCGCAGCCCTGGCCTACGGGCGTTTGGCTGAAGCAGCGGCCGCAAACTAGGCGAACTAAGTCGTTCGCGCCACCCACTCATATTCAGCTACGAAGAGGGGCCCTGGGAAACCGGGGTCCCTTTTCTAATGCCCTCGTACCACCGCCGAAATGTTTGGTGAAACTGCAACAGAATTGTCTGCATGGGACCCATGAAACCGGCTCTAAACTGGTTGTATGGCCAGTGCACGTCCACCCAGGAGGGGCACGCGGACCGCCGGCCGCCGACGTCGACCCGGGCATGATCCGCCACTACTTCGGAGATAAAGAGACCCTGTTCATCACAGTGATGACAGAGAAGACTGACATCCAGAAGCGTCTGGCAGCAGCCTTCACAGCACCCCCGAGCAACTGGGGGCATGTGCGACGGATGCGTATCTGCAACTCTGGGAGGACGAGCAAACACGGCAGGTGTTAACGGCTTTGGTTCGTTCTGCTTTGACGTCCCCGCGTGCCGCTGCCCTCCTCTCGGAAGTACTCACTGGACGCGCCGCGGACGAGAGGGCAGCGGAGCCCGCCGATAACGAATGGAATTAAGAAATCGCTGTTAGCAGGCTCCCACCTATTTGGAACGGCTGTGGCGAGGTCCGTGTTGCGGATGTCTCCGCTTGTAGCAATGTCACGTCAAGAGCTTGTCGACGCGATTGCCCCTTCAATCCAGCGTTACTTGCAGTCGGGCTGACCTCGAACAGTCCGTGATCGTGGGCTCAATGCGGTGCTGCTTCACGGAGGGGACGAAACCTGGGAGGAGATGGTCCTGCTCCCTCAGGGAACCCAAGTTGTCGCGGGCAACCCTATTCCCTATTTTGTTGTTCCAGACCGTGATGAGGCCCTGATCGTTGATCCTTGATTCCTAGATTCGGCGGATGAGTTCGAAATCCGAGCCGACCTGCCGCCGAAAACTAAGCAAGTGGCGATGGACTGGCCGGGGGACATCCTCTACGCCTTAACCAGCGACGGCGTGGTGTGGAGTAATGCAGGCGCCGACGGCGCAGTCATGACTGAAGCGGGTTTCAATCCCGGCGTGGAATGGGTGATTGAAACGGACAGTGGCGTCTGCGGTTTGATCCCAACAGGGGGTGACACAGAGATCGAATGCTTGCAGTGGCCGGCCCCTGTCGAAACGGCAACGCTGGATTCCCCGGTGAAATCAGTTGGCCTCCTCGGGTTAATTCTGGAAGACGGGCGGCTGGTGGTGCCCGTGTCTAGCGACCCTGCCGAGTTTTTCGAGATGCGGGTAGCGGGCAAGATCATCCAGTCTGGCCTTTCCGTCATGTACAACTTATGCGTCCTGATCGATGAAGGCACACTCTTTTGCACTTTTTATCCGGACCGGCGTCTCAACTGGGCTTCAGCGTCGCATTGTTACAAAATGGGGAAGCGTGGTCCGTCGAGGAAACCCCAAGATTGGTGCCCGTACCGTCCAAAGCCAAAGCACTCCTGGGCGGAACCTGGATCATGACCGAGGACGGCCAGACGAAACGCGGCATCAGACCCCGCAACGATGTTGTCCCTTTCAGCAGACTCGGAGCACCACGCGGCTGGGAAGAGGCCCAACTTTGGCTTGGAGCTCGGGGCTCGGGGTTGCCCCGGATCTACGGGACGACATGCGCTCGTTCCATTTGGCTTGGTCACTCGTCCAGGACCGACTCGATGTAAGCACGTATCACAGGAAGGTCGACTACCAGGGTGTCCCAGACCGCCTCGTAGTCCGTCCCTTCGTAGTGGTGGGCCAATCGATCCCGCATTCTCTTGATCGGCGACCATGGCACCTCTGGGTGAATCTGGGTTGTCGCGGAGCTGATCCTCGCCACGTTCTCTCCGATTTTGACAATCACAGATTCGGCTGCCAAACCAGGGACATTCAACGCGTCCCCCACATACCAGTCGTGCCCGCGCGCGGCCAGCGCTTCTCCGACCAAGGAGAGACGGACTATCTCCCGTAGCGCCGCGGCATCTCTTTTGTTCATACGGGCACTGCTGTCGTGAGGACCTCGTGGTCCCTTGGGAGCCCACCATCGGTGACCACATCAACTTCGACGCCGAGCAACTCACTGGCGGCCTCGGCGAATGCGGCAATCGTAAGGAGGCCAACCCCGCTTGGCCGCGTCACCAGCACGTCAAGGTCGCTCCCCGGTCTATCCGTACCCCGCACGGCGGACCCAAAAACGCGGACGTTGCTGAGACCGAAACCCTTCGCTAGCTCACTCAGTTCGCGGCGATTAGTTGCGAGTGCCTGGTGTGGAAGAGGACGCGCCGCCAACCGCAAACGCTCGAGCATCTCAGCGGAAGCACGACGCTTTCCCGTCTCGTATGCCGCTATATTCGGTTGCGCGACACCCGACCTTGCAGCCAGCTCAGACTGACTGAGCCCGGCTTCTTCCCGAACTTGACGAACTCTGTTATTCACGGATCCACCATATCGCCTGATATGGGTGAGCGGAAGCGTGCTTATCCGCGTACCGAAATGTGGTTTGACCTCTTGCGCCCCTTTCCCGCCATGGCTGTATGACCCTCACAGTTGTAGGCTTGGAAGAGTTGCTAAGCACACCGAGGTGCCCAAAGCAACACGTTGGATAGTGGGTTCCTCGTCGATCATTCAAATGTTAGGGGAGTCAAAATGGGTGTATACATGGTTACCGGTTCAGCCTCGGGAATGGGCCGCTCGACAGCGGAGCAGTTGCGTTGGGAAGGGCACCGGGTCATCGGCGTGGATCTGCATCACGCGGAAGTAACCGCTGATCTTTCCACTCCTGAAGGTCGTGCCAGCGCCGTGGAGAAGGTCCTCGCAGAATGCGATGGGCGCCTCGACGGGGCCGTCCTTGCAGCAGGTTTAGGGCCAATCCCCGGACGTGAGTCACTGATCGCAAACGTCAACTATCTTGGGGTCGTGGAACTCTTGGAGGGGATCCACGCCGCCCTGGCTAAGGCAGGAAACGCCAAGGTCGTGATCTTCTCTTCCAACTCCACGACAACGATTCCGGGTATCCCCGAAGAAGTAATTGCGGCTTTCCAAGAACGCGATCTGGACAAGGCTATTGCGATTGCTGCCGCGGCCGGGCCGGAAGCCTCGGCGAGTTTCGTCTACGCAGGGTCAAAGACTGCGATAACCCACTGGATCCGCACAATCGGGGTGACGGAGGAATGGGCCGGTGCAGGCATTCGTGTAAACGCCCTCGCCCCTGGCGCCATTCGTACCCCGCTGCTGGAGCAGCAACTAAATGACCCCAAACTGGCTCCGTCAATCCGAGCGTTCCCAGTACCTGTTCGAGAATTCGGAAAACCAGAAGAAGTCGCAAAGTGGGCGATTTTCATGCTGTCACCCGCGGCGAACTTCCTGTGTGGCTCCGTTATCTTCCTCGATGGAGGCACCGACGCTTACTTCCGCGCTGATTCTTGGCCCAAGGCCATGACCGCCGAGGAGTACCCGAAGTACAAGCAGAAGATGGCCGACTTCGCGGCGACGCTGGAAGATTAGGGGCGAGGGGATTACTTTCCTATCGAGGGCTCTCCGCAATAGGGCTGAAATGCCTCTGCGGAGAGCCCTTTCCACGCCACCTTGTCGACCTTCCAAATGCCACCAGGGCAATCCGGACTGATCTTGTTTGCGGCCCGACAAACTTCTAGACCCAGAGTTTCCTTGGGTCCCATCCGCGCGTCCATGTAAATCAGCGCCGCTAGGTGTTCGCTACGCCTACCGGCCAGCGGCATCCCCTTTTAAGGCGCCAATGGGTTCCGCACTCAGAGCACGAAAGCGGGCACCGGGTGGCTTTGAGCGCCATGCCTATAGTGGGAGCGAGCAGGTTGCCAACTATCAAGTGAGATATGTGATGGACAAACAAGACGGCAAAATGGCAGGCAAAATTGCGCTGATTACAGGTGCTGCCGGAGGGATCGCACGCGGTGTCGCCCGAGCCTTTGCTGAAGAAGGAGCCGCTGTCGTCATCACAGACATCTTTCAAGAAGGACTCGACGAAACTAAGGCAGGCATCGAAAACGACTACCGCGTCGAAGTGCTGGACCTGTTAGTCGACGGAGCCAACGAAGAAAAGGTGGCGGACGCGATCAGCCAAACCATCGACAGGTTTGGCAGGCTGGACGCAATCGTCAACTGTGCGGACGCTGGGATCTCCGGAATTCCCCTCGTCGAACACACCCACGAACATTTTGAACGGGCGATCACTACCGGTCTGTACGCAACGTTTTACTACATGAAGCACGGTTACCCGTACCTGAAGGAAACTGAAGGATCCGTCATCAACTTCGGTTCGGGTGCGGGAATTTCGGGGAACGCGGATCAGGCCTCGTACGGCCCAGCCAAAGAAGGCATCCGCCCCCTATCGCGTGTGGCGGCAAACGAATGGGGCCCCGACAACATCAACGTCAACGTCATACTGCCGCTTGTGATGACTGAGAAATTGGCCGACTGGGCTGAAGAGAACCCAGAAATGTACGAGAAGAACGTCAGAACCATTCCCCTCGGCCGCTTCGGAGACGCACAGAAGGACGTTGGCGCGACCTGTGTATTCCTCGCCTCCCCCGGAGGTTCCTTCATCACCGGCGAATCCATCATGATGCAGGGTGATCGGGTATGAGGGCTTAGCCTTTTCTTGTCAGGGTGGGGTGCGACAAGGGTTCCTCGTACGTCCCCAAATGAGGCGGCAGATGACAGAGCCTTGCATCGTCTTTTCTTCTTGTGGATAGTGGGGGGATGAGCGATCAGGACCACCTCCACTGGCCGCCTGGGTATCGACGAGGAGAAGACGGCACGTGGACAGATGAGCGCGGTGCCCGCGTTGAGGATCCGGCGACCCTTGGGCGTTTGAAGGCCCTCGCGATACCACCTGCTTGGCGTGATGTCTGGGCAGCCCGCGACCCGGAAGAACGAGTGCAAGCCAGGGGCGTTGATTCACGTGGCCGCGTGCAGTACCGGTACTCCGCAGAAGCGGTGGCTGCCGCTGACGAAGACAAGTTCGCTCACATGCTGTACTTCGCGAAGACACTACCTGAACTGCGCAAACGTGTGGATCACGACCTCCGCCGCCGGCCCCCGCAAGTCGACCTAGAACAAGGAACGGCTCTTGCAATAAGGCTGCTGGACAAGGGCCTGTTTCGGGTGGGAAACCCGCGATACCTGCAAGACAACCACACCTACGGCCTGACCACTTTGGATCGCGGACAGGTGGAAGTACGCGGGCGGAAAATCATCTTCGACTACGTGGGCAAAGAACACATCAGGCACGTGCGGGAAGTGGAAGATGCGTCTGCGGCTCGGGTGATGAGCAAAATGCTGGCGCCCCCAGGGACAGCGATGGACCCCGTGTTCGTCACAGGGGAAGAACCTTCCAGACGGATCGGTTCAGCCACCGTTAACTCATACATCCACGCAACCACTGGATCTGGGCCTTCAGCAAAGACTTTCCGAACTTGGGGTGCGACGGTGATCGCCGCGGCAGTTCGCGGGGGCGCTCACTTCGATTCCCCAAAGAAACACAAGGATGAAACCCTCTACGCGTTCGAGGCCGCCGCACACGTCCTTGGGAATACTCCGACTATGGCTAGAACCTCGTACGTCCACCCGCGCGCCATTGAACTGGATTCGTCAAGCGAAGTACGAGGGGCAGTCACGGAAGCAGCACAACGCCTGGGAAGCCGAAACGTGGAAACGCTGTTCACTGACGAGGACCTGCAGGAGACCGTCCGCCGGGCCCTCTCAGGCGAATGACAGTGCGCGAGGTCTGACGGTGCGAGGGCTGACAGTGCGTGGGGCACGGACCAAGCAGCGTGAGCACGTCCCTGTCGCGGATTGTAAAATAAGCCGATGTCCCGCGCTTACTGGCTTGCCGCCTCGGTCCTAGTTGTTGCGATTGCCGGCTGCACACCCTCTACGCCTCAAAGCAGCGAGGTGCTGCCGGAGGAAGTGCAGGAGGCGGCGCAGAGCGCACAGAGCCTGCCAAGTAGCCAGGCCGCGCCGAGCACGCAGTCCCCCGTAGAGATCGACGAAGTGGTGCTCGCCGTCGCTCCCGAGCCACCGCCCGCTACTCCCACCGCGGAGGAAGTGACTGAGCGCTTCGCGGGTCTCACCCCATCTGAATGGGGGCTTGAGATTCCAGGGGTTCTGACTCGGATGGACTCTGACGGCGTTGCTTTAACCTTGGACGCCTGCGGAGGCCCCTCAGGTGATGGCTACGACGCAGCGCTCATAGACGGGCTTATTGAAAGGAACGTGCCCGCAACCCTTTTCCTGAACATGCGATGGATTGACAGCAACCCTGAGCTGGCGGCTGAACTGGCAAACAATCCCCTGTTCGAAATCGGCAACCACGGAGCCACCCACCGTCCACTCTCTGTGAACGGTCAATCGGCCTACGGGATCGTGGGCACAGGCTCCGCACTCGACGCTGCGCACGAGGT
>CAYFRT010000056.1:3473-8846 GCA_964345585.1 uncultured Actinomyces sp. | reverse complement strand
CCCCGACCTCTTCCATGCCATGGAAGCGCGCTACCAACTGCGCCATAGCCCCTTCAGACAGATAAGTAGTCTACGGACTGGGTGAATGATTGACAACTTTGGTTGGGGGTCGATTGCGTGGTGTTCGTTACGCCCGGTTTCCGTCGCGCTGGTCGACGATGACGTTGAGGCGATGAGACATCACTAGCCCCAGGGCAACCAGGAAGAGGAGGAAGAACGGGAACAGCCACATTCCGATCCACTGCGACAGCACACCGTAGAGCGGAGGGAACAAGGCGGTGCCGGTGTAAGCGGCAGCCATTTGGATTCCGATGATCGCCTGAGAATTGTCTCGCCCAAAGTTCGCGGGGGTCGCGTGGATGATTGCGGGGTAGACAGGGGCGCTGCCGAAGCCAGCAATCACTAGTCCTGCGAGTGCCAGTGTGTCGAATGGGAGTGGAAGGGCAATGAGTAGGTATCCGAGCCCGGCGGTGGTCAGCCCTATGCGGATCATTTGGCGGTCGCCCAGCCGGTCTGAAACGAAACCGCTCAGGAACCGGCCCGCCGTGATGCCAAGCAGGTAGAGAGACGCAAAAGCGGCAGCGGTGGCGGGCATAACTTCACGTTGTTGCACCAGGTAGGTGGAGGACCAGATGGTTGAGCTGCTCTCGAACGCGCAGTACGCAAGGAATGCGATCAGCATCTGCTTAACGCCCCGAATCTTCAGCGCCTCTTTGAGTTTGATTGGCGGCCCGTCGGTAGGTTTGGGGTCGGGTGATTCTGTGGAGGTGACCTCGTTCGAATTCCGCGAGGGCTTCTTCCACAGAGGCAAACTCAAAATGAGCACCACCGTGATCGCGATCTGGATGTAGCCGACGGTGCGGTAGCCGCCTTCCCACCCAAGGTTGTGGGTGAGGGCAAAACTCATGATGAAGGGGCTGATCGAAGCGCCTACGCCCCAAAACGAGTGCAACCAGTTCATGTGACGGGAGGCGTAGTGAAGCGCGACGTAGTTGTTCAATGCCGCATCTACGGCGCCGGCGCCCAGCCCGTAGGGAAGGGCCCAAAGGCACAGCATCCAGAAGGATCCGGAAACAGAGAAACCCAGCAGAGCGGCCGCGGTCATTGCCACGCTAATGGTGGTCACCAGGCCCGCGCCTAGGGCTCGTGTCAGACGGTCCGACAGAAGGCTGGAGACGATTGTTCCAACGGAAATAATCATCGTGATGATGCCCGCGTAAGCAACGGGGACGCCCAGTTGCTCGTGCATTACTGGCCACCCGGCCCCGATTAGGGAATCGGGGAGCCCCAGGCTGATAAAGGCAAGATAAATGACAGCGAGAAGCAATTGAAACATGTCGACGATTCTATTGGTAGTTGCGTTAGAAAACTAACTGTCGGCCCTGTCGGCGCTTACGGTTCCCTGTGGATGGAGTCGTGGCTTTCCTTCAGGCTGGGGAGCTACAGTAGTTTGGTTATCCACGCAAGGGCTCCCCGAAGTCCTGGATGAACAGCCTGTCTGTCATCTTCGCGTGCTGGGGCAAGGAAGTCTGATGTCGGATAAAAAGACGATAGCGGAACAAGCGCACGAGCTCTACGCACCCGGAGTTCCGTTTCGTATCCCTATAGCCGATGAGTCGCTCTTTTTCCTGTTGGAGGGTGCTGCCACACGGTATCCGCAGGTCGTTGCCCTTGACTATTTTGGGCAGACCATCACCTACCGGCAGGTCCTGGACCAAACACTACGTGCAGCGCAGGCGCTGCTCGATGCGGGAGTTGAGCGAGGCGATGTTGTCGCGGTGGTCCTGCCGAACTGCCCCCAGGCGTTCGTTGCCTTTTATGCATGTCAGCGCATCGGCGCGGTCGCGGCCCAACACAACCCCCTGGCTCCTGCCAATGAGTTAGCGCTTCAGATCAAACGCCACGGGGGGAAGGTTGCCATTGCGTGGGAGAAATCCGTCGCCAAGCTGCCGACCGGACGGGATACAGCGCTTAAGACGGTTTTTTCCGTGGACATTTCGGCGCACATGCCCGCGCAGAAGCGACTTTTACTGAAGATGCCGGTCGAGGCCGCCCGGAAGCAACGCAACGCCCTACGGGCGCCCGTGCCCGCCCACGTGAAGTCTTGGGATATGGCTGTCCGGGATGCCTCGCCCATCACCCCCAGTTACCCGCACGCCAAGGTCGATGACGTCGCCGTCATCTTGCACACGGGAGGCACCAACGGCGTGCCCAAATCTGTTCCTCTGACGCATAAGAACATTGGAACCAACGTTGACCAGTGCATGTTCTGGGTGTTCAAGCTGCATGAGGGTGCCGAGATTTTCTTCAGCCTCCTCCCGTTCTTCCACGCATTTGGGTTGACGTTCTTCCTTTGCGCTGGAGTGAAGAAGGCGGGCACCCAGGTGGTGCTCCCGAAGTTTGATGTTGACCTTGCCCTGGAAGCGCACCGGCGGAGGAATGTGACGTTCTTCGTAGGGGTTCCGCCAATGTTTGAGCGTATCGCTCAAGGTGCGCTTGAGACGGGCACGGACATCAGCTCCATCGAATATTCGGTTTCAGGGGCGATGCCGCTGTCAGAAAAAGTGGCTCACCTTTGGGAGTCCGTCTCTCACGGAACCATCATTGAGGGATACGGGCTTTCTGAAACTTCCCCTGTCATCTCCGGCTCTCCGATGGAAAAGTCGCGGAGGTTGGGGACCTTGGGACTTCCTTTCCCTTCCACCGAGGTCCGATTGGTTGACTTGGACGACCCGTCAAAGGACGTCCCGGATGGAACACCTGGGGAGATGGTTGTTCGTGGACCGCAGGTTTTCTCGGGTTACTTGGGCGCCCCAGAAGAAACCGCGAACGCGTTCACCGAGGATGGCTGGTTCCGCACGGGTGACATTGCGTATAACGACGAGGGCTACCTTTTCCTCACGGACAGGAAGAAAGAGCTGATTCTTTCCGGTGGGTTCAACGTGTATCCCAGCCAGGTCGAAGGCGTGCTCCGTGAGATGCCAGGAGTTAAGGACGTCGCGGTTGTTGGAATGCCCGGCAAGGACCAGGAAGAAATCGTGACAGCCGCGCTTGTTCTTGAAGAGGGTGCCCAGCAGCTCACCTTGGAGCAAATCCGGGAGTGGTCGATGGAGAAACTCTCCCACTACGCCCTGCCCAAGCAGATCGAGTTCATTTCGGAAATGCCCAGAAATCAGCTGGGGAAAGTGCTGCGGCGCGTGGTTCGCGAACAGTTGGTGGAGCCGGCTTCCCGCGCGTGGGAGTCAGCTTCTCAGAAGGTCACAGAACTGGCCGGGGAAGTTGGCGACGCTGTCCTTGAGGTCCTACCGACAGCGAAGAAGGGCGAGGGTTCCGAAAGGCCAGCCCCCGCCAGCCATACTGACAACGCTGAGAAGAAAAACGTCGAGGAGAATTAGGCAATCAATCAATCCGCGCAGAAACGTTTAGTTTGACGAAGTCTGCCTGGAGGGGTCGGTCAATGACTCTTTGTCGACAGCGTTGGCAACTCTTGGTCTGCCCCCGATAACCCAGTACGCCAACCCCACCACCAGGGCCCCCCCAACCAGGTTTCCCAGCCCCACCCACAGCATGTTTCCCGCGAAATAGGGCAGGGCAGCGTTGGGATCGCTTGTGAACACCGCGACCCAGTAGGTGGTCATGTTCGCTACCACGTGCTCGAAGCCGGAGGTGATGAAGGCGGTGATTGCGACAAAAATCAGTGCGATTTTTGCCCCGTCTGATTTGACGCGGGAACCCATCCAGATCGCCAGGCACACCAGAACGTTGCACAGGATTCCTCGGACTAATAATTCTATGGGGGTTTCGTGCGCTTTTGATTCGAGGAGACCCGTGAGCATCCCTCCGGCTGCCGGGTTCGAAACTAGGACGTCCGAAAGCACGATTAGCAAAGCGAAGACGCCTGCCCCCACCAAGTTTGCAAGAAACGTGAAAAGCAGAGCGCCGGCCGCTTGACCCCAACTGATCGAGCGCATTAGCGCACCGACGGGGAGAATCATCATGGCTGAGGTTGCCAGGTCAGAGCCCGCAAACACCACGATCGTCAAAGCGGCGCTGAACACCAATCCCGAAACTAGCTTGGCAAATCCGTCACCGGCCGCAAGCAGAGGCCCCGCAGCGCTGACCATGAGGACCACGCCGATACCGATATAGGCGCCGGCAAGCATTCCTGAGATCAAGAAACGTCCAGGAGAGCGTAGGCCGCTTGCTTTGGAGATGGCAGTTTCGGCTTGCACGTTAAGGGTTTGAGGAATCGTTAGCACGCATCAGATCTTCCCACGGGGCTAACATTTGGGATGAGCCGTTGGTCATGCAGATGCGCCCTGGCGTGAAGACCTTGGTCACACTGGTGCCTCGGGCAGCGTATCGGCGCTAACGGAAAAGGTTCGCTTGCCGCCTCCAACGCAATATGGTTGTCAACAGATGATCTGATTCAAACCCCACGGAAGGACACTGGTGAGCCACACACTGGTACTGTTGCGCCACGGAAAATCTGTCTATCCGAAGGGAGTCAAGGACCATCAACGTCCTTTGGCTCCGCGTGGACATCGCCAAGCCAAACTGGCGGGAGAGTGGATCCGGGAACACGTCGGCGACTTTGACTTGATTTTGTGCTCCACGTCCGTCCGAACAAGGATGACGTTGGAAGAGGCGGACCTGAAGGGCCCCGTCAAATACTTGGATGATCTCTACACTGCCTCGCACCACGCTTACCTCGACGTGATCGAAGAAGACGGTGGAAAAGCGAAAAAGGTTGCGCTGGTTGGGCATGAGCCGGCCATCTCAGCTACGGCGTTGGCGTTGATTTCGAACAGAGACAGTAAGCCTGCGCGGGTGATTGAGAGCAAGTTCCCCACCTCGGCGGTCGCGGTGCTTCAAGGGCCGCGCAGTTTTTCGGACTTGGAAACCGGGCGCATGACCCTGGAGCACTTTTACGTTCCTGAGAGACATCACTGAGCGTGACGGAACACTGACGCGACGCTCGTCCGGACAACACTCAACGGAACCAGTAAACGGAAAATGAACTGGCAAAACTGATTAGTGACCGTGCAATGGAAGACGGCCTGACACTGGCTCAATCTGAGTCGTCTGATTCCAGTCACGCAAGGGCGTGGATGCGTGCAGCCCAACTGGGTTTCCACGAACCGGATCTGGATGAGGAAGTGATCAGGAGGCTTGAAACGTTCCTCGACATGCCTGGTTCCGTCGCCACTACGGTCTTTCGGAAAAGCGCTGCCAAGTTCTCCGGTGCAATGGATGTGTCGGTGGGGACCTTCGCCAGGTTCCTAGCGCCAGTGAATCTTGGTGCGGCCGAGGTTACGGCAGGTTTGCCAACAGAAGTCAACGTTTTACCAACCCACAAGCGTCGCGGGTTGC
>CAYFRT010000056.1:0-3373 GCA_964345585.1 uncultured Actinomyces sp. | reverse complement strand
CAAAGTGCTGGATCCCATCGCGTGCCTTGAAGCCAGGTCTTACTCGACTTCGGCAAGCGCGGCGTGGATGTCTGCTCAGTTCCGGGTTGAGGATCCGGACGGGTATGCCTCAGGCTTCTACCGATTGGAATTGGGCGAGGGGAGAGCCCGCGTTCAAAGGTTGGATGATCGCGAGGATTACCTGGGTGTCACGGTCACCGCGAATGCGTTGGCGGCGCTGGTTTTTGCTTCTGCATCCGTCACGGAGTTGGCTGAGGTTGGCCTGATCCAAGGTCTGCCGCGAAGCGAGTGGGAAACATGGGATGCCTTGTTCACACCCGTGGGACCGGCCCGAACATCCACGCAGTTCTAGACGACGCGATTACTGGGGCACGCTCTGTCCCCAGGCCGGTTCGTGGCGGGTATCCACAGGGCGGCGGGTGATGGGTCGAGGGTTAGGGACTGCGTTGCCAGAGTTGTGGCATGACTAAACCAGTAGCATTCCCAGGTGAGCGGCTTGTAACCGACGCCGATATAGAGAGTTTTGTTGGCACCTTGTTTGATTCGGCGATCAAACGGGACTTGTACGGGCTCGCATTGACGCCCGATCACCGGGTTGTGAACACGGTGTTTTGTATCGAGGGGTATCCGAACAGCCCCAAACAGTGGTACCGGACTGCCCGCCACGGGTGGAAACAGGCGGGCTTGACGGTGTTTGAAGCATGGCGTACTGCTTGCGCGGAATTGGGAGGAAGTGAATTCTTGATTGTGTGGGAACGGCCCGGGGGCCGTGAACTAACGCCGGCAGATATGACGTGGGCCCAAACCATGTTTTCGTTGGGACAGAGGCCGGGTCCTGCGCTTCGCGCCCAGGTTCTTCTACACAGTGGGGGAGCCAGGCTGATTGACCCAGCGGACCTGGAGGAGTTGGCCTCAAAGTGAAATGCTCACTTGTTTGCGGTGAGGTGCTTAGGCGGCCGCAGTCGCCCCGGTCCGCATACGCATGATTCCTTCGGCGTCACGCATATGAAAGAGCACGCTGCGCAGATGCTCCGGGTGTGCCCCGACCGCTTCTGGGTGCCACTGAAAACCGAACACGGGAGCGTCTTGATGCTCCACCGCCTCGACAATCCCGTCTGGTGAATGTGCCGTGACCTCAAGACCGGTTCCAAGTTGGTCAACGGCTTGGTGGTGCGCGCTTCTGCCTCTAATCCGTTTGTTCTTTTCGGGGGAAAGCATGTGGCTGATTCTGGATCCACGCTTCACATGCACGTCGTGTTCCTCAAAGAGGAGGTCATCAAGAAATGTCTTGTTGGAGTGGCCCGGTTGGGCGATGTCTTGCTGAAGGGTGCCACCCAGGGCGACGTTGAGTGCTTGCATGCCGCGGCAGATACCAAGGAGAGGAACACCTGTTTCAATACTGCGAGTGATGAGCGACATCTGTGCTTCGTCGCTTTGGGGGAAGTGTGTTTCAGCGTTGGGGTAGTCCGCGGCGCCTCCGTAGAAACTGGGGGAAATGTCCGGGCCACCCATGATTACGACGGCGTCAGCCTGCTTAAGCTTCCTTATCGCGCCAACTTCACCGTCTTCTTCTCCCCAGGAGGTGAGGATGCGCCACTTTGGTCCCGCGGCGTCGACAATGCCCTGGTAGAGGCGCCTGGTTAGTCTGCCTTCACGTGGATCATTAGTGCGCTGCATCGCAACACCAGAAACCAGGAGGACGCGACTGTCATCTCTTGGAAGAAGCATGACGGGACGCTATCTCAGAAGCCGGTTTACCGCGCGGGTCCTTCCATCAGGTGGACCGTTTTTATCCCCGAATCGCTTGGGATTCCAGAAGTTTCGGCTACCTAGACTTCCTGCTTGTTTTCTTTCCTGGGTTGGACGGCAATGAAAATCGCTAGAACCATCACTGCGGAAGAGATTAGGGCACCCCAGTCCATGGCGCCGTCAATAAACAGGTCGATGAGGAGCGCCGTGACCATTTGACCAACCACGACAATCAGAGTCAGCCCGAATGTTCCCAAGGTTCGTACGGCGATGGTTGAGGCTAGAACAATCCCCATTCCGGCCGGGCCACCCAGGTACATCCACCACTGACTACCTGCCGGGAACATCGAGGCAGGCAGCAGATCGAGGGCCCACATCACCGCGGCGATGATAGAGACAGTGATCGTTCCGCCGATGACCGAAGTGACCACGGGGACAAACGAGTTTCCGCTGATCCCGGCAACAGCCCCGTTGCCGGCGTTCAGCACTGCCAATAACATCCCGGAGATGAAGATCGCGACTCCAGCAACGGCTGCCACAGCGGGTTCGCGAAGTTCACTGATTCCAGGGCCGATTGCCAAAGCAAGCCCAACAACGGCTATCACGGCGGCCAGGACCCGATTCGGCGTCAGGGGGATCCTCTGCTTTACGCCGATTCCCCTTGAGTCCAGGAGCAGTCCTGCCACCGTTTGCCCACCAATGGAGCAGACCGCGCTGACTGCCACCCCTAAAATGGGGGCGCCCCACGCCGTGGTGATCACTATCGGGACTCCGCTTACACCCACCATGAACCACCATGGTCGCCCTTTCTTGCGGATGGTGAGGAAGACCTCGGCCGCCTGTCCAATGACAGCGATCACCAAGATCGCGCTGACTAACGTCCCAAGGTAAGAGACAAACGAGGCGAGGAGCGGCCCGGATCCGGCAGCCCCGAGTGCCCCATTGAACAAGATTTGAAGGGCAATGAGAGCTCCACCGACGGTGGCAATCCCGGCGCTGCCTGCAAAAGACGGGCTTAGTGCGTGGTGCTGCGGTTCTCCAGCAGTTCCCGAGCTTCCCGGTTGTTCCTTCACAGTGCCCTCGTTTCACTATGCGCAGGTGCGCGTCATCACCCAACAGTAGTGGGTCGCGGGCGGGACCCTTGGAGGATCTTCTCTCACCCGCGCTGAGAGATCAGATGTTTAGACTTAACCTGGCGAGACGCCAGGGGCACAGACAGTGGAAAGGAAAGCAGATGGCAGACCAAAAAACACAAGATGACTCCTTGACAATGACCTATTTGAAAGACGTTGCGGCGCTCACCGCAGTCCAAGAGGAATCAACCGTGTCGCGGACTGTGCTTAAGGCTGATGGCGCTCGACTGGTTCTCTTCGCCTTCGACGAAGGACAGGTTCTGACGGAGCACACTGCAGCAATGCCGGTGTTGTTGCAGGCTCTAGAGGGTTCCTTCTTGATAACGGGTGGCCCTGATGAGGCGACGTTGAAGCCCGGGGATGTGATCCACCTGGACACCCGGCTTCCGCACTCCGTTACTGCGCTTGAGCCCGCAAAACTGTTGCTGATCATGCTGGATAACCGGGCGGCTCCGAAGCACAATCGGGCGGGGATCAACGCGTAGCATCCT
>CAYFRT010000055.1:0-8897 GCA_964345585.1 uncultured Actinomyces sp. | reverse complement strand
CGTGAAGATCGGCCTTCAGATAAGACGGCCGCATCGTCTTCCGCTCTGTCGGAGGCCATCATCGGGCTGAAATTGGTGTGGAAGCGGACGGATCTGCGCAGTGCGATTCTCAGTGCCACCATCGTGAACGTCGGCATGAACGCTTTTATTAGCACGACCGTGTACTCGCTTCAGCAAGAGGGTTATACGACGTTGGAAATCGGGGGACTCTCCTTCGCTATGGGACTCTCCCTCTTGCTAGGTTCGGTGCTGGCTTCGCGGCTTGTCACCCGTATCGCTGGCGGAACACTGATCCTTAGTGGTGTTGTGTTGGTTGCCGGTGGGGCGGTCGCCATGGTCATGACCAACTCGCTCATCTCCGTGATGGTCGTTTCGGCGGTTGCAGTCGCCTTGTTGCCATCTGTGAACGCGGCGCTGATGGGTTACTTCATCGTCTCCACGCCGAGCGAATACATGGGTCGGGCCCTAGCAGCGGCTTCCGTGCTGTCCATGGGTGCTCTTCCGCTCGCGCCGCTCATCGCCGGATTTGGGCTCAGTCACTTAGGCCGGACAGGAACCCTGTTGATCTGTGCGGGGCTCTGCGTCGCTGTGGCGGTTGTAGCGACCTCATCCAAGGCAATCCGGTCCATCCCCAGTGAGGACGAATGGGAGGAATACGCCGCTCAGTACACGGAAGGTCAATCGACCTCGTCCTAGTTAGTGACGGCGTCTTTGAACCAAGTGGTGATGGTGGTTGGGTGCGTTATGGCAGTTCCAACCACCACCGCCCAAGCCCCAAGTCTGATCGCTTCGCCAGCCTGCGCGGGGGAGTGCACTCGCCCTTCACAGAAAACCGGCAGGTCAGGATAGGCCGTCACGGCTTCTTCCAAGAAAACGAAGTCGGGGCCATCCGTTTTTGGCCGGTCCGGAGTGTACCCACCCAAAGTCGTAGAAACTATGTCTGCGCCGGCCTCGACAGCGCGATGCACGTCCTCCATCGACCCGCAGTCGGCCATGACTAACGCCCCCGCATCATGTAGAGCCTGCACCGAGTCAGCCACCGTGGATCCGTCTGGCCGAGGACGCCCCGTGGCGTCAATGGCGACAATGTCTGCCCCGGCAGAAACGCAAGCCAAGGCGTGCCGGATAGTCGGGGTAATGAAAACGCCCTCGTGCCCCTCTTTCCAGAGGCCTATGACCGGAACCTCGACCTGTCCTTTTATGGCCGCTATGTCGGCAAGTCCCTGGCATCGTATCGCCGCCGCACCCCCTCTTTCGGCGGCCAACGCCACCTGGGCCATGGTCTCGGGGTGCCGCATTGGCTCCCCCGGATACGCCTGGCAAGAAACGACCAACTGGCCGCGCAGCCGCTCGAGCATGTCGGTGTTCACTTGTTAGCCTCCGAAATTCGGTCGCATTCTTCTGTATTTACACCGGCTAGATTTGCAGCGGCCAGTTTCGCCGCGGTGGTGGCCGCCCCGATCAAAGGGGCACTTCCGCCCAGCATTCCCCGCACAATAGGGGTGGCGAGCACGGGATTCATGGCCTGTTCTTCATATCCTTGCCGAACCGCTTGCCACCACGTGTCCCCCGAATTCGTAACCGACCCAGACAACACGATCACTTCGGGATCCAGAGTATTGGCCAGCGAGCCAAGTGCCTGCCCCAAGGCGTGCCCGGCGGTTCGGACCACCTCGATGGCAGCGCTATCCCCGTCCTCGGCCAAATCGTCCACCTGACGGCCGGTTAACGGGGTTTCCCCGGCTGCCAAGTGGCGACGATTGTATTGTTCGGCGATACCCGTCCCCGAAGCGATGGGCTCTAAATGCCCGGTTCGACCACAAGAACACTGTTCACCCGCCGCAGCTGGCGCGGTCACGTGACCGACGTGACCGCCAACGCCGTGGGCGCCGGTGAGTACTTTGCCGTCCTGAACGTACGCGCCGCCAATGCCGGTTCCCAAGCCAACTGCCAGGCAAGAGCGCGTGTGTCTGCCTGCGCCGAAATGGTACTCACCCAAGGCGTGGGCAGCGACGTCCCCCTGCACACTTACGGGTAAGCCGGTGGTTTGTTTGAGGGCGGTTCCCAACTGTGTCCCAGCCCAACCGGGGATCAGGTCGGTAGCACTGGTGATGGTGCCAGTTTCCACGTCCACTACCCCGGCTGTTCCGACCCCAATCGCGCGAAGGGGAACCGGCGAACTCTCAATGAGGTCGAGGGCGAACCTCACCACCTTCTTGAGTACCTCTTCACCGCCGCGCGCAGCATCGGTAGGACGCTCTTCCCAAAGGAGGACATTGGGGTCGGCGTCCATCTGGACGATTCCCCCGGCTATCTTCGTGCCCCCGACATCGAGTGCTAGAACCGCTGGTGACCCCAAAGCCCCTCCTTCAATGAGATTTTTTGTTTCTAACGCGCTAGTCCAGCAGCCCTTGACTACGAAGCACCTTCGCGATTGCCTCCACATTTTCACCTTCAAGCGCGGTGACGGGTTCGCTGATTTGGTTGCTGTCGTAGATCCCCATAAGCCACAAGGCCGTCTTGAATGCGCCTACACCGGCTCCATAGCCACTGATTCCCTGCGCTGCTGACGTGATTTCCATCAGTCGCGTCAGGCGGTCCTGTTCCTTCCTGACTGCCTCCCAGTCGCCTGCCTGGTAGTAGTCCCATTGGCGGACAAAACCGTGCGGATCCACGTTCGCCAAGCCGGGTACGGAACCATCCGCGCCCGACAGGTAAGCCCCGTCGACCACGATTTCGTGTCCGGTCAACAAGGACAGTGGTTTCCCAGCGTCCTCATTGGCGAGGGCGAGCCTGCGGAAGGCGACGTCATCCCCGGAAGAATCCTTCACTCCGGCGATAACCCCTTCTTGTCCTAGTCGTAGCATCATGTCGTTTTGCAACTTCGTGTGCACGCAGACCGGAATGTCGTAGGCATAAAGCGGGATGTCAATGCTTTCGGCGACAACACGGAAGTGACGCTCCACTTGCGCTGGTCCGGCCAATGCGTAGAAGGGTGCGGTTGCAACCACCCCATCTGCCCCGAGTTCCTCCGCTAGGCGGGCATGTTCAACGACGCGGTTGGTCTGCATATCGATTGCGCCCACTAGGACGGGAATACGACCTTGGACAACTTCCATAGCCGTGGCGATGATCTCTTCACGACGGGCGTCGGTGTTGAAAACGACTTCGCCTGAAGATCCGAGGACGAACAGTCCATGAATGCCCGCATCGATCATCCGATTGGTTGCCCGCGCAAACGAGTCTTTATCGAAGGTTCCATCCTTGCGCAGCGGTGTTACTGCCGGGGGGATAACGCCTCTTAGAGTCACAGCCGAGCTACCTTTCATTCCGCATTTGCTAGCTGGAGTAGCGATGGTGCCGCTCCAAGTAGGGTTCTTGTGTAATCGTTGGTGGGGGAGTTCAGCACCTGATCGGCGGTTCCTTCCTCCACGATTTCCCCGCCATTCATAACCACTATCCGGTCGGAAACGTAACGGACCGTCTGGATGTCGTGGCTGATGAAAACCATGGCCAGCCCCAGCTCTTTCTTGAGGTCCATCAATAGGTTCAAGATTTGAGCACGAACAGATACGTCCAAGGCAGAGGTTGGTTCATCCGCGATGATCGCATCTGGGTTCAGTGCCAAGGCGCGTGCGATAGCAACGCGCTGGCGTTGTCCACCGGACAGTTGCCCGGGTAGGGCATCTAGCACCGATTCGGGTAGTCCCACCAAACCGATCAGTTCCCGAACACGTGCTTCTCGTTCTTCCGGGGTGCCTATCTTGTGTACCCGCAGTGGGTCAATCAACTGGTCGTGAACGATCATGCGGGAGTTGAGTGCGGTGGCCGGATCTTGAAACACCACCGACACGGCTCGTCCAATTCGGCGCCTATCTGCTGCGGTCCGCTTAGTGACTTCTTTACCTTGGAAAAGGACCGTACCGGAGGTGGGTTCTTGCAAGCCGCACATGACATTGGCGGTTGTCGATTTGCCGGAACCCGACTCGCCAACGATGCCAATCGTTTCGCCGGGGGCTAGAGCCAGGTTTACACCCTTGGCCGCATGGACCAGATTGGGGTTCCAAAGGGATCCAGTGCGAGTCTTGAACGTTACATCCACATCTTTCAGTTCGATGATGGGTGTCACGTCAGTTGTCTCTGAGGTGCTCACTTGCCTGCCTCCTTTTCGCGAGCGATCATGGCGCGTGCTTCAGAATCGATTTCGTCCTTGTCGCCGAGAGTCTGCAGGTCCTTGACCATCAACTTGTCCCAGGCGTAGTCGGGGTTGGAAGCGAAGCGGTGGGTGTCGGATACGGAAACCAGTTCCGGTCGAACGTCTGCCCCAATGTGGGGGTGGGAAGAGCGCGGCGCAAACCGGTCGCCCTTGGGGAAATCACGTGGGCTCGGGACCGTTCCTGGGATTTGATGCAGGCGGTCGGCGCCGGCTTCAATCGAGAGGACGGATCCAAGCAGGCCGCGCGTGTACTCATGCAGGGTCTGGGTCAAGACTTCCTTGGTCGTTCCCTGTTCAACGACTTGGCCGGCGTACATAACCGTGATTGAGGAGGCCACTTCGGAGACAAGGGCAAGGTCATGACTGACGAAGATCATCGCAAACCCTAGTTTCTCGCGGAGCTCATTGAGCAGGTCGATCACTTGCTTTTGCACCGTGACATCCAGGGCGGTGGTTGGTTCGTCTGCGATGATCAGCCGAGGATCTCTGGTTAGAGCCATGGCGATGAGGACGCGCTGCCTTTGCCCGCCGGAAAGCTCATGCGGGTAGGACTCCAACGTTCGCTTGGGATCCAGACCGACAAGTTCAAGCAGCTCTTCAGCGGAACGAGTGCCCCCACGACTGGTGAGTTGCTTCATCTGGCTGCGGATCAGCATCGATGGGTTCAAACTCGACAGTGCGTCTTGGTAAATCATGGCGATCTCATGTCCGCGCAACGCTACGCGTTGACGATGATCCATGGTCAGCAAGTTTTCGCCCCGGTAGATGATCTCACCGGTAATCTCTGCGGACGGATCAAGCAGACCGGTAATGGCCAGGGAAGTAATCGACTTACCTGATCCTGATTCGCCGACTAGGCCCATGGTCTCCCCGGGACGGACGGTGAAGGACACCTTGTCGACCACGTTCACATCCCCATGACGTGGGAACTGGATGCATAGGTCGCGAACTTCTAGGAGCGGTTCTTCATCAGAGGTGAAGACCATCCGATCATCCCGACCCGCTTCCGTGGTGCGCAGTTGGGCGAGGGCGGCTTCCAGCGCTTCCGCCTGTGCTTCGTGGGCGGCCACCGGATCGATGAGGGCACGTTCTTCTTCGCGAGCGCCCTCGACGTCATCTTCCTTGGGCGGCTTCACCTTGGGTGCGGCGACCATGGCGTCGGTGAGCCCTTCGGAAAGCACGTTCAAGGACAGCACGGTGAGCATGATGGCTAAGCCTGGGAACAGCGCTTGCCACCAGCGGCCAGCCAGTACGCCCGAGCGCGCATCCGCCAAGATATTTCCCCAGGTCGGAATCGGTTCTTGGATGCCGGCCTGAATGAAAGACAAGGAAGCTTCAAACACGATCGCATCGGCAACGAGGACAGTGGTGAAGACCATGATTGGGGCGGCGACGTTTCGGGTGACGTGCTTGGAAAGGATCCACGGGGCTCTAGCGCCGGCGACAACAGCGGCGTTTACGTAGTCTTCGCCGTATTCACTCATCACGTTGGCTCGGACGATGCGCGTTAGCTGCGGCATGTAAAGGAAGGCTATGGTGATGATGATGATTGGCAGTGAGTTGCCAAATACGGAAACGAAAACCGCGGCTAAGGCGATACCGGGGAACGACATGATGATGTCGGTGATACGCATAATCACTTCGGAAACCCATTTGCGGGAAACCGCAGCGAAGGATCCGACTATCGAGCCGACTAGCAGGGCCAAAGCGGTGGCTGCCAACCCGATTACCAGCGAATAACGCGACCCGTAGATCATACGAGAGAGGACGTCGCGTCCCTTCTCGTCGGTTCCGAATGGGAACTCGGCGCTGGGGGCTTGGCGGGCCTTGAAGATTTCGAGGGGGTTATGAGGGGCAATAAGAGGAGCGAAAATTGCGGCCAACGCAATCAGGACGAGGACGATCAAAGAGATGCGCGCCCCCAGAGGCATGGCGGAGAAACGGTTGAACCGGGCCTTACCGGCGTTACTTTCAAGTTTCTGAGTCAGTTTGCGGCGCATTGTCACACCGTCCTAATGCGAGGATTGATGAGGATATAGAGCATGTCAACGATGATGTTGATGACGACGAATGCGAGTGCAACCACCAGCGTCACGCCTTGAACAAGAGTTGGGTAGTTCTGCTGGACACCCTGCAGGATTGCCATGCCCATACCGGGAAGGTTGAAAATAACTTCGATGACTACGGCGCCACCCATCAGGTAACCGATACGTAGTCCCAGGACGGTGACCGGGGTGATTAGGGCGTTGCGGAGGACGTTGCGAGAAATAACTACGAACTTGGGAACACCCGCACCCAGTGCAGTCCTTACGTAGTCTCGGTTCAGTTCTTCCACCATCGAGGTGCGGACGACACGCGTTAGCTGACCGGCAACTGGGACGCCGAGTGCGAACGCAGGCATGGCCATTCGGGCAAACCAACCGCCCGGGTCTTGGGTGAGGGCGGGTAGAGGTCCCGAAGCGGGTAAGAGCCCCAGATTTGAGGAGAAAAGAAGAATCAACAGCACTGCCAGCCAGAAAGAGGGCGTGGCGATGAAAGCGATTGAGACGACGCGAATAACCTGGTCGGGCCATTCGTCGCGGAACAGGGCGGCGATGACACCGAGTACGAAAGAGACGATCACCGCAAATATCAAACCCATAAAGGTTAGTTGCATGGTGATGGGGAAAGCGCCGAACACCTTGTCGGCGACCGATGAACTATTCGCTCCGTAGGTACCCAAGTTGCCTTGGAAAAGACCACCCAGGAAAGAGAAGTAGCGGACGATCCACGGGTCATTCAGACCGTGAAGTTCGCGGTAGTTTGCGAGGGCTTCAGCAGAAGCGCCCTCACCCAGAGCAGCGTATGCGGGGTCGATCTTCGAGAACGACATGAGGAAGAAGACTAGGAAAGTAACTCCTAGCACCATTATTGGCAAGGCGACCAGACGCCGGCCAATCAGGCGGAAGAGGTTGTTCACGGGGTGACTCCAGAGGCAAGGTCTTAGAAGAACCGGGGCGGACCTGGGACGGCCCGCCCCGGAACAACAGGGTTAGTTTCTGTGACTACTTGGTGGAAGCGCCGACGAAGTACAGGCCGGTCGTGCTGATCGGCGTGTAGTTGTCGAGGCTGTCAGCCAGGTAACCGGTCACCATGGTGCGGTGGAACAGTGGGTAGAGCGGAACTTCCTCAGAGAGCAGGTCGTAGGCGGAGTTCCAGGCTTCCTGCTGTTCTTCACCGGTGGAGGTAGCCGCGGTGTCCAGCAGTTCGTGCAGCTTGTTGTAGCCTTCCGAGCCGCCCCACTGGGTGCGCTTCTGGGTCCAGGCGTTGTCTCCGTACCACCAGTTCATCAGCAGGTCAGGGTCGGAGCCAAAGACCGATGGGTCACCGGGCGCCAGCACCACATCGAACTGTGGGTCATCCACGTCGGTGTTGTTGGCGTACAGGGAGCTGGAAGCCTCTGACTGGATGGTTGCGTTGACGCCGACTGCGGCCAGATCGTTCTGGATCTGTGGGGCCAGGGCTTCAATCCATGGGTGGTCGGTGGTCAGCAGCGTGATGTCGAGGGAATCAACACCGGCTGAGTTCAGTAGATCCTGCGCCTTATCCGGATCATAGGTGTAGACCGTGGAAGCCTCGTTGTAGTGCGAGTGAGTGTTCGGAAGGAATGAGGTGGCCGGGGTCGCCTCGCCTTCCATGGCGTTGTCAATCAGCTTTTCCATGTCGATCGCGTAGAAGAATGCTTGGCGAACTTCTGCGTTATCGAAGGGTGCCTTCTTCGTGTTGAACATGAGGAACGGCAGGTTGAAACCCTGGATGGAATCAATGGTGGCACCGGCGCCCTCTAGCTGTGCGCGGACATCAGCAGGAACGGATTCCATTGCCATGATCGTGTGCTCTTGCAAGGCCGTGGTGCGGGCGGTGTCATCTTTGATGATTGACCATTCCATCGGGTCAGCAGCCTTGTAGTCACCGTTGTAGTGCTCATTGATCGAGAACTTGATGCCCTGCTCATCGATTGAGTCGTACTTCCAAGGACCGGTGCCCACTGGCAGCGCTGTCATTTCTTCGACCGTTGAGGACGCGGGGACGATCTTGATTAGGGACAGGCGCTCTTTTAGAAGACTGAAGGGGTGGGCGAGCTTGATGGTGACAGTCTTGTCATCCTTCTTGTCCATGGTGTCGATGAAGTCGAGCATGGAAACGTAGAGGTTTCCTTCAGCGGTTGCCCGGTTGTATGACTCCACCACGTCATCAGCGGTAACGTCCGTACCGTCGGAGAACTTCGCATCGTCGCGCAGGGTAACCTCGTATTCAGTCTCGGAGATCTCAACCGGATCGTCCGAGGCCGCTAGAGCGCGGTACGGCTTGAATGTGTTCATGTCCAACTCATAGAGGCCCTCTACCACGTGCCAGTTGGCGCCTAAGGCCAGAGCAGAGGAGGTACTCGATGGGTCGTAGTTCGTAGTCTCATATGCCGCGGCAGCCGTGATTGCTCCGCCGGCAGGCGCTTCTGCGCCACCCTTGCTTAGATCCGCGTCTGCAGGCTTGCTTCCGCCGCCCCCACAGGCGCTCAGTGTCAGTGCCAGTGCAGCCATCGTTGCTGCAATGCCTGACGCCTTCTTTCCATTGAAGCGCATCGCTTCTCCTCTCCAGCGAGTGAATCTTTCGCAGATCGAAATCTACGAGTAGAATAATCATA
>CAYFRT010000054.1:0-8906 GCA_964345585.1 uncultured Actinomyces sp. | reverse complement strand
ACCGAAGTCGAGGTTCTCCAGGGAGTTCACGAAGTCCTCCAAGCCCGCGTGGTTATCCGGGATCGCGAAGTCCAGCGGCGAGTAGTTCATCTCCGCCATGGCCTCCGGTGTCGGCTCAACGCTCACGTCGTTGTACCGAGCAAGTCCGGTGCCCGCGGGAATCAACTTACCGAGGATGACGTTCTCCTTCAGACCCAGCAACGGGTCTGTCTTCGCGTTCATTGCCGCATCCGTGAGAACCTTTGTCGTCTCCTGGAAGGAAGCAGCCGACAGCCACGAGTCCGTTGCCAGCGACGCCTTGGTGATACCCATGAGCATCTGGCGTCCCTTCGCGAACTGTCCGCCTTCGGCAGCAACCCTGCGGTTTTCCTCGCGGAACGCCACCGAGTCAACCAGTTCGCCGGGCATGAACGAGGTGTCCCCCGGCTCCAGCACGGTCACTCGCCGCATCATCTGACGCACGATGACCTCAATGTGCTTGGAGTGGATGTCAACACCCTGAGAGCGGTAGATCTCCTGAACCTCAGTCACCAACTGCTTCTGAGCCTGAGCGGCCCCACGCAAACGCAGAACCTCCTTCGGGTCCAGACGACCAGCGGTGATCTGCTGCCCCGCCTCCACGTGGTCGCCTGCTTCCACCAGAAGGTTCTGGCGGCGGCTGACATCCAGGCGGATGTCTTCCTTCTCATCGTCACGCTTGATGATGATGACCCGGTAGTTCGGATTCTCGTCGTCAATGGAGACGGTTCCAGCAGCCTCGGCCATCGCGGCAACACCCTTGGGCGTGCGGGCCTCGAACAGCTCCTGAACACGCGGCAAACCCTGGGTGATGTCCGAACCACCCGACGCGGCACCACCGGTGTGGAAGGTACGCATCGTCAGCTGGGTTCCAGGCTCACCGATGGACTGCGCCGCGATGATGCCAACAGCCTCACCAATGTCAACGCGTTTGCCCGACGCCAGTGAGCGTCCGTAGCAGGCGGCACAGGTGCCAACCAAGGACTCACAGGTGAGGACGGAGCGGACGCGAACCTTGTCAACGCCAGCCGCGACCATCTCATCAACCAGTACGTTGGAGACATCGGATCCAGCCGTTCCGACCACCTCACCATCTTCTCCAACCACGTCGGTTGACAGGGTGCGTGCCAGCACCGAGGTTTCCACCAGTGGTGAGCGAGTCAGCTTGCCGTCCTCGTCCCGATCCGCGATGGTCAACTCGATACCCATGCGGGTGCCGCAGTCTTCCTCACGAACGATGACGTCCTGAGAGACGTCCACAAGACGACGGGTCAAGTAGCCTGACTCGGCGGTGCGAAGCGCAGTGTCTGCCGTACCTTTACGCGCACCGTGGGTGGCGATGAAGTACTCCATAACTGTCAAGCCTTCACGATAGTTCGCCTTGATGGGGCGTTCAATCAGCTTCTGCTTCGGGTCAGACACCAGGCCGCGCATACCCGCGATCTGCTGAATCTGTGACCAGTTACCACGAGCGCCCGAGTTCACCATTCGGTAAACGGTGTTCGAGGAGGAGAAGTTGTCACGCATATCCTTCGCGACCACGTTGGTGCATTCGTTCCACACATCAACCAGTTCGCGATAGCGGTCGTCGGCGTCAATGAGGCCTCGGTCGAATTCGCGCTGGATATCGGCGGCCTTGCCCTCGTACTTCGCCAGAATCTCGTCCTTGTGCGGAGCGGGCTCAATGTCGGTAAACGCAATCGTGACACCTGACCACGTGGCCCAGTAGAAGCCTGCTGCCTTCAACGCGTCCAGAGACTCCGCAACCAGAACGTTCGGGTAGTTTTCCGCCAGCGTGTTCACGATGGAAGAAAGCAGTCCCTTGTCGACCGTTTCGTTGACGTATGGGTAGTCCATCGGCAACGCCTCATTGAACAGGGCACGGCCAAGCGTGGTCTCCAGTTCGATGGGGCTGCCTTCTGCCCAATTCTCCGGCGCCTCCCAGCCTTCGGGAGGAACGATGTCAGTGAAACGGATTCGAATCTTCTGATTCAAGGCGATGTCGTTGGCATCGAACGCCATGACGGCCTCAGCGGTGGAGATGAACGCGGGGATGTCCTTGTCTTCTTTCTCATCCTTGTCCAAGTCCTTGTCTTCAAGGTCGGCCGAGGTGAGATAGAACAGTCCGTACACCATGTCCTGCGAGGGCATCGCCACGGGGCGACCGTCCGAGGGCTTCAAGATGTTGTTCGTCGACAGCATCAGAATGCGAGCCTCCGCCTGCGCCTCAGCTCCCAGCGGCAAGTGAACCGCCATCTGGTCGCCGTCGAAGTCCGCGTTGAACGCACCGCAAGCCAGCGGGTGAAGCTGGATTGCTTTACCTTCGATGAGCTGCGGCTCGAAAGCCTGAATGCCCAAACGGTGCAGCGTGGGGGCGCGGTTGAGGAGAACGGGGTGTTCCCGGATCACCTCGTCCAAAACGTCCCACACCTCAGGGTGCTGACGCTCCACCTTGCGCTTGGCAGCCTTAACGTTCTGCGCATAGTTCTTGTCAACCAAGCGCTTCATCACGAACGGCTTGAAGAGCTCCAGGGCCATCTGCTTGGGCAGACCACACTGGTGCAGCTTCAACTGGGGGCCAACGACGATGACCGAGCGGCCCGAGTAGTCCACGCGCTTGCCAAGCAGGTTCTGCCGGAAACGGCCCTGCTTACCCTTGAGCATGTCAGAGATGGACTTCAGCGGACGGTTCGAGGCACCCGCAACCGGGCGACCACGACGACCATTGTCGAACAGAGCGTCGACAGCCTCTTGGAGCATCCGCTTTTCGTTGTTCACCATGACCTCGGCAGCGCCCAGGTCCAACATCCTCTTCAACCGGTTGTTGCGGTTGATCACGCGGCGGTACAGGTCGTTCAGGTCAGAGGTCGCGAAGCGGCCACCATCCAACTGCACCATCGGGCGGATGTCCGGCGGGATGACAGGAACCTTGTCCAAAACCATGGACTCCGGCTTGTTCTCCGTGGTGAGGAAAGCATTGACGACCTTCAGTCGCTTCAGAGCACGAGCCTTCCGCTGGGAAGAACCAGTCTCAATCGCCTCCCTGAGGATCTCGACTTCGGATTCAAGGTCGAAGTCCTGCAGGCGACGCTGGATCGCAGCGGCACCCATAGAACCTTTGAAGTAGGTTCCGTAGCGGGACTCCATTTCCTCGTACAACCGCTTGTCGCCCTCAAGGTCACCGACCTTCAGATCACGGAAGCGTTCCCACACGGCATCCAGACGAGCGATCTGGTTGTCGTACATGCGCCTGGTTTGCGCCTGTTCCTTTTCGAAGCCCTTACGCTCACGGGTACGAGCGTCAGCCTTCGCGCCCTCCTCTTCCATCTGGGCCAGCCGCTGTTCAGCGATCTGCATGATCTCATTGATCTCGTTATCCCTGCGCTGCTCCAGACGCGCTTTTTGCACGTTGAGCTCATCGCGGAGCATGTCGAGGTCTTCCCGCCGGCCTTCCTCGTCCACCTCAGTGATCATGTAAGCGGCGAAGTAAATGACCTTCTCCAGGTCCTTGGGGGCCAGGTTCAGCAGGTAGCCGAGGCGCGAGGGCACACCCTTGAAGTACCAAATATGGGTGACCGGGGAGGCCAGCGAAATGTGGCCCATCCGTTCACGGCGCACCTTGGAACGGGTGACCTCAACGCCGCAGCGCTCACAAGTAATGCCCTTGTAGCGGACACGCTTGTACTTTCCGCAAGCGCACTCCCAGTCCCGCGTGGGACCGAAAATCTGCTCACAGAACAAGCCGTCACGTTCCGGCTTCAGGGTTCGGTAGTTAATGGTCTCCGGCTTCTTGACTTCTCCGTGGGACCAACGGTCAATGTCCTCGGTTGTTGCCAAGGAAATCTTCAAACTGTTAAACGTCTTAGTGTCGAGCAAGTTCTGCTCCTCTAATTCTTTCTTGGTCCAGCGGATTAGATAGCGTCAAGGGTCGAAGAGCCAGCCAGCGGGCGGGCGTCAAGCGTGATTCCCAGCTCTTCGCCGGCACGCATGTCTTCTTCGGATTCTTCAAGATCAAGAGTGTTGCCCTCGGCATCCAAGGCCTCAACGGCCAAGCACAGCGAACGCATTTCCTGGATCAGAACACGGAAGGATTCGGGAATGCCCGGTTCTGGGATGTCCTCGCCCTTCACAATTGCCTCATACACCTTCACACGGCCCGTGGTGTCGTCCGACTTGATGGTCAGCAGTTCCTGCAGTGCGTAGGCGGCGCCGTACGCTTCCAGGGCCCAAACTTCCATCTCACCGAACCGCTGGCCACCGAACTGTGCTTTACCGCCCAACGGTTGCTGGGTGATCATCGAGTACGGGCCAGTGGAACGTGCGTGGATCTTGTCGTCGACAAGGTGGTGCAGCTTCAGCATGTACTTGTAGCCGACAGCGATCGGGTGTGGGAATGGTTCGCCGGAGCGGCCATCAAACAACTGGGCTTTACCCAGGTTGTCAACCAGGCGCACACCGTCGCGGTTTGGCCGCGTAACTTCCATGAGTCCCAGGAGCTCTCCGGCTTCCAAACCGTCAAAGACTGGCGAGGCCACATGCGCGTTCGGCGGCGCCGAAATAGCGTCAGGGTGCAGGCGCTCTGTCCACTCTTCCTGCTTCTCGCGATCTTCCATGGCATCCCAGCCCTGCTTGGCGATCCAACCAAGGTGAGTTTCCAGAACTTGTCCGACGTTCATACGGCCCGGCACACCCATCGGGTTCAAGATGATGTCGATCGGGGTTCCGTCAGCCAAGAACGGCATGTCCTCAACCGGCAGAATCTTCGAAACGACACCCTTGTTTCCGTGGCGACCCGCCATCTTGTCACCAATGGTGATCTTGCGGCGCTGTGCAACATAAACGCGGACCGACTGGCGCACGCCGGGACCCAAGTCTCCGTCTTCTTCGGTCATTTCGCGGACATCAATGACGATGCCCTCTTGACCGTGAGGAACACGCATCGAAGTATCACGCAGCTCCCGCGCCTTCTCACCGAAGATTGCGCGCAGTAGGCGTTCTTCCGAGGTCAGTTCAGTTTCACCCTTCGGTGTCACCTTCCCGACCAGGATGTCGCCGGCGTGAACTTCAGCACCGATGCGGACAATGCCGCGTTCGTCAAGGTCGGCGAGGGCTTCTTCGGAGATGTTCGGAATGTCCCGAGTAATCTCCTCAACGCCCAACTTGGTTTCGCGTGCGTCAACTTCGTATTCCTCAATGTGGATCGAGGTGAGCACGTCTTCTTCAACCACGCGGCGCGACAAAATAATGGCGTCCTCGTAGTTCAAACCTTCCCAAGACATGTAGGCGGCAAGGAGGTTCTTACCCAGCGCCAGTTCGCCACCGTCGGTGGAGGGGCCGTCAGCCAAGACGTCACCGGGTTCCACGATGTCGCCTTCATTCACCAGCACACGCTGGTTGATGCAGTTGCCCGGGTTGGAGCGCTTGAACTTGTCCAACGAGTACGGCTTACGTGTGCCGTCATCATTTGCGACAACGACCATGTCCGCGGAGACCTCGGTAACAACACCGGACTTCTCCGCAACCGCCATTTCACGAGCATCGTGTGCGGCACGCCGCTCCATGCCCGTACCAACCAGCGGAGACTCCGTGGTCAGCAAGGGGACGGCTTGGCGCTGCATGTTCGCACCCATCAGAGCGCGGTTCGCGTCATCGTGCTCAAGGAACGGAATGAGCGAGGTCGCAACAGACACCATCTGGCCGGCAGAGACGTCCATATAGGTGACCTCGTCCGCCGCCACCAAAGTGGGGTCCTCCCCGGCAACACGGCAGAGCACCATCTCTTCGGTGAAGTAGCCGCGGCCGTCAGTGGGGGCCGAGGCCTGCGCGATGAACTGCCCGTTCTCATCATCAGCGGTCAGGTACCGAATCTCATCGGTGACATGGCCGTCCTTGACGACACGGTAAGGAGTTTCGATGAAACCGAACTCGTTGATCCGCGCGAAGGTCGCCAACGAACCGATCAGACCGATGTTCGGACCTTCAGGGGTCTCAATCGGGCACATGCGGCCGTAGTGAGACGGGTGAACGTCACGAACTTCCATCGAGGCGCGGTCACGAGACAAACCACCCGGGCCCAGCGCAGAAAGGCGCCGCTTGTGGGTCAAGCCTGCAAGCGGGTTCGCCTGGTCCATGAACTGTGAAAGCTGAGAGGTCCCGAAGAACTCTTTCAGAGCAGCAGTCAAGGGGCGAATGTTGATCAGCGTGTTCGGCGTGATCGATTCGGCCTCATGAGTTGACATCTTTTCGCGGACCGTGCGCTCCATGCGGGTGAGCCCTGTGCGCATCTGCGCCTGGATCAACTCACCAACCGCACGAATTCGACGGTTGCCGAAGTGGTCGATGTCGTCGGGTTCAACACGGATCTCGACCGGTTCGCCACGGCGAACACCCGGCAGGGTTTCGTCACCGCGCTGGAGTGCCAGCATGTACTTGACGGTCGCCACGATGTCGGTGTCCTGGAGCGTACCCACATCCAGCGGCGTGTCCAGCCCCAGTTTCTTGTCGATCTTGTAGCGGCCAACTTTCGCCAAGTCGTAGCGACGAGGAGAGAAGTAGAAATTATCAAGAAGCGTCTGACCGGCGTCAACAGTTGCCTGCTCCCCGGGGCGGACTTTCTTGTAGATGGTCTGGAGGGCTTCTTCCTGCGTGTCGACGCCGTCCTTCTCAAGGGTCTCCAGCAGCAGCGGGTAGTCCTCAAACTCCAGGCGGATCTCTTCGCTGGTCAGGCCAATGGCCTTCAGCAGAAGGGTGACGGGCAGCTTGCGCTTGCGGTCGATACGCACGGCGACCGAGTCGCGGCGATCGATCTCAAACTCCAGCCACGCACCCCGGGACGGGATGATACGCGCGGAGAAGATGTCACGATCGGAGGTCTTGTCAGCCGTGCGGTCAAAGTAGACGCCCGGAGAACGAACCAGTTGTGAAACAACGACGCGCTCAGTGCCGTTGATGATGAAGGTGCCCTCATCGGTCATCAGAGGGAAATCACCCATGAACACCGTTTGAGACTTGATTTCTCCGGTTTCGCGATAAGTGAAGTCAACCTTCACGTACATTTTCGCGGAATAGGTGAGGTCGCGGGCCCTGCACTCTTCAGGGCTGTGTACAGGTTCTTCTAGAGTCGGTTCACGGAACTCCAGAAGCATGGTGTCGCGAAGGTCAGTGATCGGCGAGAGCTCTTCAAAGAGTTCCGCCAGACCCGACTTATCGGGGACGTCAACGCGTCCTTCCTTCTTCGCGAGGGCGATGCGCTCTTCCCAATCTTCAGAGCCGCGGAGCCAGTCAAAGCTCTGCTTCTGGACGGCGAGCAGGTTCGGTGGCTGCATAATTTGGTGCAGCTTTCCGAAGGAGATTCTTCTGTGAGGTTCGTATGCGGTCGCTACAGAACTGGAAGCCAAAGGGGATCCTTCCCAGCAGGTGTGATGCGATCGTCTTTGCGATGCATCGAGTTGCGGTGCGCGCGATACGCCACCGGCCCCTAACTGAACACTGTCCTGCACGCTTGGCGCTCGTTCAGCGTGTGGATACAGGTCACCTCGGACACTTGGGCGCAACTGTTGATTTTATGTGAAGACGTGGTGTATATCAAGAAATCAGTTCGTGAACTGCGGCACGAACACGGCGCGCCTCCTTCCCCGACGCCCTCTACTCACCTATGACAGCGCCCAAGTAAAGCCCCAAAAGAGCGGGCGCAACCACGAATACTGACACCACCGCAGTGACAACCACCAGCGCAACACAGAGCAGAACGACCTTTCTCCGTCGCCTCCTCTCGCTGTCTTTGTCATCATCTCTAGATCCCATGGAATCAATGTAGATACCAGTACATTCCGCGTACACACCCAAGTGCACCGTCTGTGGAAACACGCAGGAAAAGCGCAGGGTTCCTCGTCCCCTCGATCAAAGCAATTCCCGGAGAAAGGCATCACCTGCCAAGCTAGAGACGTGAGTACTGACAACGATCCCAAGATATGGACCCCGAAGAGGGCCGAGGAAACCGCGCAACAATGGCAACACCTAATCACCCAGGTCGCCGAGCTTTCCGCTGCTGCTGGCCGCCCCGCTGACGCGGTCCGAATCCTCCCCGTAACAAAGAACCAGCCAGACCAAGTCGTGGAATTGTTGCACTCACTTGGTCAGCGCGCGTTCGCAGAAAACCGGGTGCAAGAACTGGTGCGCAAGTCTGACCTGTTCGCAGACCTGGGCGGGATCGAATGGGTGATGATCGGCAACCTACAGCGGAACAAGGTCCGCGATGTGGCCCGCTACGCAGCGGCGTTCGAGTCTCTCGATTCGGCTCGTGTTGCAAGAGCCCTGTCCCAGAGGATGCAAGCTCTCGCCGCCGAGGGTGAAGACATCCCAGAGGTAATGCCCTCCCTGGTGCAAGTGAACGCCTCGGGCGAAGAACAAAAGCATGGGCTGTCCCCCGCTGACGTGCCGGCACTGTTGGAGGAGTTGGCAGCCCTGCCCAACATCGACGTCCGCGGCTTCATGACGATGGCGCCCCACACTAACGATGAACGCGTCATCCGACAAACCTTCGCCTCTGTGCGGAATCTGCGGGAGGCCCTTGCGCCCCAGTGGGAAGGCCGGTTCAACCTGGAGGAACTCTCCTTCGGGATGTCCCACGACTACCCCCTCGCGATCGAGGAAGGCTCCACCCAAGTGCGACTTGGGAGCATCATCTTCGGGCAACGGGACTACACCCTGGGCGCCTGAGCCGACTGCCCGGTCCCAGCCGTCCGCCACTGACCCAACTTGCATTTGTCCGGATTGAGTCGCCTTCAATCGACCCAATCTGAACGAAGCGCCGAAGGTCAGTAGCTACAACACTGTTCCCTGTCCCTGATGTGCCTCCCGGAGCTCCAGGTGTAACCAATTCTAGCCAA
>CAYFRT010000053.1:0-9036 GCA_964345585.1 uncultured Actinomyces sp. | reverse complement strand
AGCCGACCTGTGGAATCGTTGCTGACTTCCATGAGCACTACCCAAGCATGCACGAATACCACGACGCGTGGAAAAAACGCATCAGTCCCTACTACTCCAGGCTCATCCGCCGCTACGCAAAGCATGCGGACGTCATCACGACGGTTAGTTCCGGTTTGCAGAAGGGGTACGAGGCCCAGTTTGGGTTCAAACCACAACTGGTCGTGAACGCCACCCCCTACGCCGATCTTCAGCCTGGGCAAGTTGTGGAGCCGATTCGGCTGGTTCACTCCGGCGCCTGTCAGCGCAAACGTAGCCTGGAAGTCATGTTGGATGCGGTGCAGCAGTCATCGGCGAACGTCACGCTGGACATGTACGTGACGCCCAACGATCCCGACTACTTGGAGGAGCTCAAGGCCAAGTACTCAACGGAACCGCGGATCAGGTTCAACGAACCTGTCCCTTACGAACAACTGGTCTCTGTTCTTAACGGTTATGATGTCGGAGTGTTTACGCTGCCGCCGCTGACGTTTTCTTATCGGTGGGCACTGCCAAACAAGTTCTTTGACTATGTCCAGGCGAGACTTGGGATCCTCATCGGTCCTTCTCCAGAGATGGTCAGCCTCGTTCAGCAAATTGGGAATGGGGAAGTTTGCGAGGGATTCTCTGCGGAAGACCTGCAAATGGCGCTTGAAAACTTGTCTGCCGACAAAGTGGACGAATGGAAACAGGCATCTCAGAAGGTCGCGCTGAAGCTCTCAGCCGAGCAGCAATCCGAAGCGTGGGTGGAATCCGTGGACAGGTTGATTCGGGACTGTGGAGCGCGATCTTCTAGCATCTAGTCGAAATTAGGAGGCGCCAACGTGTCTGACAGGAGAGGAAACGCGGGCAGGAACGTGCTTGTCCTGCTGACTGGCTCGTATCCCGCGAATATCGAGGATGCGTCCTTCATTCGAAATGAAATTAACCAGTTGGCAGAGGCATTTGACGTTGTCTACGTCTACAGCTTTGACCCCATAGGAGGAGAAGCCCTGCCACTTCCCGAAAACGTGGAATACAAGGGCTCCTTGAAGGAGATTCCTCGATCCACGGGGACAAAAGCGCTGAGCAAGCCAGGTTCACTTGGGCGAGCCTGGCGCGCCTTGTCGCAGGAAGTTCGTGCCGGGCGGCTGAAAGGCAACGCTGGTCGCGTGCTGGGAAACATCTT
Source organism: uncultured Actinomyces sp. (assembly GCA_964345585.1). GTDB lineage: Bacteria > Actinomycetota > Actinomycetes > Actinomycetales > Actinomycetaceae > Scrofimicrobium. Next base: position 7,850 of record CAYFRT010000053.1, on the reverse strand, counting down.
CAGCGGCACTCGATTCGCCGCAGCCATCGAGAGAGATCTGGAACCGGACGACAGGGTTAGTGCGTATGCATTTTGGGGGACAAACGGTGCCATGGCCCTCCCATTTTTGCCCGCAAGTGCAAAGAAAACTGTGCGTTTGCACGGTTTCGATTTGTACGAGGAAAGATCTGAGCATCTGCCATTGAGAGCATCACTCTTCAACCAGGTGGACAACGTGGTTCCGATCTCGGAGCACGGGGAAAAATACTTGTTGGAACGATATCCTGACTTCCTTGACCGAGAGGCTATATCACTCGTTCGTTTGGGGACGACAGATTCTGGGATGGGCCCAGCTCCTGAACCGGGAACCCCACTTTCCGTGGTAAGTTGCTCCGCAGTCATTCCCCTTAAGCGAGTGAAGTCGATTATCCCGGCACTTCAATTGATCGCTGAGCATCGGCCGGTGAAATGGACCCACTTTGGAAGCGGTGCACTGTTTGACGAGTTGGTGGAGGCGGCGGACAACGCCCAGCAAGCCTCTCCAAATCTGACCATCGATTTGCGCGGACAGACTGATAACCGCCAGATTATTGAGTACTACCAGCAGAACCCCGTGCACGCCCTGGTGAACGTATCGGATTCCGAGGGCGTGCCAGTGTCCATCATGGAGGCTCTATCCTTCGGGATTCCTGTGGTGGCAACTGACGTGGGCGGCACTGGGGAAGTGGTTGGACGAGAACTGAGCTCGGGCATCCTCCTCCCAAAGAGACCTTCCGTCGAGTCGTTGGCGGACGCTCTCCAAGAGGTCGCGTCCAATCGAGATCAGTATGGACCCCGGGCCGTTTGGGAGCGTCTGTCCAACGCGGACAATGCCGCGCAGCAGATCGCTGATCTTGTTTCGATTGAGAGGAGCACCCCTCAGCGGGACAGTCACGACGGGCTGCCTCAGATGCTGATTGTGTCCTTCTCTGATATTCGCGCTGACGCAAGAGTGTTGAAGCAAGTTAATGAGTTTTCAAAGGATTTCGAAGTCACAACCTGCAGTTACGGTGAGCGCCCCGAGGGGAGCACGCACCACATTCAGATCCCCTCGGATCTCCTTTCGTGGGCGTACGATCGCAAAGACTTGATGACTTTCCGCTATCAGAAGGCGTACTGGTCTAACCAGGCAGTGAGATACGCAGCTGCTGAGTTGCGGGGACGCAACTTTGACGTGGCGCTGGCGGACGACATAGACACAGTGCCGTTGGCGCTTTCTCTGGACCCGAGCTTTGGCGTGCATGCGGACTTGCATGAGTACGCGCCGCGAGAGAAGGAACATCTTCTCAGCTGGCGGATGTTCGTTGGCCCGTTCCGTCGTTGGCTTTGCGCCACCTATCTTCCAAGGTGTGAGAGCGTCACCACGGTGAGCGAGGGGATCGCACAGGAATACTCGTCCCAGTTCGGCATTGAAGTCGATGTGGCGATGAACGCCACGCCATACCAAGACTTGGCACCAAACCCGGTTTTACGGCCAATACGTTTGGTCCACTCGGGAGCGTGTCAACGTCAACGTGAGCTGGGGACCATGATTCAAGGAGTAATGGACTCCAACAACGACGTCACCCTTGACCTCTATCTGACGCCGAACGATCCACAACATTTGCAAGAGCTCAAGGAGCTGTCCGCAAGTGATCACAGGATCGCGATCCATGACCCAGTTCCGTACAAGGAATTGGTTGCGCTACTGAATGCGTACGACGTTGGGATTTCCACGATTCCACCCAACACGTTTAACCTCTTGTACTCCCTGCCGAACAAGGTCTTCGATTACATTCAGGCGCGCTTGGGCGTGATCGTGGGCCCGAGCCCCGAAATGGCTCGGATCGTGAAGCAGGCCCAGAATGGGGCAGTCGCAGCCAATTTCAGTGCCGAAGCCCTGACGCGATTGATTGATCGCCTGGATGTACCGGTTGTTACTTCCTGGAAGCAGGCGAGCGATAGAGCCGCGCAAGAATTGTCGGCAGGCCCGCAGACAGCTGTGTGGCGGAAGGCAATCGAAGAAATGATGGCGGAGACCCACTAATGACAGACCCACAAGTCGACTTGGTGATCGCGTGTCACAATCCCACCCGTCCGGTGGGTCGTGCCGTCGCCTCGGTTATCGGTGGCACCAAGTCCCCCGTGAGGGTCACGATCGTTGCGCACAACATTCCAGCAAGAGACGTGTGTGCCGTGATTCCCGAAGCACTCCGAGACCGAGTTCGATACCTTGAGCTGGCCGATGGGATTCACTCTCCGGCTGGCCCCTTCGCCCTTGGAATTCGAGAGGCCACGGCCCCCTGGGTGTCGATCATGGGGTCGGATGACTGGCTGCAGTCAGGAGCGATTGACGCTTGGCTTTCACATTCGGCTGGCGCAGATGCAGTGATTCCGTGCCTGATCCACGACACCGGCAAGCCAGTGCACACACCCCCGGTGCGCCCCGGTTGGCACAAGTGGCGCGAGCCCGTGAAAGACAGGCTTTTCTACCGCAGCGCTCCCCTTGGGCTTATGCGTAAAGAATTCCTTGTCGATGAAGACATAGGTTTCAGCGAGGACGTGCCGGTCGGCAGTGACCTGGAATTCTCCGTCGCGCTATTTGGGCACGGAAGAGTGAGGGTCCAACGATCTGGAGCCGCTTACGTCATCGGATCTTCAGCGGGGGATCGAGTCACCATGAGTCTGGCTCCACTTAAACACGAACTCCAACACGTCGATGCGCTGTGGAATGGTGTCGCACAGTCTCTGTCGTCTGCTGCAACAATAGCGCTTGGTGTGAAATCCCTTCGGATCCACATTTTTGGTGCGGCCTACTACCGCGCGCAAGCGGGGCAATGGTTGGAGGGAGACCGCGAGGAGATAGCTCGGGCCGCACGCGTGATCCTGTCTGGCGCTCCTGGGTGCGAACTTCCGCTGTCTCGCGCTGATCGAGATCTGCTGGACGGTCTTCTGAACACAAAGGTGAGCGACACAGAAATCAATCGGTTGGCTCTCGCCCGACGCAAGTTTGGTCGATTGAACACGCTTCTACCCAGAGACCTGGGTCAAACCCTACATAGGGAGGCCCCGTTGCGGTTCATGGCCGCCTCGGCACTGGTTCGCGGCTGAGGGGTCAAAGAAATCGCGCCGGAAAAGGTAGCCCCGAAGGCTGCAGCCCTTCGTGGGACGGTCAAGGACGCCCGCGTTATGCCTCGGCAGGTTTATCGTCTCGGGCTGTCAACGTCTCAAACGTGACCGCTTCTAGCCATCCCGCCGCTATCCCCTCGTCCACCAGTTCCAAGAACTCGGTCCACAGTTCTGGAGAGATGTGCGTGATGCCGTCATCCACGTTGTGGGTATAGCAAACGAGTACGCCGTGGGTTTGTTGGGCGTCCTCGAACAACTCCTTAAGGTCTCGGGAAGAAAGGTGATGGAGGGCTTCACGCCGATAGTTGTACGGCTGAGTAAACGGCCACAAGGTTGGTCCAGAAGGAGGTTCGCACGCCGGATCCCACATCGGGTTCAATTCGACCATGTCGTTTGTGGCCGGAGAAAAAGGACTCCGGTTTTGCATCCAAGCGGTCCGCCATCGGAGGCCGGTGTTCCCGGCGCATGGCAGACCTGCAATCCACTCTTGGCACCTAGCTGTTTCTTCGCGAGCCTGTTCCGCGTGCGTATAGTCCCCGGATACAGAACTGTCCCAACCGTGGAAACTAATCGAGTTGTCATTCTCGTTGCCGATCTCGATCAGCCGATCCCGGCTGACGTGTTCCGTGTCCCCGATGAGTCCGCAGTCCACCGACCAGGTGACTGGGACGCCGCGAGCCGCCAGGTCGACGTAGCCGGGAGACCGATCAAAGTCGAGGTAGCCGCCGTCATGAATAAAGATCAGTGACGCTTTCGGCCTGGTTTCCGCCCACACTTGTCCCAGGTTGAAGGACGTTGCCGAAGTTGCCTGTACATAAACCTGGATTGCTTCGACCTCTCCCCACGCCGGATCCTCAAGTGGAGGCTGCATCCAGTTCTTACTGAACCGAAGGTGATTCCACCCCTTTTTCAATCGGTGCGGTGTGGTGTTGTTTGAGGACCACCGGAACCGGCCCCCGTTGCCGGTGAAGATCCAAAGACCAAAGTCCGTAATCTTCTCAGGCTCCTCTACAGACAGAGACATTCCAAAACCCGCAAGCCCAGTAAACTTCGCGGTGTCTCCCCGCGCTTCTTGCCATTTCAAGATCGAAGTGCCACCCGTTTCCGGAATGGTGAAGCGCCAAGAAGGTGCTTCACTTAGGCGCACGCCTCGGTCTATCGCGGCCGAGCAATTGAAAAGATTGACCCGAGTACTACCTGCTGTGTTGAGAAGTTCCACTACCCCCTCGCCCTGCCAAGGTGTTCCCACAGGCTGGAATGGCTCTTCTGGGCTGCTCCAGGTCTCGGGGACGTTACGGGCTTCCACACTTGTGGTGCCGGGTGACGTGGCGAGGTTGCTGGCAGGCAAACGTCTGGAGCTTGTGCTGGTCAAGGTGGCTTTTGCCTTCAGTCCTGCCGCCTTCACGGCATTGTTGAACCACGCGACGCGTTCTTCCCCGGATTTTGGGAGCGAACGCCAATTATCAAGGACCTGTTGAATCTGTGTGCGTCGAACTTGACCGAGGGATTGCTGCAAGCGGAAGGCACAGTCACGCGTCTTGCAGCGGGGGCTACAAAACTGTTCTGAAGAGTTTTCATTACGCGGGACAAAGCCTCTCCCGCACCAAGCGCACATCATGGCCTTGACACTAACATCCTGGGACGCCGATCGGAGCTAGCGACCCAGACTCGGATCTCGGTTCGCTCAGCTACACCAGGTGGTTCAGACCAGGTTTCGCGAGTGTCCTTCCGTCAGGTCGTGGGTGCTGGGCGAGAACCGCCGTACCCTCCGAACTCTGGCAAGTGGTTGACACGAGATCACATCCAGTAAGTCGGCTATTCCTCTTGTCCTGCCTTCCACTGCTTGTAGTCCGACACGAAGTCTTTCTTCATCTCCTCGAACTGCGGAATGTCTGTTAGGTGATTCAGAATAAGGAATTGTCGGGCCACGCCCAGATGGTAGTTCTCGGGCTGCCACGCGGTGTCCTTGCAGTATCGGGCGGCGCAGTAATAGGAGATTCCCCCTGGCATCCGGAAGTCATCGTAAGTGTCAAGGATCGTGGTTGCGGCCCCGTTAAATATTCGTTCGGCAGTCTCGTTGCCCGTTTGTTGGGCATACTCCGCGAGGCCGAAGGCAGAGTAGATGTGGCCGTTGATCACTTGGGTGAGGGGAACGTTGCCTACGTACTCTTCCAACCACAGGTGGTCTTCGCCATCCACCCAGACAAAGGACTGCTCCGGTAAATCGGTTTGCAAGAAGCTTTCGAAGGTCTTGTCGGCCTGTTCGCACCAGTAGCTGGTCTCCGTTGCGCCGCAGAGTTTGCTGAGAAGCTCTAAGGTTTGGCCTTGCGCCATCCCGGAATACCAGGGCGGCTCTAGCACCATAGACTCGTCGCCGTGCATGGTGTGCCGAATTGAGTACGGGAACCAGAGTGCCCCATCGACTTCCTCCGCACCGTCAACGATGGCTTGTGCGTTCGCCTCGGCGCGTTGTAAGTAGACGGCTTCGCCGGTGTGTTCGTACGCCATGAATGCGTAAAGCCCATACATCGCGGTGTGAACCGGATGATAAATGGGTTCGTCGTATCCCGGCCAGTTCACCACCAACGCGCCATTCGCGTCGACCATCTTGCCTTCAACATCGTTCGTGAGAGGGATGACCTCGTTTACAACGTCTGCCTCAAACCAGTAGGGATTCTCCCAATACTCACCCCGGTCCGCCGGGAACGCTGCAGGACCAAATTCGGACGTGGCGAACTGGAGTGTGCTTCCTTGCGTTGGCGCTGTTCCACCCGTTTTTCCAAAATCAGTGCTACCGCTGGAAGAAGCATCGCTCTCCGATTGCTCGTCTCCTGTGCAACCAACCAGCGTCAAAGTGAGGAGTGCGGCTATCGCCGTTGCCGTCCCGCGAGCCAGCAGTATATTTCTCATGGGTACATGGTAGGTGATGGGTCACGGAAGGCTAGGGGCTCACCAGCCGATGTTTTTCAACCGAGGCTTAAGTTGCCTTAAGCTGCCGAAGCAGGAGGCCTTCCCATGAGCGATGACGCTGTTGCCGATCTGGCTTTGAATCAACGTGGTGGTGCGCGAAGGCGCGAGGATATTGTCGAGGCTGCGCGGCAGGCTGGAACGCTGGTTGTGGCAGATTTGCCCGGACAGTTTGGGGTTTCGCCGGAGACCACTCACCGTCGTCACGACTTCCTTGTACATCGCGCAGGCGCTTTCGCAACGCCTGGAACACACCACTATTGCGGTGGGGGGAAGGGCTCGCCCTCGAACGCAGGGTGTGGTGGACATGTGGGCCGTGGCCATGCTGGAGTCGATGGAATTGGACTTGGCGTTTATTGGCGCAAACGGGGTGACCGAGCACGGGTATCTCACCACGCCTGATCCAGCCGTGGCTGAGGTTAAGAAGGCTGCGATCAGGGTTTCTCCCAGATGGATTTTTGCGGGTGACCACACCAAGTTCGGGAAGCGGACCTTCACAAGGTTTGCGGCACTTTCGAACTGTGAGTGCGCGATCACTGGCGAGGAATTGGGGGAGTCCCGGGCGAATCGCTACCGCCGGGTCGGAGCGAACCTAATGCTCGTCTGAAGCGCCTGAACTTTTCGCCTTTCCACAAACAACGGGCATTGATCGTTGTTGTTCAGTCATGATGTGTCGGCTTATTGAGCGTTTGCGCAGGTCAGTGAGTTCAACTGCCACGTAAAGTGGTCACAGAATGTTGCAAAGCGGCCCGTTTGTCCTCGTACCTCAGCCCCCAAACTATCCATGTAGCCCCGCGGTGTGGCGGGTCAATGGAGAGGCAATGGTGCAAAAGGTGGACAAGATCCTCAACAAGGTTGGATTCCCAACCGGCATTAGTTTCGGCCTGATGGCCGTCGTCATATTTGTCATTGGAGATGGCGTTGAAGCCGTCTGGATTACGGACTTCCTACGCTCAGGTGTTGGATTCACAGTCGCGCAGGCCTCGCTGGTGGTGACGTCCTACGGCGTCGTCGTCGCGATTGCGGCATTCCTTTCTGGAGCGCTGTGACGCGATCAGCCCGAGGCGAGTCATGTTCATCGGCCTGGTCTCATTCCTCATCTTCGATGCGCTGTTCATTCTGGTGGGAATCCCCTCGGGCAACCTCGCGCTCCTCATAGTCGTGTATGGCCTCCGCGGGTTCGGATACCCAATGCTCGCGTACGGATTCCTCACGTGGATGATGATGATCACCCCGCCGGAGCGTCAGTCATCGGCTTCGGGGTGGTTCTGGTTCGCGTTCTCATTGGGCATGCAGATTATTGGTTCTTACCTGTCTTCGCTCCTGCTTCCCAGCGTTGGTGCGATTGCGACACTGTGGTTCGGATTTGGCTTAGCCGCCACCGGTGGGGCCCTACTGTTCTGGTTCCTGCGCAAACACGAGTCCGCATCACGAACAGCCGGAATCACGGTTGGGGAATCACTGGCCTCGGCAGTATCAATCGTTTGGCGGAAACGAAAAGTTGGGATTGGCGGGATCGTCAAGATCATTAACTTGTCAGGGCAATACGGTCTGCAGGCCTACTACATCGTCTACCTACACACCGTTCACAACATGCCGCTCCCACAAGCGATCCTCACGTTCACCATCTTCGGCGTGGTAGCCGTTATTGGAGACGTGGTCTGGGGAGTCGTAGGCGACCGGTTGGGATGGCGCAACACGTTGCTGTGGTTCGCAACCCCAATCTCCGCTATTTCCCTGGTCTACCTTTATGTCAT
>CAYFRT010000052.1:2803-9046 GCA_964345585.1 uncultured Actinomyces sp. | reverse complement strand
TGGTAACAGAGCGCTTTCTTGCGCGACTTTTGTCACCTGCGCTCGTTATGGTCGGAACCGCACTCACCGTTGCGAAGAGCGACCCGCACGGGGCGCAACATCGAATCAAGGAGAACCAGCAGGAGCCATTTATGAGGCTACCTCAGACGGGGTTTTCGCTCCGCCGACGGTCAGGAACTTAGCACTGGCTGGGTCGTAAACGTTGGATTCTCCAACTTCACGAAGATGTTCACCAGTACCTCGCTTGGCACTCCCCTATTATCCGTAACCATTTGGACGTTTGCGTTTGCGATATTGACGGTCCTGACAAGTTTCGGCTTGGGGCTGCTCTTCGCGTTGATCTACAACGACAAGCGCCTCAAGGGACAGAAAATCATAAGGACACTCTTCGTTCTTCCCTATGCCTTCCCGGCTTTCATGTCCGCGTTGCTCTGGCGCGACATGCTGAACCCTGAGTTCGGTGTGATAAATGAACTGTTCTTCTTCGGTGCTGGAATCAACTGGCTCGGGGACCCGTGGCTGGCCTGCTTCTCCATATTGTTTGTCAACATGTGGCTGAGTTTCCCCTATTGGTTCCTGGTTACCACCGGGGCACTGCAAGCCATTCCTTCCGACGTGATCGAGGCATCCACGATTGATGGGGCCGGCCCGATCCGGCGGTTCCGTTCGGTGATTCTTCCACTATTACTTGTCTCAACCGCGCCCCTGGCAATTGCGTCTTTTGCCTTCAACTTCAACAACTTCAACATCATCTACATGCTGACCAATGGCGGCCCGGCCATATTCGGCGCACCCAACACGCTGGGTCACACCGATTTGCTGATCTCTGCCATTTACAAGATCTCAGGCATTCAAGGAGGAGTCGCAGACTACGGCTTTGCGGCCGCTCTTTCGATCCTGGTGTTCATCGTCATCGGAGTGATTTCTGCACTCTCATTCCGACAGACGCGCAGACTGGAGGAGTACGCATAACTACCAGTTCACCTAACTTCGCGAATGACTCAAAAAAGCGCGCAGACGTCCCATCAAGCGGAGCAAGCGCGGCAGCCGACGTGGATATGTCCTTGCAATCACCAGCCGCAAGCGCCATTGCTGCTGCGGCCGCTGGTGTAACAGAAAAGGTTGATGACTCTCTAGGCAAGCATCACGCTGAGGAGCCTCCTGCTCCGGAGGCCACGGGACGGCGAGCAGGGTGGTGGCTAGAGGTCGGGTGGAAGTATCCGGTTGCAGTACTCATCATTTTCTACGCGGTCTTCCCACTGGTGTACGTGGTCTCTGCATCGCTAAATCCCGTTGGTTCACTGGCGGGGTCAGCGAAACTGTTCTCCACGTTCTCCGGCGCAAACTATGCGGCGCTTGGAGAATCGAAATTCTGGACCTGGGTTGTTAACACTCTGGTTATCGGATTTTCGGCCGCAATCGGGTCTGTGATCATGGGGGCAGCTGCGGCCTATGCGTTCTCTCGTTTCCGATTCAAGGGACGCAGAACCAGCCTCACGGCACTGCTGATCCTTCAGATGTTCCCCCAAACCGTGGCGTTCGTGGCGGTCCTGTTGCTGCTTTTGGCCCTGGGGCATGTGATTCCCGCTTTGGGGTTGAACTCTAAACTGGCACTTATCTGCGTCTATTTGGGCGGAGCGCTCGGTGCGAACACCTTCCTCATGTATGGCTTCTTCAACACGATCCCAATGTCGATCGATGAGTCTGCGCGGATCGACGGCGCTACACACGCTCAGATTTTCTGGAAGCTGATAATTCCTTTGGTAACGCCGATTCTGGCCGTGGTTGCGCTGCTGTCGTTCATTTCCTCGTTTGGGGATTTCATCCTGGCGCGGATAATCCTGGTCAGTGAGGACAACTGGACTTTGGCTGTTGGCATGTACCAATGGGTCTCGAACCAGCTGACATCTCGGTGGGGACTATTTGCCGCGGGTGCCGTGGTCGCATCTTTACCGGTGCTGATCCTGTTCTTGTCGCTGCAAAAGTACATTGTCGGAGGCCTCACAGCCGGAGCTGTGAAAGGCTGACTTGGCAAATAAAGAGGCACTGGGTTCCACACAATGTCGCGGGACCCAGTGCCTCTTTGCTTTCATTGGCATCCCGTTAGTTGCGAATCAACACTTCCCGTAAGATCCGCACGGGTCGGGCAGCGCCGCACGTGCAGAATGGGACGCCACGCCTGGCTAGAAAGAGTATGGATAGCATGGTGCCAGAATCAAAAGATACCAGCCGTTAAACCTTTAGAGTTGAACTTTTAGAACAGAACCGAAGATTGTTGGAGCCAAGCGAATGAGCAAGACGGCGCGGTCCTCGCGACGCACCCCGGCCACCATGAGTGAGGTTGCCGCTCTGGCTGGCGTATCCCCAAAAACGGTTTCAAATGTCGTCAACAATTACGAGCATGTACGGCCAGAAACACGCGCCCGCGTGGAAAAGGCCATACAGCAACTCGACTACCAGGTGAATGCTTCGGCGCGGAGCCTGCGTAGCGGTAGGGCTGGAGTTATTGGCCTGGTGCTTCCAGAACTAGCACTCCCCTATTTCGCCCAACTTGCAGATGCGGTCATGGCAGGCGCGAACCGGCGCGGGATCTCCGTAATCGTTGAGACTGCAGGGGGTAGCCGCGACCGAGAACTTGAAAGTTTGCGCGCACCCAGGAGAGGTTTAACTGACGGACTGATCTTTTCTCCGCTGGAGATGACTCAAAACGACGTGGGTGCTCTCAACGTGGAGTATCCGTTGGTCCTGTTGGGAGAACGAATCTTTGGCGGCCCGGTGGACCATGTGACGATGGCCAACGTTGAGGGGGCTCGCGCCGCAACGAAACACCTGCTGGACAGAGGGTGCCGACGCATCGCGGTGGTGGGCACCCACGCAAACGAAATGCAGGGGTCAGCGGCACTGCGTCTGCAAGGACATTTGGAGGCGCTTCACGAACGGGGCGTAATACCTGACCCGAACCTGATGATCGAAGCGGGCCCCTGGCATAGGAAATCCGGCGCTGAAGCCACTTCCAGGTTGATCAAGAGTGGAATTGAGTTTGACGCGATTTTTGCCCTCAACGACGCGTTGGCCCTGGGCGCTCTTCACACGCTGGCACTTCGCGGAGTAGCGGTGCCGCAGGAAGTCAAAGTCATCGGGTTCGACGACATCGAAGAGTCCGCGTATTCTGCGCCGACGCTCTCAACGGTTTCGCCGGGAAGCAAGGAGATCGCTGAAAAAGCGCTGGACATGCTGATGGAGCGCATCGAGAACCCCGACTCTGGTCTGGCACCACGGTTGTATATAGCGCCCTTCAAGATTGAAGAGCGCCAGTCAACTTCCACCTCGTAAATTCCCGGGAGAATCTCCGGTTGGGGGAAGTTGCTACTCGTCCGTTTGAAGGAGGCGGTCACGCACTACCCTGGTCACGACAGCCGCGGGGAGCGCCCCAGCAGTCAAGGCCGCTAAGAACGGGACAAAAGAGTAGACAACTGCCAGGGCAACTACGCTGACCAGGGCAGCAAACGTGGCTGCGGGGAAAAGCACTGGCGCCAATGCCAGGAAGCGCCAGGAACGTGGCAGGCTGTCCTCGTACCGCGTGGCAACTGTTGGAAAATAAAAGACGCTACTTAGTACGAACAGTGCGACTATTACCGGCAGCGTGATTAGAAGGGGACGGGCATTCCCTGTCGCGTTCCAAGCGATACGAAGATCCAGCCAAAGAAGCAACGCGAAAACCAGGAATGGGATCCCCAGCAGGTTCGCCCGCACCCAGGAGTTCTTCCATTCCCGCCAGAAGCTGCCCCAAAGCTTGTAAATGGGCCGACCGGAGATCAACTCTGATCCGAGGATCCCCGCGGCCGCAAAAGTGGGCATAACCCCCGCGACCCACAAGGCCTGCGAGGGTTCCCAGTGCGGCAAGCAGACTTAGACCCACCATCTGATTTCAATGTTGAGCACGTGCATCACGCCCGCAGCCCAACCGGTTGGACTCATATCTGTGGAGTCTTGTACGCCCACTTGCCGCACCTTCCTTACCCCTTAGCGCCTGTGAGTGCGACCGACTCGATGATCTGGCGCTGGAAGATCAAGAAGACGACAAGGATCGGGATTAGCGAAACGAAGCTAGCACCCATGATAAGTGCGTAGTCGCGTTGCGTCGCGAACTCAACGTTGAGGTTTGCAATCACAACCTGCAGCGTCTGTCTCTGGGGGCTGTTCAGGTAGATGATCGGTGCCAAGTAGTCGTTCTAGACACCCATGAACCACAGGATGAACTGGGCAGCGATAGCAGGTCTGATTAGAGGAACGATCATGGTGGCAAAGATTCGCGGCTGAGATGCACCATCAATCCGCGCGGCCTCAGTCATCGAATCCGGCACGCTCGTCAAATACTGACGAAGGAAGAAGATCATGATGATATTGCCGAACAGTGCTGGCACGATCAGCGGCAGAAGCGTGTCAACCCAACCAACCCGGGAGAACATCACGAACTGCGGGATCATCAGCGTCGGGTAAGGGATCATCAGACCCGAGAGCAGACCCAGGAAGATTGCATTCTTTCCAGGCAAGCGCATCTTCGCTGACGCGTAAGCCGCGAGGGTCGAGGTGGCTGATCCGATAATGGTGACCGAGAAGCTCACGATCGCACTGTTCTTGAAGCCTGAGAGGATCGGCGCCGCCGACCACATACCCGTGTATGTGTCCCACTGGGGATCCTCTGGGATCCAGACAAGGGAAGTGCGAACACTTCGGCCTTGGTCTTCAAAGAAGTGCTGACCATCCAAATGAGCGGAGCCAACATGATGACCGCGCCAATGGAAAGCAAGATGAACAGGAGAACATTGCCGACGGTTGAGCCCCGTTGAGTGCTCTGGCGTCGCCTCCACTTCAGCTTGTGCTGTTCAGGCTGTGGCAAAAGAGGTGTTTCCTCTGTGGAGAGAGTCGTCATTCGTCTGTCTGCCTACTCGATGCTGAATTCGTTGCGTCGGTTCATCCGGAACTGGATCAACGTGACAATGAAAATGATTATTCCGAGGACGATGGCCATCGCTGTCGCGTACCCCATCTCCTGGTAGCGGAACGCCTGGCGGAAGATGTACCAAACGACAGTCGCCGAAGAGAACTCGGGGCCGCCTCCAGGAGTCATAATGTTGACCTCGGTAAACAGTTGAGCACCACCAATGATGTTGGTGACAACAAGGAAGAAGGTCACAGGCCTAACCATCGGAATGATGATGTACCGAGGCCTTGCGACCGGGCCTGCGCCGTCCAACTGCGCTGCTTCCATCAGGCTCTTCGGCACGGACTGGATCGCTGCCAAGTACAGCAGCATTGAGTAGCCGAGGGCTTTCCAGATCGCCATCAAGATGATTGCCGGTTTGACCCAGACTGTGCTCTGGAGCCAGTTCGGGCCCTGTATTCCGAACCAGGAAAGAACCTGGTTAATGAAGCCGTAGTCGCCGTTGTAGGCAAACTGCCAAACGATCGCAACCGCCGCGAGGGAGGAAATCACCGGCACGTAGTACGCGGTTCGGAAAAAGGCTGTACCAACCAAGCCACGATTCAGTGCTAGGGCCAGAAGTAGCGCCAGCGCTAGCCCAATTGGAATGCCAATCATGTAGAAGAAGGTGTTCCACAGCGCCTGGGTGAAGTAATGGTCAGAGAACAACCGCGTGTAGTTGTCGAAGCCGATCCAGGTCATCTGGCCAAGGCCGTTCCACCTTGTAAACGAGGCGTAAACAGCGGAGAGAACAGGGAACAGCGTGAATGTTAAGAACCCGATTACTGGTGCGGCGATGAAAAGCGCCGCCCATCGGCGCTCTTCTTTGTGGAGTTGCGCCAGCTCCTTTTTGGTGCGCAGCCTTCACCGGTTTCTGCGGTGCTCGACGCGGACTTTGGTTTGTCCACGACGTCGCTCCTACTCATCTCGGGGTCCTTTCGCCGAACAGTGTTTAAGTGGGACGGGCTGGATGTTCGTCCAGAGCTCGTCGTACCACTGGCCACCGTAGGTGAATGCGGCTGGCATGGCGCGTCCGGTCTTCTGAACGATCGTGAGGAACTCTTCACGGTTCGCGGGCTCGCTGTCGGTAACTGCGGCCCATTCTTCGGCCATGTCGATCAGGTTCGGGACCTGGATGCCGGCGTCGACCAGGGTCTCCTGGGCGGTCTTGTCAGCGGACAGGTAGGTAACCAGCTTCACGGCTGCTTCTGGCAAACCTCGACGAACTCATCCCAGTTGTATCCCTTGTCCTTGTCAGG
>CAYFRT010000052.1:0-2703 GCA_964345585.1 uncultured Actinomyces sp. | reverse complement strand
GCTTCTGGCAAACCTCGACGAACTCATCCCAGTTGTATCCCTTGTCCTTGTCAGGTAGGGGGATTCCTTCGTTCTCAAACATCGTCACGTTGTAGCCAAAGGCAAAGGGGCCGACGTCCTTGGGCAGGCCGTACAGACGGCCCTCAGGGGTTCCCTGCAGAACGCCATCGAAACGGTAGGAGTCAACGCCGTATGGCCAAATGTTGTCCAGATCAACACCCGATGCGGCAATCTCATCCGTGATGTCCATCAGGACACCGGAGTGAACGTAGGACTGGAGGTTTGACTGCTCGATGTAGAACACGTCCGGGACCTTGCCACCCGAAACTGCAGCCTGAAGCTTTGTGCCGTACTGGTCGGCATCGGTGACGATGATGTCAACCTTGGTTCCCGTTTCTTCGGTGAAGCGGGCAATTGCCTCTTCATATGCAGCCTTCTCATCAGGGCCGCCACGGAACATAAACTGGAATGTGTCGGCCTTTGATGAGCCGCTTTGACCGCCGGAGCCGTCCGATCCACTGGATCCACATCTTCCGAGCGCTAGAGCTCCCGCTATGGCAACCGCTGTCACCGCAGCAAATCTCGACATTTTCAATGGTGCGCCTTTCAGTTCGCATTCTGTGGGCCTCCAGCGAACCTCTCACTGCGACGTGAGAGCCTAGTCGACCCTGACTATGTCATCAGGGCCTCTCCGGATCTATAACGTGGTAATCCTGTCGTAGCGACTGACTACCACGTGGTTTACAACGTGGCAAACGAATGCCTTACGAACAGCAGTAGTGTCAACCAGGTTAGATCACAAAATGGACACAGAATCAAGAATTCACCCTTCGGTACCGAGAAATCCCTAGAAATACGCGGCCATTTACCCCTTCCGTCGGCGCGCGAGGCGAGGAGAGGCCGCATGCCTGGTACGGAAATTGCCGAATTAGGGCACCGTCTTCGTACAGGCGAGGCCAAAACCCCAAAACCCACATGTTGACGAGATAGGCTTCGTCATGCCATTCTATCTACATCGATGTAATATCGTATACATTGAGACAAGCAGCGCTCAAAGCAGAGTGTCCTCGAGGAGACAACATGACCACCGCCCGAATCACCCTTGACCCCAGCTTTCAAGTTGGCCCCGTCCGCCGCAGAACCTTTGGCTCCTTCGTTGAGCACCTAGGGCGCTGCGTTTACACCGGCATCTACGACCCTGAACACCCCAGCGCAGATGAAGACGGCTTCAGAGAAGACGTCATCGAACTGGTAAAGGACCTGGGCGTCTCCACCGTCCGCTACCCGGGAGGCAACTTCGTTTCCGGATACCGGTGGGAAGACGGAATTGGGCCCGTCGAAGAACGCCCCACCCGGCTGGACCTAGCCTGGCACTCAAGTGACCCGAACACCGTGGGCGTCGATGAATTCATGCGCTGGGCGAAGAAGGCAGACATTGAGCCCATGATGGCTGTGAACCTGGGCACCCGCGGTGTTACCGAAGCCCTGGACCTTCTTGAGTACTGCAACGTCCCAGGCGGCTCAAAACTGTCAGACCTCCGACGTGAGTACGGGGATGAGAACCCATACAAGGTCAAGATGTGGTGCCTTGGAAATGAGATGGACGGCCCCTGGCAGGTGGGACACAAGAGCGCCGAAGACTACGGGCGTCTTGCCGCCGAAACCGCTAGCGCCATGCGAATGATGGACCCGGATCTGGAACTGGTCGCCTGCGGCTCCTCCAGCCCCGAAATGGAAACGTTCTCCGCTTGGGAATACGAAGTCCTGAGCCAAACCTACGAACTTGTCGACTACATCTCCGCCCACGCTTACTACTGGGAAAGGGACGGCGATCTGGCCTCGTTCCTCGCCTCCAGCGTCGAAATGGACAACTTTGTCGACGACGTTGTCGCCACGGCCGACGCGGTCCGCGCCAAGGGCAAGTACAAGAAGCGGATCAACATCTCCTTCGACGAATGGAACGTGTGGTACCAGAAACGCGCCGAGTCTGTCCCGCCAAGGGGCGACGACTGGCCGATCGCCCCTGTCCTTCTGGAAGACAACTACACCGTCGCTGACGCCATCGTTGTCGGCGGACTCCTGATTTCGCTTCTCCGCCACACCGACCGCGTGCACTCCGCTTCACTTGCACAATTGGTCAACGTTATCGCGCCGATCATGACAGAACCGGGTGGCCGCGTCTGGAAGCAAACGATCTTCTACCCATTCGCTCAGGCCTCCAACCTGGCAAGCGGCGTCGTGCTCCAGCCAGTGATTTCCTCCCCCACCTACGAAACGAAGCGCTACGGCGAGGTCCCCGTTCTGGACGCTGTTGCGACGTGGGACGAGGAATCCGGCATCACAACCGTGTTTGCAGTGAACAGGTCAATGACAGATTCGATGGATCTTGAGATCGACCTGCGGGCAGCAGGCCACCAGGTTCTGGAAGCCACAAGTTACTCGAGCACCGACCCCTACTGGGCTGCCTCGGCGGACGATGACAGCTCCGTTGTCCCCGTGGCAAATGAGACAGCGTCCGTTTCGGAGGGGATTGTGAAGATGGAACTTCCCCCCGTTTCCTGGAACGTGATCCGGCTTGCGCGCGCGTAACAGGCTTGGACTGTTGGCAGCAGCACTAACGGCAGTGGGAGCACTGGTGGCGGGTTGCGCTTCCGGTGCTCCCGCCGCGGACCGCCTGGATATTTCAGGCGATATCGCGGTCCA